>JAUHYI010000043.1 GCA_030426385.1 Phycisphaerae bacterium
CCAGCCTGGGTGCGTCGGCTCCATCGCGTGCGTTGCTGGGTGGGCGTAAAAATCATCCTCTACCACGCCCGATTGCAAGCGAACCAAGCCAACGATTGAGAGCGGTGATGCAAAAAGGTGTTAAGCGATCAGTCCAGCGCGAGTTTCATTTGGACAGAAATTACGCAAAACGCTCTAACGAAGGACTCATCATGAATGTACCAAACCAAATCTCTACATCAACCCCCAATTCTCACCGGCATCGCGCGATCGACGCGCCGCCATCGCAGACCATTCCACCCACTCCCGCAACCAACGCCGATGAAAACTCCAACACCGGCCCATTCGGCGAGCGATCCGAATTAGGCCACCATGGCGAGAAGGTTGGCGAAATGGATGCGAGACTCGGCGCACCGGTGCCCATCGGTGCCCGTGTCTGGATTTATGAAACCGATGGCATCGTGATCGATTACACCGATCAGCTTTGCATCATCGTTGATAAGGATGGCCGACAACACGCCGAGTGCTGGGGCACCGTGCAAGTGCAAGCCGCTGGCCCGGCCACACCCGAAGCGATCGAACGTTTACGCCATCGCATGGATGGCAGCGATACCAACTACGAACCGTTGCCCGCGCACGTTGCCCAGCACGTGCGTGATGGGATTCTTAAACACGCGCCCGCTGATGGCGTGCCACGCACACATCAAGCCGACCCGGCTTACCAACTCTCAAACCTTGTGCTTCAACTGGTGGATCACATTGCTCAAAAACTCGAAGCACTCGAAGCCGAATTTGTTGATCTTGAATCAGGCCAGGTGTGCGACGATTGCAAAAACGACATGCCCACCGCCGAGGAAATTTTGAAAAAGCATTGCGAAGCGCGTGAACATTTACTTGACGGCATGTTGAAACTTGAAGAACTGTCCGGCGACATTCGTTCAACATGGCTACGCACCGTCAACAGCAATCAACTTGTGAGCAACGCAACCCACGGATGAACCGCACCGCTCACCAAGGGGCAGGAAGTCCGGATCGCCTACGATGATGCTGATATCAGCCGCGTGCGTGTTCACCGCATGGATGGTTCGTTCCTGTGCGATGTACCCGTCAACACGCGCATCACCGCAGGCACACCCGCCGAAACCGTGAAGGAAGTCATCCGCAAGAAACGGGCCTATCGCAAATCACGCGACTTGGCAGCCAAAGGTAATTATCACGAATACCTGACCACGGCTGAACTGGTGGCTAAACAGCAAATCGATAAGAAAAAAGCAACCGTTAAATCGCCATTAAAGATTGTTGAAACGCCACTGGATGGCTCAGCGGATGCGCAAAAAAGCCAGAACATCGAGCCGATGGATGATGCGGATGATCTGCTTGATTGGACGTTTGATCCATCGCAACTCGCTCCGATTGACGACGACGATGATGACCTGAATGACTTTTTCAACCAACCCCCAGCCATCACGAATGATGACGATGACCTATTGGAGAACATCGCATGAATTCCGAGCATAATGAAAACGTATTAGAAGCTATCGTTAACGACGCACGCGCCGCGTGGCTCGCATCCTGCCCGAAGGCGAACTGACGCCGGAATGGATCGAACGTGTGCAAGGGGATTTTAAGGCGTTTCGTGATCGGCATGGTTTGACACTGCCACAAATCGCGCGTTCGATGGGTGAGCCGTACACGGAACAGGTGTTGGCTAAATTCGAGTTCATGCACCGTAACAACACACGCGACCTCGCCAACCGGGACAGCATCACGCGCGCGGTGAATAACTATATTGACCAGTACGAACGCGGCCAGGCGGTGCCACGTCCCAACGGGTTCATTGAAACGCGAGTCGCCACGCGCATGCTCGCCGTGATCGCCAAAACGATCGACGTACAAGGCATCGGCATCATTTTCGCGGACGCCGGGCGTGGCAAAACCATGACGCTTGAAGCGGCTGCGCAAATCTATCGCAACGCCATCCTATGGCGTGTACGGCGCACAACGCGAACCGCTGGCGGTTTGATGCGGCAACTGGCCTCGCACCTGGCTATCGGGCAAGGCAGTTTATTTGCCACCCAATCAAAAATCATCAACGCGCTGACCGGCTCGGATCGTCCGTTGCTGATCGATGAGGCGCACCAGCTTCAAATCGGGGCTATCGAATTGCTCCGCGATTTGCACGATGAATGCCACATCCCGATCATCCTGGCAGGCACCGCCGCGATCAATGATGCGTGCTCCGATTCAAGCGTGTTTTTTGGCCAGATGAATCGGCGAATCGTCGCGCGTTTCGATGTCACCGAGGAAGCACGCAACAGCAACAGGTCACGCCCACTACACACCGCCGATGAGATTCGCCGAATGTGGGAGGGCCAGAAACTACGCCTCACCAGTGACGGGGCAAACCTGCTCACCGACCTGGCCAACGGGCTTGGCCTGGGCGGACTCGGCATCGTGAAACAGGTCTTACTTCTCGCGGGCACCTTGTCTATCGACAAGCCCATTGATGCCAAGCTGGTTCGCCAGATTTTACGCACCATGCACGGACGCACCGAAGCCGCTCGCTACATCGAACGCATCAGCACCCCCAGCCACGTTGTAGGCGTGGCGTGATACACGGAGGCATTTCAATCATGCCAGCACGTCCCCACGATCCGCAACTAAAATTACTCCGCAACATGTACAGCGAGTTACGCGCGATCCGGCTGAACCTGCAATCACTAGTGCAGATGGAAGTGCCACTAACGACGTTGAACCACGATACCGACGAACGACTCCAAGCGATCATCGCCCGGCTCGATGACCTGGGCAATCGACGGCCACGTCAGCTTTTTGAGTTTGCCCCGACCGATTTTCCTCAAACTCTGTGAACGGCTGTCCGATCCCTGCGCCCCATCGTGCTTGACGTATGAGGAATTGAACCGAGCCCAAATTACGGCACGCCGAACGGATCACGCAACGGCCCCGATCTACCAAACGCCTGGGCGACCTGACGCTTGTGCCCAGGGCTTAAAATTTTTTTCCCAACGCCTCTTTCAACAACTCTTTGCCAACCATCTCGTCCGCAAGCATCTGCTTTAGACGCTCGTTCTCACGCTTGAGCTACTTGGCCTGATCGATCTCCAACATGCCAAACTCACGCTTCCAGCGGTGGAAAGTCTGCTCACTGACCTGGTGTTCACGACACACATCCGTAATCGTCGCACCCCTCTGCTCGCCTTTACGCAGAATCCGAATCTTCTGCTCCATCGTGTATCGCTTGCCCTTCATAATCTGATCCTTTCGAGTGGGACCAGACTAACCGTTCAAGTGGATCAGTTTGCGTAACCTCGACCAATTAGCACTTGGCATGATGGACTGGTGCGAGGCCGATTACGGATTGCAAAAAAAATTACGACGCGCCGCATGGCGGGATGGTTGCCAATGCTCGCACAATGTAGACTGATAGGGATGGACCCCAAGTCATCATGGATACACTTGCCGTACAATCAATGCCCATAACCTCGACCCGAATCGATAGACCGATGCCTGCCCCGTGCCCACGACCGTTGGCGGGGAATCGGCTCACGAGTTGAAGGTGGAGGAGTTGGGGATGGCAACGATTGTGTTTAACCGATTCGACTACGCGGAAGCAGTTGTTCACTGAAGTTTTGCCGCGTTTGACCGTAACAACCAGTACGGCCATCGCCGTGCTCTTGACTGTTAAAACGTATTATTTACAGCCACTTAAACGAAACAATTCAACATGCCCACTATCACCGATGTTCGCACCGTTTTGCTCACCGGCCCTTGCACCAACGATCCGTTTCTCAGCAAGGCTCGCCGCTTTCGCAGTGCTTCGTTTATCGAGGTACATACTGATGCAGGCCTCGTCGGCATAGGCGAGTCGTACAACGGTTACCGCTGTGCGGAGTTGTACCCAATAGCCGTAGAATATTTCAAACCGATCCTGCTTGGCAAAACGTTGGACGACGTGCCGCAGCTTTGGCAATGGATGTATCACTGCGAACAATTCTGGGCGCGAGCTGGCTTTGGTCTTGGTGTGATCAATGGCATTGAAGCGGCGCTTTGGGACTTAAAAGGAAAGATCGAAAATAAACCCGTCTACGAATTGCTGGGCGGATGCAAGCACGAGAGCCTCGATGCCTACGCGACCGGCGGCCCCTCGAACTACCCCAAAGACCAATTGGCTGCGAAGATCGACCACTACCTGTCGCTCGGCTTTCGCGGATTCAAACTCGGCGCGGGTGCGTACTATGGCGACGGCGTGCCGGAGCTTTCTTTTGATGCCAACGAAGCCGCTGCGATTGAGGCAGACAAACTTGCATTTGTCCGCGACAAATACGGCCCCGACGTGAAAATATGCCTCGATGGCCACATGGGAAATCGCCCCGGTGGCACTGAAATCTGGGACGCTGACACCGCCGCGATCGTGTGCAAAGCCTGTGAGCCGTTCGACTTGTTCTTCTTTGAAGAACCTTTGCACTACGACGATCCGTGGGGCTACGCCGACCTGTGCAAACGCACCAGCGTCCCCATTGCCGGCGGCGAATGTTTGACTGGTCTGCCCGAGTGGCAAATGTTCATTGAGAAAGACTGCTTCGACATCGGCCAACCCGACGCCTCCTACACAGGCGGTCTCAAACTCTGCGTTGACATTGCCAATCTCCTACATCAACGCAACAAAAAAATCGCCACCCACGCGTGGGGTGCAGGCGGCTCGTTGATGCAAAATATCCACGTCGGCTTCGCCTGCGAAAACACTGCTGTCCTCGAAATCGCTCCCGACTACGGCCCACTCCACAGCGAAGTCATCGGCGACAGCTTCATCCTTCGTGATGGCAAAGTCATCCCGCCCACCAAGCCCGGCCTCGGCATCACACTCACCGACGAACTCAAACGCAAATACCCCTTCATTCCGGGCAGTGGCGAGTTTAACGACGTTCCAGGCAAGTCACTTACCGAAGCCGACGACAAAGTTGCTGCGGTACTTGCCGCCCAAGCAAACGCCTGATGATATGGCCACAGCGCTTGCGCGAGCTTCGTCCGGGCAAAATGCCATCGTTAATACAGTAAACCTCAAGGAATAATTTCCCATGCTTAACGTCATGATCGACGTACGAATCGATGCAGCTTCGATTGATCGCTTACAAAATCGCGACGATGTAAACATCACCATTACAGCCGTCGGCGAAGATGACGAAGAACCGGCTCGCGAGCACGATCCCGCCATGCTTGCCGAGCAGGACGTGCTGATGTGTTCATACCTGCCGACCAATCACGAGGTGATGAAACGCCTCAAACTCGTGCAGATTGCCTCTGCCGGTTACAGCCAATTGCATGGCCTGGGTCTACCCGCGCGTGGCGTTCGCGCGTGCAATGGTTCCGGTGTCTTCGACGCTTCGATTGCTGAGTGGAACGTCGCCATGATGATCAACCTCACACGCGACCTGCGGCAAATGATTCGCAATCAGGATCAAGGTTTATGGGAACGCGAAGAAAGGTTTGAAAGCGACATCCGCGAAACCACCGTCGGCTTCTGGGGCTACGGCGGTCTTGCACGCCAAACCGCTCGCCTGTGCAAAGTCATGGGGCAAACCGTGCATGTCCTCGCCCGTGAAGGCGTCAAGCCTCGCCACAACACCTACGTCGTCCCAGGCACCGGCGACGTCGAAGGCACGCTCCCTGATCGCGTGTTTGCGATCGAACAAAAAGACGAATTTCTACAAGGCCTCGACTTCCTTATTCTCGCCATGCCGCTCAACCCGGCCACCGAAGGCATCGTCGGCGAAGCGGAACTTCGCGCCTTGCCGAGCCACGCGTTCCTGCTCAACCCCGCACGCGGCCCACTGGTCCAACTCGACCCACTGCTGCGCGCCCTCGACGAACACTGGTTCGCTGGTGCAGCCCTCGACACGCATTATCACTACCCAATGCCCGCCGACCACCCGTTGTGGTCCAAGCCCAACGTCATCATGACGCCCCATATCTCAGGCTCAGCCCGCGGCAAACACTACTTGCCCCGCCTCTGGTCCATCCTCGCCGAAAACATCGATCGTCTGATTGCCGGCAAGCCGTTGATGAACGAACTCACCCCCGAGCAACTCAACCAATAACCCACAACCCACGTGAGTCGTGGCGTGTCACCGCGCGTTCTTCGCATCAAACGAATTAGACCAACCCCGCAAAATACACGCGCGTGAATTTGATTTGATAGTTAGCTAGTTAGCCGCCGTCTTTACGGCGGCGCGAAACGGGCGTCAAACCCAGGCCATCGCGCCGCCATAAAGGCGGCGGCTAACGCGCGAGTTTTTAATGGGATGGGTATTACATCCGAACCCTGCCCCCCCACCCCACCACCCTTCACCACCCCCACACACAACACCATCACCACAAAAAAAAGCCCCTGGATCAGGGGCTTGGGGTATCGGGTTTGCGTGGGAGTGGGGTGGTGGGGGGGGGCTATTTATCTATTTGAAAAATTGTTTAGTAGGATGTTTTCTATGTGCCAATTCATCCTGCTCTATTGAGGAATTCACATACTTTCTTCTCTGCTGGGGAATATAAACAACACGCCACGCAAGTTCAGCGAGTTGTTCATCGGTCTGGGGATTGCGCATCAATTCCTCAAGCGCCGCCTCACCGGCACTACCAATCGCAACAATTGCATTTCCTACGGATCGCCAACCCCATTCCAGATCCGACCTTTTGCTGTCAGAACCATATTTCTTGAATTGCTGTAACAGCAACGACAAAACCTTATCCTCGTAAGGATGCAATCCTATCCCTGCCTGCATTTCGAAGGCCTCAGCTGCTCGAACCTGCATGACTTCATTTGTACCTTCCATGTTCTTCTTTAGAACAGGAAAGACAGCTTCAATACCAAAGACAGGAAGAGCCCTCATCGCTGTCGCTTTACAGAAATCATCTGAATCACTACTTGCCATATTCATTAGTTCATTCTTGAACTCAGGTGCAAGCCCCGTACCTTTGACGGCATAAACGACAGCTTGTCTGACGCCGGGGTTCGTATGCGTAAAGTAATCACGCAGCATATTTTTCTGTGCTGCGCCAAGCGTACCCTTTGATTTCATTTGCCGAACGGCTGGCGTTACCGCAAAGAGATTATATTGCATGTTGCCATGCGAAACGATTGCATCGAGTATCTTTTTAAGACTATCAGGCCCTGCCATGCTGCTAAGCGTGACTGCGGCAAGACAACGAACCGCATTCTCAGGATCATCGAGCTTGGCCTCGATAAAAGGAACTGCCTCTGGCAATCCAGATTCTCCCAAGGCACTGATCGCCATACGTCTGACATAAACATCTTCGTCTGTTGTTGCAGCCGCCATACTTTCAAGGTCAAGCGTTATACGGTTTATAATGGCTAAGTGAAGAACCTGCCGCTTCTCCCACTTGTCTCCCTCGGCAAGTGTCTTGGCTGGATTATCAAAATTGTTAGGCGGGTTTTGATACTGTTCTTTGGGGAAGGCGTATTCCGAAGAAAGCACCGGGTAAAGAGGGATCGCGCCTTCAGGGGTGGTTTGATACTTTTGTCGCCACACAGAGACTTGCACATTTTTGTTATGTGCCTGGCAATAATCCAATAATTCTTGAGCCACATTCTCATCGCCAGGACGGGCAACAGACAACTCATCAATGAGTCCCTCGTCAACCCAGGCACGCCAGTCCATGGATATACGCCCAATTCGATGCTTGTCCGCTTTAGACCATATGCCGGGCCATGGCGAAGGAAGATTCGGTATCGGGTCTTCATTTTCGATTTCGCCTGACGAAATCTCCACGCCAACTTTTATATTGTGAGGCTTTAATTCGCTTTTAAGTTCACGCAGGAACTGGGTCACATATTCGCCGCGCAGGTCCGCCCATGCTTGTTTATCAAAGGGCTCGGTACGTATATCAACGCCATAGCGCTTCTTAAATTCATCAACGATCGGTTGATTAAAACCAAACTCGTCCAAGTACCTGGTCCCGAAGTTCTCTACGTAAGTATAAAAAACGATTCCCTCGTACCCCTCTTGGAGTAAAAAGGTCTTTAATGTCTGAATAAATGCCGCACGCGCTTCGGGATAGCAAAACTCGATAGGACCGTCTTGCCGCCTTGTTCCATACTTATTGACAGGCAACCATTCGGGATTGTTCGTTCGCAGCTTGTGTTGCCATAAAAAAGGCAGGAGGACGCTCCCGCCGGTATCCTTGTCAGCACCAAATTCGAATAAGCCTGTCCAAAGCCAAACGTTAAGACCTAAATCCTTACAAATTTTTACCGCATTGCTATTAGCTTCGTCGTGCTCAAAGAGCCAATCCCAAAACAATGAATGTAAAATAGTTTCGTCTTTTACAAAATCAGCGTATTCATGAAGATACTTATCCTGTCCACCTCGCCAGAAAACCCGAGTGATACCCCAGTCTTTCTGCACTGACTCAAAATTCGCTCTGTTAATTGCGTCCGAATCATAAGGGGCACCCACCAACATAAGCTGGTCTCCGGTGCTGACCTGCATTGTCACCTGTGCTTTGACATCACCCGTGACGAGCATGATCAAAACGACAGATAAAGCCATAAACATTTGCGAAAAAGGTTTCATCATTCTTCTTGTCTTTCGTGGCTAGAAAAAAATAGTAAAACATGACGTTTGGGACAGTCTTTTTGTATTCACCGAGTGGATTCACAAAAACCAGCCCCCCCCCACTCCCCCCACCTCCACTCCACTCGCCCCCCATTACCCCGCCCTCGAGTACACCTCGCCCCAAGCATAGCACAAAAAAAACGCAGATAAAGCCCAATTTATGCGCAGGCTTGATTTTTTTTGTTTTTGATGTAACCGCAAAATTTCCGACCCCTCATGGCCGCGCCGCAGCGAGTATGGCCGGGGCGCGGGGACGGGCAATCCGGCGGCATTTGGTTGTAATTTGATAATCTGCAGCATTTTACAATAAAATACCACTTGGATGCCGTGTCGTATTTGGCTAAAAACGCCGGGGCGGGCTTCTCATCGTGCCGGGCCGTTGGATTGCCTGCCGCCTCGGAATCGCCATCGTTCTGCGTTTTTTTTCTTGGCTTTGCACTATTTTTGTGTTAGATTACAAAAGTGCACTTATATGCGCTAGTACGTTTAGTGAATGCTTGCTTCAGGTCGCCCTTGTTCCCGCAGCTTGATGACGTGTGACCGACGTTGCCCGTCTTTTATAGGCGGGAAGAATGATTACCCTTAGATAGTGATGCTGGAAAACCCGGCGTGTACATAAACAACTCAACAATCCTTGGAGAAAAACTATGAAACCTATCGCGACTTATTTTTGTACCACCTTGTTGTTCATTGGCGGTTCGTCGGTGGCGGCTCAGGCCGACGTCGTGTTCAGCGATAATTTTGAAGACAAGACCGCCGTGGCGTGGCCGGATGTTTCTCAGGATGCCGATCCTGTGGCCCAGACTGGAAACTGGGTGTATGTGCTTGAAGGAACCCAGGACGATCTTCAGGTGACAGATAATGTCGTACCTGGTCCGGCTGAAGGTTCCAATTATTTGGTGACGCGCCGGGACGCTGGTGTACACGACACAAGACTGCAAGGAAGCTGGAGCACCGCATCGTCAGCGACCGACGTTATTACAGTGGACTTTGACATTTACCTGCCTTCGACTAACCCCAACTTGAGAGGGGGGTCGTTCTTCATTCAAGATGCGGCAGAGGCGGTTGGTTCCACTACTGGCGTGATTAACGGTAAATTTCAATATATTTCCGCCGTCAACAGTTTTCGATTCACGACAGGCGCCACAGCACAAACGGATAATTTTGCACTAGACACATGGCATCATGTGCGCTACGAAATCGACATGGCGACGCAGACCTATGATGTGACAGTTTCCAGCATAACGTACGAGGACATCGCGTTCGAGGCTAGCTCGACGTCGCTAGGCAAGATGATGTATACGCATCTGAGTGACAATTCGACATTCCTTGTGGATGACGTCTTGGTCGAATTCGCACCCGTGCCTGAGCCGGGCTCAATGATGATGTTGTTGGCAGGATCCTTGGCGGCCTCATTCAGAGGTCGGCACACTCCTGCTCGCAAAGCCTGATGTGCTGTGAATGGCGATGCGATTGCAATTGATCGTCGAGTATTCGCTGAGTATTAAACGATAGAAATTCAATTTCGTTAATACAGAGCGTTTTGTCGTAGCATCCGCGCCCACCCCACCCACGCCATACGGTGATTCAATCGCCATGGCTGTTCCCGCATCATGCGACACGCTAGTCGGACACCTCGCACCACCAGGTCCAAATCAGTTCACATCGCTGAACGGTTTATCCAGTTGCAGACGCACAAGATTCCGGCCGGACCTGATCTGCACTGCATTCATCGGGAATTCAACGAGTTTACCCATGAGTACCTCGCAATCGATGCGGGGAGGAAACTCAATCATGATGATGTGATGGAACGACTGCCATGACCGATGGCGAGATCGATGCGGTGAAGGTGTCGCACACCATAAGCATGATGATGACGAGCGCAATGATTGACACGCCTAGAGACACTGGCGTGGTTAATCGCCACGATTTTGGTGCGCTGGACTGGCCGCTTAACACCTTTTTGCATCACCGCTCTCAATCGTTGGCTTGGTTCGCTTGCAATCGGGCGTGGTAGAGGATGATTTTTACGCCCACCCAGCAACGCACGCGATGGAGCCGACGCACCCAGGCTGGTAATGGCCCCAAGCCGCCGGCGGCGCTGCACAGCACGCTGAACACCTGCTCGATCAACAGCGATCGCGATGCACCCAACGGGCCACGTTGGGACATTGAGCCCACACCGCCAATGACTCGCGTCGCGCGGCTGGCATCGCGCGTAGCCGTTTGCGTGATCGACTCACGCCACGCGGCGGACACAACAATCGGCCGCCTCGATCAGCCACCGCTTGATGCAACTTCGCGTGATGCAACTTCGCGTGATCGTAGTTGCCGTCAGCCAACACCAACGAACGATGATGCAACGGCAAACGATCCAACAAGTGCATCGCCGTCGTTGCCTCATGCTCGGGCAACGGCCGCACGCACCAGTTAATAATGCGTCGTTTGGCATCGACTGCTGCGTGCAGTTTGTAACCCTTGGCGAATCCGCCGATCGCATAGCCGCGTCGGGCGTCGGGATCTTTACTCGCACCGCCGACCGGCAACGACTTGCCATCGAATGCCAACCATGATGCAGATGCAGATGTAGATGCAGACTGACCGCCACGCGTGAGTCGGTCGTGAACGCGTTGCAACAACTGCTGCACGCGATTGGTCTTGACCCGACGCGTGAACTGACTGACCGAAGGCAACCGACGCGGCCGCATCGGCCCGTGATAATGTTCGCGACAACACGCCCAGCACAACGGCCGATCGTGCGCGACTGTCCATAGCAGAAGCTTGACGATCAGTGCGTCAGAGAATTGAGCCCGCGGCAAACGCCCAAGCCGACGCGCTTCGCTGTGAATCGCTTGACGTATGATGATCCAACGTGACCGGTCCATAAGCGTTCCCTTTCTTGGCAGCAACCAGAAAGCGACAAGTATGGCCCAGTTTTAACTTTAGCGCAAATCTGACGATGCTGGGCGCGCAATCGTGTTAAGCGGCCAGTCGAGCGTGAGTATGATTAGCACAGAAATTTTGCATGACACCCCAGAAGCAGCCGTCGCCCCCCCCACCCACCCCCCCCCACCCACCCACCCACCACCACACCACCACACCACACACACCACTACCACCGAAAACCTGACATGCACCAACATGCACGGCGAGTGGCTTTAGCCTCACACTCGAACCCGAACCCGAACCTGAATCTGAATCCGACCATGGCGCAATCGCGCCTGGAAAGCATGACCCACATTTTCTCGCGATCGCCACATTTTTCGATCGCGGGTCAATCGTCTTCATGGCGAACAGCAATCGATAATTTTTCGCGCAACACGGTGGCTGTGGTGTTGGCCATTTTAATTTGCTCGCGTCGCGTTTGGGACAATGCGGTCACGCGTTCATGCACGTGTTCCAATGCGGTGCGCAATGCGGGGCCTGGCTTGGTTTGCAACACATCGATCGGCTCACGCATATGATCGAGGATTTGCCCCGTCAATATATTGGCCTGCTCCAACGCCTCAAAAATTTGTTCACATTGAGCGTCAACCCAAGTCGCATCAGCGCGTTGTCCTTCGATCGTCGTCGGCTCCAACTTTTGCTGTACATCACTAATCGCCAACACCTGCTTGTGCGCGTTCCATGCGGACAGATCACTGCGTTGCAAGGCCAATGTAAACGGATGCAACACATCGCGCCCGCCATCGGTTTTACGACGGATCAATGTGGCGAACGCGCTACGTGTGGTATCCAGTTGCCCGGTCAATTTATTTTGCGTGCGCAGCGCGTCATCAATGCGTTCCATCAGTTTCGTGCGATCGTCGCGAGCAAACTCCCCTATCGTGTCGTTGTACACCGAGGTGCATCCGCCGCTGGCCATAACACTCATGACGCTGATGGCGCCCATCAGGCCAAGCGCACCTGTGAATAGCATGGAAACAACCCGTACCACCAAACGATTCTCAGCCATCGACATGCTCCTGAATGCCCCCGAACATTGAATTCTATCAGCTACCTATCGGCAATAAGGGCCTCATTAAAACCACGATCAGCCGTTCCCGGCATCGCCCAAAATCTGCAAAACATCCGGTTATAACGATCGTTTTGCAACCAGTTGAACATTTTACCGGGCAAATCGTTTCATATTTTCGGCCATGCAATATAATGAGGGGACTGCCACGCCAAGACGCCTGGCGGTTTGGACGCTTGGATGCTTAGATGCATAGATGCATAGATGCATGAATGTGACTGACGCGCGTTTGTATTTCTGTAATTTCTCAGGGAAACGCGTGTGATCCTGGTTTCGAGGGTGGCCCCACATTTTAGAGTTCAAGGGTTAGCGGAGTTAACCGAGCTAGTTGCGTTAACCGAAAGGATGGATTGGCTGTGTTTCAGCGATGGGCGATGATATGGGTATGTCTAACGATCAGCATCAGCACGACCCTCACGGTCCGCGCCGATGAAACCGATCAATTCACACTGCCACCGCGTGATTCGTTTGCGGATTTAGGTCCGTTTTTTTCGGCTGCTCATTATCACGCATTCGAACGCGTGGTCACTCGCCTGAATCGCAAGATCGATCAACACGCCTCCATCGCCGACCCGGCACGACGGGCGGCACGATTAAAAACATGGCATGAACCGCTCACCATTGCCAACATGGTCCGACATGAATTCGGCCCCGCACTCACCGAAATGCGCTCGCTTGAGGGAACGCTCAACGCTGACGAACTGTTGGCCATGTATCCCGATCAACGCACGCGCTATCGCACGAGCAACTGGATTTACGATCATGTCCATCTGCCAATCGACCCGCGTAAATTCATGTTGCTGTTCATCGCTTCGACGGTCAACATCAACGGCCATTTCATCGGCCTCGACAAGGTCGGACATTTCCATGACCTGGGCCACATCTATTACAAGGATTACGTTGCCCTGCGCAACCGTGGCAAAACCGATGAACAGGCCACCGCGATTGTGGTGCGGCGATTCAGTCGGGGCGCCATTTCCGAAGCGGTGATCATCGGCACCATTGCCTCGGGCGTGCAATCCAACGGCGACCTGGCGAGCAATTACATCGGGTTCAAATTTTATCGCAACCTCACCGAAACCGTTCGCATGGGTGATCGCTCCTTACCGCCGATGTTCGTCCGTGTCGGCGATTACTGGGCACTCAACACGCACGTGCGCCCGGACCATAATTTTTTTAAACCGTTCGTCACCGACCATTGGAACGAAGCGCTCAATCCCAATATCTATGAATGGTCCATGCGTGGCCTGATTCGCCGACACCTGCGCAAGCGGGCGGACCAGATTCAGGATTTTTATGCGCATCCCGACGGCACCCGCCGCACGGCTGAGGAATTCCGCCAGATCGAACAGGACCTGAGCACGTTTTATGGCGAAGATTATGGCTACCTGCGCGCCGCCGAACGCAAGATGGTCACCATTGCCAACGCTTGCTTTCCTGACGACACGACGAACACGACCACAGCTACAGCTACAGCCACAAACACAGACACAGACACGGCCATGTCACACAAGTCGCGCACTGATCCGGTGCCTCTGACTGGCACTGGAATCAACCTCGAAACCAACACCGAAACCAACGCCGAAGCTAATGCCAACGCTGAACGCACGGATGATCGTCAATCCATAACCGCCGAACCCGATGACGCGCCAGATCAACAAGCCACCGATCAGCCCATCGCCAACAAACCCATGGACGATCAACAAGCCTTGCTGCAATAACCCCCCCCCACACACACCACCCCCCCACAACCCCCACACCCCACCCACATTTCCCCTGCATAATTCGTCCGTCGTCCCATCCCGTTAAAAACTCGCGCGGTCTAAATTGTTCCCTTACACAGACTCCCTGTATCCACCGGGAGCTAACAGAAATCTACACGCGAGTATTGATCGTAATCCATGTCTGTCACACGTCATGCCACGTCATTGCGTGGTCTGTTTGCGTGTAGCTCTACCGGGGTCACTTAAGTGGCCCTGCCTGTTGACAATGACGATTGTTTTTGCCCGTTGCTCTCGCCGTCGTTCATGAACGACGCGTCATCCCCACACGATACCGAATAACAACCACGCCACGATCCAACGTGGGCTCGGCCATAACCTCGGCTTCTCGGATGCACGCGGCAAACGTTGCACGAAATCACTCACGCGAACCGATAAAATAGATTCGGTTCTGCTAAACTATTGCCCCCGCAAATTACACCTCCCCGCTTTGGACGGAAGCTTAAATATGAGTAAGAAAATCGGCTTGATGGGTTGTGGCAACGTAGCAACCTATGGACATCTGCCCGCGATCCGTGACACCGAGGGGCTTGAGTTACACGCGATCTACGACCCCAATTCGAAGCAGGTCCACGATCTGGCAAGCCCTGAACGGTTTGATGTGCCCAATGCCTGCGATACCGAAGAAGCATTCTTCGCCTCAGGGATTGACGCAGTGACGATCACTTCGCCTGCGCCGTTTCATGAAGCCAACGTGCTCTCGGCGACCGCGCATGGGCTGCCTATCCTTTGCGAAAAACCGCTGGCCATGGATAAGGCCCAGGGCCAACGCATGATCGATGCCGCCCAGGCCGCCAACGTGCCGTTGTATGTCGCATTCTGCTATCGCTTCAGTCCGTCGGCATTGAAAATCAAAGAGCTTGTCACACAAGGCGCGATCGGGGATGTGCGTTCGCTGCGGCTGATCTATAACTGGGATTGCCACGGCAAATACAACCATCGCGATCCCGCTCAAGGCATTGCCAAACACCGCGAAGGGCGCATGCTCGAAGGCGGGCCTATGGTCGATTGTGGCACGCATCAAATCGACCTGGCTCAATGGTGGCTCGGCAGTCCTGTCGTCCGCGCGACCGGGCATGGGGCATGGGCCGACGAATACGAAGCGCCCGATCACGTCTACGCCCATCTCGATCACGACAACGGCACACACACCATGGTTGAAATGTCATACAGCTATGGCCACACCATGAAAGAGCCGGAAAACTCTTTCGTGTATCAGCTCATCGGCACCGAAGGCGTCATCAACTACGACCGCAATATCAGCCGATTCGAAATGCGCAACATGCATGGCACGCACATTCTGGAATACCACCACGAAAAAGATTTCGGCGGCATGTATCGCGCTTACGCTCAAGCATTACACACCGGCGAAGCAGGCAATATGCCCACCGCGATCGAAGGCCTGCGCGTCACTGACCTGGCAGTCGAAGTGACCGAACAGGCCATCGCTGCCCGACACAAAACAAACTGATCCCCTGGAAAAATTCGTGCGTTATTCATCGTTAGCCGCCGCTGGCGTGATTAATCGCCACGATTTTGGTGCTCTGGACTGGCCGCTTAAGCGGCCAGTCCGGGTGACCGTGGAGAATATTAAAGCAAGTTGCGTTAGCCGCCGCCCTTGGGCGGCGCGAGGGTCTATGTTTCGCGCACGTTTCGCGCCGCCCAAGGGCGGCGGCTAACGCGCGAGTTTTTAGCGGGATGGGTATAAACTAAAACCAATCCAATCCAACTATCATGTTTCATGTTTAGCGGGCGACGCGCCAGCGTCCCGTTGCGCAGGCGTGCGCAAACGATAAACCCCTTATTTCATAGACGCAAACGCAATACACCAAACCATTCGAACCCTTCGGACTAATCCGATGAGCCTGCCAGCGCGTCCTGCATTCGATCGACCTGCGCCTGATCGAATGGGCCTTCAAAAAACGACACTTCATCCAATGCCCCATGAAACGCGTTGGCTGGGTGTTTGCTACGCGCACCGATGACAGCCTGATCGTCCAGCGTGCCCTTGCTTGTCCATGCGGACTTGGTCATCGTGACGGGTTCAAAATCAACCCACACCGCAATGTCGTTCCAGTTGTTGCCAGAGCGCGACACAATAAGGTGATGCCACTTTCCATCCAGCCATTTATTTTTAGCCAGATCGAACGTCGCACCTGCCCCAGGTACACCCGCGGCTTCGATCGCGATGTGCAACATTCCTTCATCAATCAACACCGAAAATTGATAGCGTGACTTTTTCGCAGTGGTGAAAATCCGCTGATCGATCGACGTGGTGTCGGTCGAACGAAAGAAACCTGCCAAGGTCATCGTCTTCTGATTCACCGCTTGGTTATCAATCACAATCATGCCATCGCCTTGCAGATCGACGGCACGGTTATCACCGCCCAGCGATTCAACGCCTGCAATGCTGACCGGATTGCGTACGTAGGTGCCATCGTGGCCGTGGCCCGAAGCATCGATCGCGTTGCCCGTGTCTGTATCAGCTTCCGTTTTAGTGGGCACATCATCAAAGCGATAGTGCGCGATCAATCGATCATGCTCGAGCACATGCTTGACATAATCGGGCGTAGCCGATGACGCCTGATTTTGCGAGGCTGACGGCGCGGCGAACGATGCGGGCGTCTGTACCAATGTCATACACAGCGCAGCGACGGACATGCTCAAGGTCATGAACGTTTCCGTTGTGCGCAGCATTGAAGGTTTGTCTCGCGTACCAATCATCTTGCCAATCATGAAGTATCTCCGTCTATTGCGGGGCTGTGGGTTGCCATGGTATTGGGCTTACGTTCGACACGATCGCCCTGCCGAGACGTGCCGTGCCGTGTCGTGCCGACGCGCAAAAATCTGTCCCGAATGTCGTATCACATGGATACGAAACCCGGGAACAGATCTTTTGTGGTTAGCAAGCCTGTTTAACATGTTCAGGCCAACCCTGTTTTGCGAACTCATTCCGGTGAACATTAACCTACGAACCTGGTAGGCAGGTGCGTGGGTATCACGCGACTCAGGCGCGGCGGGTTCGGCCGAAGAGCAACATGCTGCCGAGTCCCATCAACGCCATGCTGGCCGGTTCGGGAATGACTTCTTCCAAGATGAAGCCGTTAACAAACGTGAACTGCGCACCCACGCGTGTCGCGGTGATGGTAATGACGCCACTGTTGTCAGGTGTCAGACTGTTCCAAACCAGCACGTTGCCAGCTTCCCATTGACTGCGTTGGTTGTAGGTATCGCCGTTTGGCGTTGAATCGCCGAACGAACCGTCGATCGAAATGGACGCGGTTTGTCCTGCATCGCGCACGGCGATGATGGTCAAGCGATACTCTTTCAAAATATCAAGCTCGCCCAGTTCGATGTACGCAACCGATGCGGAGCCGGGGTTGGCCAGATAAAAATAATCGCTGGCCACCAGGCCCAGGTCACCCGTAAAGCCGCCGGGGCCTTGATTGTTGCTGCTTGTCACCCAGTCGGCCGTGGTGAGAAACGTCAACGTCGTGCCATCGGTGAGCGTCGTCGCCGTGTCAGTTGTGATGATGTCCCATCCCGAGGCTGGCCCACCAGCGCCGCCGAAATCAACTTTGAGATCAGCTTGCGCAGAAGTGCTTGCCAAGGCAAACGCGGCAACCAAGCCAAGGGCTGTAAAAAAAGTTTTATGAATCATGTCTAATCCTCCTGTATAGGGTTCGTGAAATTCGTGGCTGTTCAAGCACACACAATGGGTCGGTAAACGGCCGGTATTAAAATCGCCAGGTTGGCCAACCACTGGCAATAAAACGTGGATAGTAAATTCCGATTTGCCAGTCATGCTTTTGCAAAACATGAACGGCAAACCATCGATCAAACTAATGCGTCTGCGTTGGGCCTCCTTGCGAATCAAGAAAATCGAGCGTCGCCCGCCGCCACTGTTCGACAGCTTCGGGTTCCATACTTTCCAGTAAACGCTTCGCCTCATCAGTCAACGCGGCGATTCGTTGTTGTGTTTTTTTAGATGCTCCTGAATTGGCCTGCGATAACAAGTGCAACAGCACGTAGTCTTCAATCCCGGCCCGGAACGCAAACAGTCGCGTTGTTGGAATCGGGCCATGCTCACCGCGATACACCAACCCTTCATCGAAACGAGCACCGCCATCAGCACGAAGCTTATCCCACTGCGCCCAAGGATTACCGCCCCAGGAGTTAAACGCCCACAACGCAATCCCATCAACGCCGAGCATGTATTCCTCAATCCCGCGCTGTCGGTAGTAGCTCATCAACGGCTGCATATCCATCTGCACGGCACAGCGGTAGGACCAGAACGCATCCTGTTTGCGATAGAACGCAAGCTCCTGGCCAGCGGTTTCCCGCATGGTGATTCGACGACGCTCTGTCGTCCACAAGTCGATGTGAGGTGTCATGGCCTGCAAGTCTTCCATGGTGGACCACGGTGCGATCGTGACCATCAACCGTGCTTGCGGAAAATGTTTTTTCACCAGCGCGGTCTTGGCCGTCAACTCAGGCAATTCATGGGCACGTGGCTCGTCGTCGACCTGAATCCAAAAATCGTCATACGTCACGCCCGCGCCTTGCAGCGCATCGATCCAATGGCCAAACCATTCCACGAACAACGTCTGCCACGTGTCGTCCATCGTCTGACCCGTGAAGCCCGCTTCCCGAAGTGCACTATCAAATTTATCGAACAAGTGATAGCTGTAAACAAACGAAACATCACGCTGATGTTCGAGGTAGTACGCCACGTTGCTCAGGTAGTCCTCCGCTTGAGTCGAAACAACTGGGCCGGGCTTAATCGCCGCATAGGGGTAGATCACATTGAAGGTATTGATGTGCGAATCGATGGCCAGATCCACATAGCCAAGTGGCTCGGACTTCTCGCGAATCGATTCCATGTACGGCCCCCAGGTATACACATTCAATGGCAACGTCTTGGGAATCTGCGTGTGATAAATGCGCAGGTCCAACGGAATGCGCACCGGCGTCGGCTGCTTGGTCGTGATCGGCAGCAGTGAAATTTCGCCATGATAATCACCCGCGGGCGCATCGCCCGTAACGTCGATCCAAAGCATCGCGGTTTCGCCAGGTGGCACGTTCAATAACGCACCATTCCCCAGGTTTTCCAGCGGATCAAAGCCCAACGTTTCATAACTGCTCAGTCGTGGAATACCTCGATACAACGTGGCCACTTGATAAAAATCAACCGGGCTGCCTGTCTTGGATTTCAACTGACGTGGCGACTCAACCTTGAACACCAGCGACGTGCTCCCATGATTACGCACGAGCAACACCGCGGCATCATTGCCTCGGCTGGGCACATGCAATGTCACGGGATCGAGCGATTGGCTTGCTGTTTGGCTTGCTGGACTGGCGTCTTGTTTCGCGTTTGGTTCCGCTTCGTGCCGAACCAACTTGCGGGCATCGCCGCTGGGTTTGGAACTCAGACTGAATCCTCCCTGCCACGGCGAAACCTGCCACAATTCAAAACCGCCCGCACCGTCGCCACCGTTGGCTGCGTTGCCGGCCTGATCCGTCGTCGCATGATTGAACAACCGCGAAGCAAACTCGCGCGGGGACAAGCGACTGATGTGACCCACGCTTTGAACCGTGGGAATGGCGTGGATCGGTGCGACCCATGAACTGACTTCGCCGATTGTTTTTTCTTCGCGAGCAAGGTTGGCCTGGAACATGCCAGGCACGACGCCATCATCAAACAAATCGGTCAAGGGAATCATAAGCACCGCACGCCAGCGTTTGTCGTCGGTTTGCGTGTAGGCCACCGCGTTGGAATTCCAACCGCTGCTGCCATCTTTGGCATCGTAGATTGCACCGGTCGCCGAGACGATCCAATGATGAACCGCCCCACTCGCATCGGGAACGACAACCAGTTCCACGCAATCATCGGTCCATGCTTCGCCATCGGGGGTGGTCACCTTGGCCACCAGGCTTTGCATGTCAGGCTCATCATTGTCGAACGCCGCAATCAGCATCTGGCCGATGATGCCCAACCGAGCCCGCGTGCGTTTGTTCGGCGTGTCCGCTGAGTTGTAAATGCGTAGCTCAACCTGATCGAACGCATCCCATATCCGCGTGTCCGTGAACAGCGTCCCAGCGTCAATGGCGGCATTGGCGGCATTGTTCTTGATCGCTGCCATGCCCTGTGTAAAGTTTGCATCATCAAACGACTTGAGAAACAACAACGGCTTGGCATCGGCTTGAGCAACCGAGTCCGTTTGGCCGGCTTGGCTTGCCTGAAGAGGCGAGCCAATCGAGCCAGCCGTTTGGCCTGATGCCGTCGCGCCCGAGTTGGGTGTGTTCGCCACTCGACCTGCGATCAGCGTGACAAGGTTTTCCCAAAACTCGGAACGCGCCGTCCGCGTCAGGCCTCGCGCTTGACTGATGATGCACATGCCCTCGCCGAGGATGTCCTTTTGCAGAAGCATGACCGGGTGTTGTCCGTCGGGCCCGACCAGAATGGGCAGAGCGGAGTCGGGGAAATTACGCCAATAGAAGATATTATTTTTCACGCCCGCCCAATCACCCTTGGCCAGTGAATGCGGTTGCGACAGGATCGGCAAGTCGAGCAGACTTGCGTTGGCATGAGCAATGAAATGCCCGATGGTATTTTCAGTCGTGGGCCGATGCGTGCCTTCGGGAAGAAACAGGTCGTGCCCGTCGAAGTAGCCACGCATTGATGAAGGCAGCTCGTTCATGATACCGCCGCTGAGTTGCCCAAGATAAAGCATGCCGCCGCGCCGGAACAGATCGTCAAGTGCCACGCGAACCTCGTCAGCACCAAACATGCCCGCAAAACATTCGGCTGGCATTTGTGCACCGGTCAACACCAACACCGATGCGTCAATGCTCTGGCCAAGCGAGATAGCGGTCGCCTGATTCATCTGCGTGAGTTGTTCACGCGAATACGTCTCCACGCGCAGGCCCAGTCGCTCAAAGTCCACGCGCGTGTCTTCGCGAGGCGCGAGGATGGTCACTTGCCCCACGAGCACATCAGGCGTCACGAACAAACCAATCATGGCCAACACACACACCACCGGAAACAGTCGATCGAGCCACGCCCAATGACTGGCACGTTTAACCGGCATATCGCGCACATCACGTTTGTCGCGCAAGTCGCACTTGTCACGCTTGTCAGCGAAGGCTTGAACCTGTGAGTGAATTTCAAACGATGCGGGCATTAAGGGGTTCCGTAAAAAAAGCCAAACTGTGACAGACCAAAAATTGAACGAACTGACGCATGAACAAAAGCGCAACACCGCGCCTTATTTCGGTTTCAAGCCGGGGTCATAACGATTCCAAACATTGGGCTGTCCCAATGATCCGACGCCGCCGTTGCCGAACATGTCGGCGGTGTAAAAGCTGGCATAGTTGTCGGGATCAAGCGCCCGCACCGAACTGGCATGGCCGTCAATCCACACCACATTGAGCGCCCCACTGTGACGCGCGTCGGGCCGACCGAGAACCCCCGAAGCGTTGGATTGAGCCACGCGGTTGTATCCCAACCCACGCGGATCGGCGATGCCTGCGGTGGTCAGAATCGCATCGACCAACAGCAGTTTGTAATTCGGATCGACAATTTCCAAACGTTTCGCAGGCGTGTACGATCGCGCGGGATCGGACGCAGGAAGAATATCGAACGAAGCACCAATCTGATTGGCGTTGTAGCCATACGAAGTGAAGTAGGTATGCCACCCTGGATTGCTCAGCGTGCCATCGCCGCGTTCATTGGGCGCTTCACCGCATGCAAAGACATTCCATGTGGTGCTACCACGATCAAGACTGCCCCCCAGGTAATCAAGATGGATCAACAATGCAGGCCAAAGATGACGGTCTTCTCGATCGCTCGTGTCATAAGGGTATGGCGGGATGGTGTTCCACGTGCTATTCGATCGCGAAGGCACCAGATAATCATTGGCATCATCGGCATAAAAATACATGGCAAGGCTGATCTGGCGCTGACTGCTCAAGCACACGATGGACCGAGCCGCTCCGCGAGCGGAGCTCAACGCTGGCAACAGGATCGCGACCAACAACGCGATAATCGAGATGACGACCAGCAACTCAATCAGCGTGAACGCACGCGGGTGAGATTTGAAATGGCCTGGTGTTTGCAACATAAATTTAGTCCTATCGACATACATGCAACCGACGGTGTCAGACGTTCACATCATCATTGGGAGCATCACGCGTATCAGCATTCGCATCTTTACTTGATAGATCGCTTGAAAAATCACTCGGAATATCACCCGATAAATCACTCGGCTCACCACTCGGAACAGCGTGGATACCGCGATGACTGCGCGGGACACGCTTGCCGGCTTGCGATCGTGTTCGCTTACGAACAACCCCAGCACGCGGGGCCTCGGCGGTTGATTCGCGAACGATCAGTTTGAGCTTGACGTCAACGGCTTTGGGTGCCGTTTGGTTCTCGACGCGATCAATCACCGTCTCAATCGCATGCCTGCCTAAATCCAAATGGGTTTGCGAAACCGTGGTCAGACTCGCGTGATAAAACGCCGACGCTTTGAGATTATCAAAGCCCACCAGCGAGACATCGCCCGGCACGCTCAGGCCATGGTCATCCAATGCTTTTAACACACCCAGCGCGACCTGATCATTGACTGCCTGCAGCGCGGTGGGAAATGGTTCATCTTGACGCAAGCGCTGGGTCACCGCTTCGTATGCTGAGTCCATCGACACAGCTTGCGGTGCGAAACATTCAATGCGAACCGAATCGCTGTTCGGGCTCTTCGCGTTCTTCATTTTCTTGATCGCCGACTCAACACCTTGAAGCTGTGCCATGTGAACCGACTCGGGGTCTTCCTGAATACCGACCAGGCCAATGTGCCGATGGTTGAGTTCCAGCAAGTGGCTGATCGCCTGACATATTCCATCCGCGACATCAATGCTGATCCGCGATACCGATGTTCCCGCGAGCACGCCTCGCGTGCCATGCGCGATTTGCAGGATGGATACCCCGCGATCGATTAACGGCTGAAACGCGCCGTTGGCCTCATCGCCCCGCAGGCCGACGTGCCCATCAATGATCAAGGCGTCAATCGCCAGGCCTAGAAAATGCCGACATAGCGAAGCCTCCTGATCGCGTCGCCACTCCGAACTGGCAAATGAAATTTCATACCCCAGTTCGTAGGCGGCCTGCTGCGCAGACATCACGCGTTCAAAATAAACCGGATTGCTCAACGTCGGCACCAGCAATCCAATCAACCGCGTCTTGCGTTGCCGCAACGCTGCCGCCTGCCGATTGGGGACGTACCCCATCTCCGCGGCCGCCGCGACCACGCGCTGGCGTGTGCTCTCCTGCACACATGTGCGAGCATTGAGTGCCTGTGACACCGTGCCAACCGAAAGCGACAACCGCTTGGCCAGCTCGGCCATGCTGATGGTTTTGGAAGCTTTTCGATTGGCCGTGGAATGAGGCAATGCAGGTTTCCTAACGAGTTAATTCTGAAGAAATCAGCCAGACATCCGGCACAAACTGAATCGATTCATTTATGCGACAAAAAAAAAGAGCCTCGAACTAACCGCAGCAATCAATCACAAAACTGAATCGATTCAATTTATTCTAATACATCGCGGACAAAATGCAAGGAATTTCATCCGAGTTACCCCGCAAAAGCCCAAATCCAGCCCCGACAAGCCTCACATCCCCACCCGGCCACAACGACCATCAATATCCCTTAGTGAAGTCTGCTTCTATATTTATGGCTGATGTCTCGGAAATATACACATCCGTACGCAAGGTCTGCAGCAATGATTCGGGCAACTTCGGCGTCACCGGGCCATGGGTGACCAAACGTGTGATCAAACGTTGCCAACTGGACTGGGTTCCCTGGATTGTCAGGGCATGCCGACTGATGCGATGTCGCGCGGCAATGACCTCCGCCGGGCCGATGGTCACCGCCTTGGGAGGCACCGCCGCCAGATCGCCGCTCATGCCGAAACTGCCATGCAGGGAATTCTGCGCCAAAGTGAACGGACTAAGGGTCACGATGCGCGTCCCCATCTGTTTCCACTCATCCAACGGCGCATCAAACTCCGGCGCATCAGGCTCGATGAAAGCCAGGTGCCCGGTCCAGCCCGGCCCCACATAAATCACCTCCGCCCCACCCAGGTCTTCAATCATTCGGCCATAGCTGGAAACCGTCGCATCGGTCGGCCCGAGAAATTGTTCTTCCGACGGACGCAAGTCGGCCTCGATGTTTTGCCAGAGATAGCTTTTCATCGCATGCACAAAACCCAGATGCCAGGTATCCGGCGCGATTCGGCCATCCTCATCGGCATACTCGTCCATCGCAAACGCCCACATGCCGCGACAGTCCACACGAAGTTCGTTAATCAACCGCGCTAATTGGCGGTAGCCCGGATTAGGATTGGGAAGGATCATCACCACTCGCCGACCCTCATCCGCCGCCCGCTTGATACGCCCGAGCATGTCCGCAATGCCCAGCATGGCCATATCCGCATCCGGCATCACCTTAATGCGATAGTCCGGATTGGGATGCTGTTCAATTTCATCGCGCGTGATGCGTCGACAACGTTCGATGACCTCCTTGTCACGAAAAGGCACGTGCAATGATGGAGCGTAGGAGAATGCAGTCATAAAAAAATACTCAATTAATGGTTTCTAAAAAAAGCGACGCGTCATGCCGACCCGCCAAAGGATGCCCGACAAGTCGCAGCCAGATGAAACGTTCGGCCGTGGTAATACGTGACAAACAATCCCGCAGGCGTTCCGCCGTTATCCACGATAATTTCCCGGGTTTTCAGCAAAGCCGTGCGTGGCTTCAAAGCCAGAATACGCGCTTGCGTCGCTGAAGCATTGATCGCTTCGATCTGTTGATGCAAGTGCGACGGCGTGAACGATTGCACCTGCGCCCAGTGTTGCGAAAACGCCACTGTTTCGAGATCCGCCAGATCAAGTTGATCGCAAAAGTCCTCAGGAATAAATAAATCGTCATAAGCCACAGGCGTACCACCAAGCAGATCCAGTCGGCGCGCGTGCATCACCCGGTCATCGGGCGATAGATCTAAAAGCTGCGCCACCTTCTGCCCGGCACGTCGACGAGCCAATCGCAATACCTGACGCGTTAACTCCGGCGCGTGCTGACTGATGCTTTGACTAAAACCAACTTGCAAAAGTGGAATCCGGCGCGTCGGCCGATCGTTGATGAATGAACCACTACCCTGCCGCCGATAGATCAGACGTTCCTCGGTAAGAATTTGCAACGCCCGACGAATGGTGATGCGTGAGACGTCATATTCATGACACATCGCTTCCTCGGTTGGCAGCTGCTCGCCCGGTTCGAGTTGGCCCGCAAGAATCCGATCGCGCAACGCTGAGGCCACCCGGCCGTAGGACGTTTGAGATTGAGCCGTCGTTGCTTGCGTCATATCGGAAACCCCATATATAGATCAAAAACCACAATTCATTATATCAAATTACAACAACAACCGTTAAAATCCTAATATACTCGTATATTTAAACACAATTCTACGATTATCCGCCCTGATTATCAATAATTTTTCAATATTTGTTATAATGATTTTTTAATTTTTGTTTTACCAAGGATTGCCGCCATGTCCGTAAAAATCTGTGCCGGCGCCGCGTCGGCCGATTGGACGCCTAGCCATTCGTGTCATTTGGCCGGCTACCCCCATGTCGATCGACACAGCCTCGGCACCCATGACCCGCTGCTCGCTACCGCCCTGTACATGGACGATGGCACCAATGCGGTCATGCTCATTGCGATCGATATCCTCTTTGTCACCCATGCCATGGTGCGCCAAATCCGCGAACGCCTGACGCGCAAGCACGCGTTGAACCTGTCGCCCGATCACATTCTGATCGCCGCAACGCACACGCACTCCGGACCTGCGGTTGTCGAGGCGTATCCCAATCCGCAACGCCCTTCGCCACCCACGGTCGAGCCAGCCATCCTTGAACGTTGCATGGATGCCGCGGTGCAAGTGGCATGCGATGCTCATGCCGCTCGCGTTGATGCCGAATTGGCGTGCGTGGTCGGCGATGCTTCTGGCGTCGGTACCAATCGTCGTCGCCCCGACGGACCGAACAATCCGGCCGCACCGCTGTTGATCGCCAGACGCATCGATGACCACCTTCCTATCGCGGCGATGGGAATCTGTCATATGCACCCCACTGTGTTGCATGAAGATTCAAAACTATTCAGTGGCGACTTCCCAGCTTATGCCCGGCGATATCTCCAGACCCACTGGCTTGGCGAACAAACGCCGATGTTGTATTTCACCGGTGCTGCAGGCAATCAAAGCCCGCGTCACGTCACTCGGGCCAACACGTTCGACGAAGCGCAACGACTGGGCGAGATGTTAGGCCGACGTTGGCTTGACGCCATTGAAGCCCGAGAACTGCCATGGCAAACATCGTGGCCAATCGATTGCCGCACCACCACAGTCACGCTACCTCCGCGCCGACTGCCGACCTTGAGCGAAGCCACACAAAAGATGGCGGCTGCGCTCGAACAACTCAACACATGGCGAGAACAAGGCGCACCCCGTGCGAAAATTCGCACCGCCGAGGTCGATTGGTTCGGCACCGAGCGCACCGTTACGGCCGTGAAAGCGGCAGCGGCGGGACTGGTCGATCAGGCCGTGGCCGAGCGTAGTCCCACGGAAATACAATTGATGACGATCGGCCCCTGGTCGTTTGTCGCCTGGCCGGGCGAGGTGTTTGTCGAGTTCGCCCTGGCGGTTCGCGCCCTGCACCCCGAAGCCCACGTGATCACCTATGCTAATGGCGAAAATCTCGGCTATCTTGTCACCGCCGAGGCCGTGGCCCAAGGCGGATACGAAGCATCGCACGCACTGTTTGCCAGCCCCGAAAGTGGTGATACCCTAGTGCTGGCCACACTCGAACAACTCGAAGCCAATGCACAACAGCCCTCGGCCCAAACCAAGCCCGCTGGCCGTTAAGTGAACCATGCCCGTTTCACCCCACGCCTAAACAACAACAACAACAACAACAACAACAACAACAACAACAACAACTAATCCAATCCAATTCAACGCCATACACCGATCGTAAAAACATGACGCCACCCAATTCGAATACGCTGACCTCACCCGTATCTATCGTACTCTGCGACCCACATGCCCAATCCCTGGAACTATGGCTACCACAACCGATCGAACATGATCCGGCGGCCAGCGAACTGTGGATCGAATCGCTCGATCACCAAACACGTCAAGCCGTCGGCCCGCTCACAATGATCGGCACCGACCGCTTGCGATTTCAATGGCCCGAAGCGCTGCCTCGGCAATGGTGGGATGTGAACGCGCCCGCGTTGTATCGCATCACCGGCCAACTCCGTCAGCTTGGCCACAACAATCACACCGTACCCATCGACATCAACTTCGGCCTGCGCTGGTGGTCGACGGATGATGAACAAATCACCCTGAACGGCCAACCGTTTTACGTGCGCGGTTTTATCCGTGGCATCATCGCGCACGATCATCCCAATCTCACGGGATTGTCCGACGAACAAGCCGACGAGAAAAACATTCGCGCCGCAAAATCATTCGGCTTCAACTTTGTTCGATGGCATTCGACCGTGCCCAGCGAAAGCTACCTCAATGCCGCCGACCGGCTGGGACTGGCGGTGCAAGTAGAGCTTGGCTTCGAATACCACCAAGGCGAGTTTCGTTTTGATCATGAACAGTGGGAGCAAACCATTCGCCGCGTGAGTCGTCACCCCTCGGTGGCGATCTATTGCCTGGGCAATGAAATCCGCGAAGCAGGCAAATACCCTGAAATTCAAGCATTAATTGAACGCGCCCGGCAATGGGACGCGTCGCCACTGGTCATGGATAACTGCGGCTGGGGTCAGCCGGATCGCCCGGGCCCGGATGTATATTCGCAGCATGTGTCTTACTTTTTTCCGTATGGCGAACACACGGATATGTTCGATCGCATTCAAGGTTTCGATCTCGAAGGCTTCTGCCAGACGCCACCTCCGGCACCGGGCGAACCGGGCAGTGTGGAAAAACCACTTCGCCCCGTGATGGCCCATGAAGTATGCCACTACATTGCCATGCGCGATCTGGATCAACTCGAACGCAAATGGGAAAAATGGAAACAAGAAAGCGATTTCGATATCGATGCCGATCCCGACCACCCCGCCGCGAACTTGCCCGTGTGGGTCGAAAGACTGCGCAAGCTTTATCGCGCCAAAGGCCTCGAACAGGATGAACCGCAATTACGCCATGCGTCGGAACAATTCCAGGAGCTCGCGCATCGCCATGTGCTTGAATCAATTCGGCTAAGCCCTGCCCTGCGTGGTTACCAGATGTTGCAATTTTCTAATTGTTGGAAATTTGAAAACAGCAACGGCCTGGTCGATGCATTCGATGATCCAATCCATTGGCAAGCGGATGATTTTGCTCGCTTCAATGCGGACACGGTCTTGCTTGCGCGCCTTGGCCACGAGCGCAGCTTTGCCGCAGGTTCATCCTTGCGCGTGCCTGCCTATCTGTCGCATTTTGGCAAACATGCCATGACCGATGCGACGCTGCATGCCACCTTGACCGCTCAAGGACGTTCGCTGGCACAGGTGCAACTTGGGCCGTTCAAGTCGCTGGAGATCGGACAATTGCATGAACTGGGCGAAGTCGCGCTGGACATTCCTGCGGCTATCGATTCAACCCTGGGCCAACTCACATTAACGCTTGAAAGCGAATCAGGCACGATTGAAAACCATTGGCACGTGTGGCTTTTGAGTGGGAAAAACAAGCCTAAAACCAGCCCTGCAACGGCTGATCCGCGAATCGTTCGTGAGTTAACGCCTAACGTCATCACTGACATTGCCGCGGGCGAACATCGACTGCATCTATATAAACCAGACTATCTTTTCGATCCTGAACAACCGCGTCCAGCGCTGGATTTTGCAGGCCGACGCGAGTTGATGAAAGCGGTGATCTGGGATCGAGGCGATAACCTCGGCGCTATCGTGCGCGATCATCCTGCCCTGAGCCAACTCCCGCACGAAGGTGTAGCCGATTGGCAATTCGCCCCCCTGTTTCATCACGGAGCCAAGATCAACCTTGATGATTTTCCGGTGCAGATCGATCCCATCGTGCAAGGTGTTGATCGTCCGATTCGCGATCGCATGGAAGTTAAAAAGATGGGCAAGAAAGATTTCGATCCGACACATACTTGTCGCCGTTGGGGTTGGTTGTTCGAATTAGCAATCGGTGAGAACGGCGGACGGCTGCTGGTGTGTGGCCTGAATGTCGACGCGCCAAGTCTGGTCGGGTCGCATGTGCTCGATCAACTATTACGTTATCTCGATGATCCCAACGGAACGCCGTCTGCTCACGTTGATCCGAACACGCTGACGACCTACATGAAAGAGCAAGGCCAAGCCCAACCGCATCAGGAACCGCCGATGACCGAATACTGGCTGCGCGACCGCGACCCAGTGGAGACCATCCTGTTCTGGCAAGAGCTGGGCATCACCCTGCGTTAGTGTCACTGGCACGATGAATGGCCAAACGGCTGTTGCGAGAATCTCTGATCCGTAGTGACGAAGCGCGTGATACCAAGCCCACGAGAACACGCGCGTGGTTATCGTGATTATCGTGGTTATGGTTATAGAGTTAGCTGCCGCAATTTATGGGGGCCTGATTCGAGGAATCACACAGGCCCTCGCCACCATTAATAACGGCGGCTAACGCACAATTTCTAAGTGGGAGGCGTGTTCGCGCGTCTTGCACCAGGTGTGGCCGCCTTATAACCCGGATAGACGGTTCAAACGGCCAAACCAGAGCACCAAAAGCGTGGAGATTAATCATGCCAATTACTCCAAACCACCCAATTTAGGTCTTGCGGGGGCCTATTTATCCACCTATACTTTTATTCTTCACAGGATGTGACAGGCGAGCGAGAAAGGCACGCAAACCATTTATAGTGCTGGTATTTGGGCACTTGGTTTGGGTACGCAAAGCGTAAGTATGGTCATTGGATCTTCTGCGTGCCCGATTCATGGAGGGGTGTAAAACCTGGATATTTTGGCAAGAGGCAGAAGGCTTGATTGCCAGCGTTCGTGGAAATGGCCAACGGTTGTCCGCTTGGCCATTCACCGACCCACGATTAAGCCGAGCGTGGAAGCTTTTCGGGCGAAGCCATGAAGCCGTGAAGCCGTGCCATGAAACTGTTGCAAGTTGATTTGCAGCATAAAAATTGTTTGAAAAGATTTGAAAAGATTTGAGGAAAAGGAGCAAAGGAATCACGATGAAAAAACTGAACGCTATCAAAAACACAAAGGTCGCCAAGACCAAGATCGCCAACACAAAAATTGCCAAGACTACGCTCGCCAAGACCCTGGCCATTGGTGCCGCCGCGACGGCAGTAGGCGCCACACCCGCAGCCCAGGAAGCGGCCGCCGCGGTGGTCCCCCCGTCATCACTCAATGTCGGCGACAAGTACCACTTCGTCTTCGTCAGCTCGACCAAAGGCCCTGCCACATCAACCGACATCACCACGTATGACGCCTTTTTAACCAACCTCGCAGCCACCGCAGGTTTGAGCACCATCGAAGGCCAGGACGTCACATGGCGAATTCTCGGAACGACCTCATCCGTTAATGCGATTGACCGGTTCAACCCCACCGCGCCAGTCTTTGAACTCAACGGCGACAAGATCGCGGACAACGGTACAGATCTCTGGGACGGCACGATCGACAACCCGCTCGATACGAGCGAAACCGGCGCAGGTGTTGGCGCTATCGATGTCTTTACCGGAACAAGTTCCAGCGGTAATGACAACGCCAAACCGCTTGGTTTCAACGGCGGCTCAGGCTTAATGAAGATGGGTAGAACCAACTTATCCACGACAGGGTGGGTGGACAACTCAAATATCGCACAAGCCGCATCAGGCAACCGTTCGTATTACGCCTTCTCCAGCGAACTGACAGTTGGCGGCATTCCTGAACCGGCCTCCGCGGTCGGCCTGATCGGTGGACTGACCGCGATGCTTGGCCGTCGCTTCGGTCGTCGTTTCGGTCGTGGCCGTCAGGCGTGATACACGTCTGGGCTTCAGGCCGCGTTTCGTGTTTCGTGTTTCGTGTTACAGCATTCAATCGGTGGACCACCCCGCGCCGCCAGGCCTTACCCTCACCGCCAACGGCATCGAGCCACGCGATGACGGCAAGACCTGGCGGTTTTTTCATTTTTCAATCGGCGCTCATAACCCTCCCACCACCATCGCAACCGACGGCCTTGAACTGACGATCAAACATAGCCCCCCCCACACTCACCCCCACACCAACGTCCCACACCATGGCCAAACTAACCGGTTTTGAAATCCTGCCACCTCGGCCCGACCAGCAACAGGCAGTCGATGCCCTGTTTGGTGACGATCCCCTGGGCCGTGAAAACCTACATCGACTGGCTGCGTTCGGTCGGCCCGGCGATATGTTGCTCGGCGCCATCACCGTGCGGCCAGGCAGCGGTGGCGATCCGACGATCGCTCATTTTCGCATACACATCATCGAACAACTGAGACGACAAGGCATCGGTACAAAGCTTGCTCAGCATCTGTTCCAAATGGCGCTGGCCAACAACTGTCGCACGTTGATCCTCGGCGAATTCGTCAACGATGGCTCATCCCAACATGCGTTTACCCAAGCCATCGGCATGACGCCTCAGCGATCCTACAAACGCTGGCATGTCACCGCCTCGGCCAGTCTCAAGTGGGCGATGCCCTATTTGCAACCCTACCGCGATTCGCACCCCCACCTGGTCGGCACGCAGGTCGTTCCCCTAGCCGAGGTTGATCCCGCCGCCGTCAGTCAGTTTTTCACCGAGTTCTATGGTGGCTACGCCGATCGTTATCAGCAGGATATTCGCAACAATCTCACACACAACCAATTGTCCGCAGTCGCGATCCGTGATGGCCAAATACTCGCCGCGACCCTGGTCGAGTTGATGACCGCCACGAAAGATCGGCCCGACTGCGCCCGCTTGAATTTGATCGCAGTACGACGTGACCTTCGCCTGGGACCGCTGGCCGTTTTACTCAGCGCCGACATGGCCACACGCATGCAACTGTATGGCATTGAGGATTGCGTTTTCAACGCTGACGAACAGCACGATCGTTATGCCGTCAGTTACGCCAAACGCTGCAAGGGGCGTAGTGGTGTCACGCAATACCGCATGGCCATCGATGCCGACCGAATGCGTCAAGAAATGCAAAAAATAAAAGTGCCTCCCGATGGACTCGAACCATCAACCCGCTGATTAAGAGTCAGCTGCTCTGCCAATTGAGCTAGGGAGGCCAAAATGATCAATCAGATCATGACGGCGTAGTTTATCAGCCAAACGTGTGATGGCAAACGAACATCGGATGAGCCAAGCGTGAGCAGGTCCGTCTGAATCATGGGACTGCTTTTGTTTCAGCGCATCCCCTCCCCCCCCCACCACCCCACCCCACCCCACCCCACCCCACCACCACACATTCCCCACCCCATCCCCATCCGCACGTTTAGCGGGAGACGCGCAGCGTCCCACGTTTGGCCTTGTGCATGCGTGCCCACACGCCCACATGCACCCGCGAGTAGTTGCGCGTCTCCCGCTAAACGCGGTGAAACGTCAGGCAATCTGATGCTGACATGGGACGTTTGTGGAGGAACATAATAAGGAGTGTGGAAGATGCGAGCAGAATACGCGAGTGATGCGGGGGAATGTGGGGGGGATGTGGGGGGGGATGTGGGGGGGATGTGGGGGGGTGGGGAATTGATGCGGGGGGTCAGGGGACGTATCATCGGGATATGTATCAGATTAGGTTTACGATCAGGGAACGTCGTGCGCTCGTGTGGCTGCTGGCACTGTGGTGTGGCGGTCTATTTGGCGAGTGGCCTGGGCTGGGGATGCTCAGCGGGCTGACCGATTCGGTGGCGTGGGCACAGGAAGAATATCGGCTCGATGGTGGACAATGGACGCGTCAGACGGAATTCGACCCAGCCACGCCCGAGGGACAGTTGCAAGCGATCCGCAAAGCGATTGCTGAAGATCGAGCCGGACGTGCCAAAAAGTTGGCCGACCGATGGATTAAATCCAACCCACGGCATCCGCAATTGGTCGAAGCCTATCTATTGCGAGGCGATGCGTTGGTGTTGATGGGCAAGTATTACCATTCGCTGTTCGACTATGAATATGTGATTCGCACGTATCCGGGGACCGAACAATTTAATTCGGCAATCGAACGGGAATACGAATTAGCCCGACGGTTTACCGGGTTGGATACCAATGGACAGATGCTCAAGCGAAAATTTCTGGGGCTACGCTGGATACCAACCGACGGCGAAGGCGAGGAAATTTTTATCCGCACGCAGGAACGGGCCCCGGGTAGTGAAATCGGCGAGCGGGCGAGCCTATCGCTGGCAGATTACTATTTCCAACAATCGGAAATGGTGACCGCTGCAGAGGCATACGATTTATTTCTGACGAATTATCCAGAAAGCCGACACCGCGAACGGGCGATGTTGCGACTGATTCAAGCGAACCTGGCGACGTTCAAGGGACCGCGTTTTGATACGACGGGTTTGATCGAAGCGCAGCAACGATTGCTCACGTTCGAGGCGGAATACCCCGCGTCGGCCGAGCGCATCGGGTCGGATGCGCTGCGGGTGCGAATTCGTGAATCGGTGGCCCGCAAGTCCTACGAAATTGGGCGATGGTACGAACAGCGAAGCGAGCCGTTCAGCGCGGTGTACATGTATCAACGGGTGGTCCAACAATTCCCCCAAACCGCGGCGGCCCAGGCATCTTTGGAACGCTTGGGCAAATTGGATCCAGCCCGCTATGCCGATGCGATTGGTGCGAAACGTCCGAGTGGGTCCGCCGGATTGCCTGGGGATGAATTATGAAGTGCATGAAATTGGCTGGACGTTTACATCATGCAAGCGTGTTTGTGCGCGTGGGTCTGTTGGCAGGATTGCTGTCAATCGCCAGCGGGTGTGGCTATTCCTCGTCGCAAGCGCATTTTCCCGAAGATGTAGCAACGGTGGCAGTGCCGATATTCGGGAACACCACCTTTTATCGGTACGTGGAGCGGGACCTGACCGAAGCCTTGATCAAAACGATCGAACTGCGAACGCCCTATAAGGTGGTGGACCGTTCACGTTCGGATACGTTGATGGAAGGCGTGGTGGTGGGCGTGGAACAACGCCAGATCATCCGCACGCCTGAAGTGGGCTATCCACAGGAAATGGAAATCTCGCTGACGATCGACTGGACGTGGACGGATCAGCGAACGGGCCGGATCATCCGCAGCCGAAAAGGCTTGCAAACGGTGGGTCGATATATTCCGCGTCTCGGCGTGGACGAATCGATCCAGGTCGGGCATCACGAAGCCACCAATCGCATGGCCACACATCTGGTGGATGCCATGCGTGGCGAATGGTGATTGGTATAGGCGTGATTAAAGAGGGGGAAAAATATCGCGGGGGCATTGAGGGGCAAATGCGAGAAGGAATGTGTGGGGTTGGTGGGGGGGGTTGGGGGGCATGTGGGGGGGATAACTAGAATAGTGCGTGTATTGGCAGGAATTGCCGTATCCGCATTGCTAAGATGTCGATAAGGCAACCAATACGGCAGCACGATCAGGGGTTGATCGAGCGTGCCAGAATCTGGATTGCGGTGGCAAGTATGATGTAGGCCGAACCGGAAGGGTTTGACAGGTCCGATCATACGAGCGTGGTCCGCATCCTGACGTTTTCGTGGCGAATTTTCTGACGATCAAAAAGGCGACCCGTGCATGTCCGATATCAGTTTGTACCAATACGACAAAAACGAATCTCCCAAAAAGCAAGGCACGTCGTCAAGCGATGGCCCGAAGGATTCCGATTCGCAAGGCGATGATTCATCGTCCGAGAATGCCAAGGGAAAATCCGACAACGCCAAAGGTGGGTCGGGCAGTGGTGGCCCCGGCGGAAAGGGGCCGCAGAATTTCCTGTCACGTAACAGCATGGTCTGGATGATTGTCGCCCTGGGCGTCATCATGTTGCTGTTCATGATGAATGGCAATGCCCAGCGAGCTGACGAAGTCACCTGGCAGGACTTTCTCAAATTCGTCGAACAAGGCGCATTCGAAGACGAGATCGTCGTCAAAGAATACGAAGCGGTAGGCGTGCTCAAAAAAGGCACCGCAGGCCGAAAGGAAACCCCTACCCCGGAAACCCCGGATCGTGTGTCGACCAAGATCACCCCGGACCTGCGCGAGTATTTCGTCACGCGCATGCAGGCATTGAATCCGCAAGTGGTATTCGTGCCGGAGAACAACACGTCGATCCTGCTGCCATTTTTGTTGAACTGGGGGCCATTGATTGTCATTCTGTTTTTGATTTATTTTTTCGTATTCCGAAGCATTCGCAGCGGCGGTGGTGGCCCGGGCATGTTGGGGCAATTTGGTCGATCAAAACACAAGTTGCTCAACAAAGAACATTCCAATGTCACCCTGGCGGACGTGGCGGGTATCGATGAAGCCAAGGACGAAGTCGGCGAGATTATCGAATTCCTCAAGCATCCGAAAAAATTCCAACGACTGGGCGGGCGCGTGCCCCGTGGTGTGTTGCTGATCGGCTCGCCGGGCTGCGGTAAAACGTTGCTCGCCAAAGCCGTGGCAGGTGAAGCGGAAGTTCCGTTTTTCTCAATCAGCGGTTCGGATTTCGTGGAAATGTTTGTCGGCGTAGGTGCCTCGCGTGTGCGCGATCTATTTAAGAGCGCCAAAGATTCCTCGCCTTGCATCATTTTCCTGGATGAAATCGACGCGGTCGGCCGCAAGCGTGGCAGCGGATTCAACTCCGGCGGCCACGACGAACGCGAGCAAACGCTCAATGCGATTCTGGTGGAGATGGATGGATTCGACAGCAGCGATCAGGTGATCGTGATTGCCGCGACCAACCGTGGCGATGTGCTGGATCCGGCGCTGGTACGTCCGGGGCGTTTCGATCGTCAGATTGATGTGCCGTTGCCCGACGTGAAGGGTCGCATGGAAATCCTGAAGGTTCATAGCCGCCGGGTGAAAATGAGCCCCGATGTTGATCTGGAAAAAGTTGCGCGTGGCACGCCGATGTTTTCCGGTGCGGAGTTGGCGGCCATCATCAACGAAGCGGCCATCGGCGCGACGTTGCTGGAAAAAGATTACGTGGAGTTGGAAGACCTGGAAGAAGCGCGTGACAAAGTGCGTTGGGGCCGAGCCCGCAAGAGCCAGGTGATCGACGATGAAGAAAAGAAAGTGATTGCGTACCACGAAGCGGGCCACGCGATCGTGATGAATTTCGACGAGGATTCCGAACCGTTGCACAAGGTGACGATCATTCCGCGTGGTCAGGCACTGGGTGTGACATTCATGTTGCCGGAAAAAGACAAGCATATTCACACGAAAAAACAATTGATGGCGCGGCTGCGTGTGTGTTATGGCGGACGTATTGCCGAGCAGATGTTCTGCGATGATATTGCCAGCGGTGCTGCCGGTGATATCCAACAGGCCTCGCGCATTGCCCGGGCCATGATCACCGAATATGGCATGAGCGATGACCTGGGCTTCCTGCTGTATGGCACGGACGAGTCGAGCAATCCCTGGGAACAACCCGACAAAAAATACAGCGAAGAAACCGCCAAGAAGATTGACGCGGAAGTGAAGAAACTGATCGACCGCACGTACAACGAAACACAACAACTGTTGGCCCAGCATCGCGATCAAGTCGAAGCCTTGGCCCAGGCGTTATTGAAATATGAAACGCTCAACAAATCGGAAGTCGATCGCCTGATGCGCGGTGAAGAACTGAGCAAGCCAACCGTGGGCGACCTGTTGAAAGCCGAACAGGAAAAAACGAAATCCGAAACCGCCCCACCGTCTTCGTCTGACAGCTCGTCAAAAGATGGCGAATCCGGCGAATCATTAGATGGACCGATGCCAAGTCCTGCGTGATCCGTCCCGCGTGAGTCGTTTATGTCCGATGCGCCACTGCAAATTGATGCGGCCGGTCGATTGCAACAGGACCTGCCATGCGTGCGCTGCGGGTACAACCTGCGCGGGCAATTTCAATATGGCAACTGTCCGGAATGCGAAACGCGAGTCAAGCGCTCGCTCTCAGGATCACTGCTGCGCGTCGCCGCGCCGTGGTGGGTTTCGGGTTTAGCCACGGGCATGTTGATCATCGCAGTGTGGGTGTCGGTGATGATGTTGTGCCAATCGATTGAACTGTTACTGTTCGATCGCCTGACGGAAAACATGGTGCCGGGCATCGACGACGCGGCCATTGCATCCGTCTATCGCAAAACGCAATTAATGCGAATAATCCCTGCATTTTTAGGGTTTTTCGGCGTGTGGCAATTGACCGCAGCGGACCCCATTGCCATAAACACCACGCCACGCGAGCGGCAAACCGTGCGCTTACTGGCACGCTATGCCATGGCGGGCACGTTCGCCCTGTTGCTGTTACAGGTATGCGTCACGTTTTTATACGCACTGACTTCCGAATGGATCGCTGGCTTACAATTGGTCATGCTCATCGTCGGCACGGTCGGACTGTTCATGCTGTTCGAATATGCACGACGCTTGGCGTTGCGCTTACCCAACCATCAACTCGCACGACAAACCCGTCTCGTCATGTTCGGCGTCATCATCCTCTGGTACCTCACCGCGCCCGTGGCCATCGGACACGCCGCATTGGCGGCCATCGGTATTATTCAACCGCTCACCATCAGCCCGCACTGGGGAATCAGCATCGCCATCGCCGGCTTATTGTTCGGCACCTGGGCGATCGTTTTAGCCGTGTGGTATCGCCATGATTTTAATCAGGCCGCCATCGCATCCGAAAAAACATGGGACGCCGACAGGGCTGACATTTCCCAACGCCCTACCCAGCACGATCACGCTTAACCCGCCAGATCTTCGTCGTGCAACAAATCATTGGCCACCACCGCACGCGACAACGTGCGCCCCAGCACTTCATCAAATCGCGCTGCCACAATGCCACTGCCCGGGCGCTTAACCGTCAGGTCTTCAGCACTCAACACATGACCCGCAGGCAAATCACGCAACGCACACACCGACTGGCGACTGGTGTGACGCACATTGCGTTCATCCTCGGCCACGGCTTTGCTGATACGGCCCATGGTTTCCACCGCCGCGTGCACATGCGAGACATACGCGGCCAACTGCGCCGGATCACTACTGGCTGAATGATCCGGGCCGGCGGCAGCGCGGTCATACGTCAGATGTTTTTCAATCACACACGCTCCGGCAGCCACGGCCAACGCGCCGGTGGTTTCCGACGGCGTGTGATCGCTGTAGCCGATCGCCATGTCAGGAAAATGCGCACGCATCGCCATGATCCCACCCAATGCCGCATCGGCCACCGGCGTGGGGTATCGACTTACGCATTGCAACATCGCGCCCCCGCTACGCTGGGCATAACCCGAAGCGATATCCAATTCGTCCAACGACGCGGTCCCCGTAGAAATCACAATCGGTTTGTTCAGCCCCGCCGCCGCACGCAACAACGGCACGTTCACCGCATCGGGCGAAGCAATCTTCACGATATCCACCGGCAAGGCTTCGATCACTGCCACGTCGGCCACACTGAACGGCGTCACCACAAATTTCAAGCCCAAACGATGCGCTAATTCCGCACAGCGTCCTAACTCGTCCACGCCGATCTGCAGCCGTTCCAACATTTCGAACACATCGGTTTCGCTGTCATATTGATACATGGCCAGCACCGCTTGGTTGGATAACAAATGGCGCGGATCGAAACATTGAAACTTCACCGCGTCCACACCCGTGCCCGCCGCAGATTCCACCAGTTGCAAAGCCCGATCCACATCGCCGTCGTGATTCACGCCGATCTCTGCGATCACAAACACCCGCGCAGCCTGGTCAATCGTGGCATGATGAAACAGGGGATTTGATGTCATAACTGGTTCCGTCCGGCAGCATCGTCCCGCGATATACAT
>JAUHYI010000156.1 GCA_030426385.1 Phycisphaerae bacterium
GCAACCAGAAAGCGACAAGTATGGCCCAGTTTTAACTTTAGCGCAAATCTGACGATGCTGGGCGCGCAATCGTGTTAGGCGGCCAGCCCGGATTGCGATGCGCTCACAAATTGTGCAGACGTGCGAGCCAATCAGGCATCGTCGAGGGTCGGCGTTGAGTAGATCGTGTCGCCACCCACGTGAATCTGCACATCGAGCAGGTATTGGTTAATCACTTGCGCATCGGGAACCATGCCCAGGCCGGGACGCTCGGGCAGTTGCACCGTGCCATCGGCAGCGCGGTGAATTGGATCGTGAACCAGACGCTGGGCAATGTCGCTGGCTTCGACGGGATATTCACAAAGATCATGTTCAGGCATATCGGCAAACGGTTGCAACGATGCGCTGAGCGCGAGATGGGTGGTGAACGTGTGATTGATGAAGCGAATGTGGTGAGCCTCGGCATACTTGGCCACCCGTCTAGCGGGGGTGATCCCGCCGATTCGGCCGGTGTCGATCTGGATGTAGCCGACGCTCCCGTGATCGATCAGATTGCGCGCATCATCAAAATGGCGTGCGCCTTCACCGCCGGCGATGGCGACGGGTGAAGCCTTGGCCGCCAGCTCGGCATGGGCCTGCAATGCCCCACCCACAAATGGTTCTTCCAACCACAACACACGATGCTCTTGCAGCGCCGCGAGTCGGGGGATCGCTAGCTCAACGTCGTCTTCCCACACCGTGCCCGCGTCAACCATGAGATCGATATCGTGGCCCAATCCTTCGCGAGCCGCCCTCACATGCGCAGCATCGGTGGCCACATCGCCTCGACCGTACGGCCCCCAGCCGAACTTCACCGCTGTATAGTTTTGCGCGACGGATTGCCTGGCTTTTTCATAGGTTGCCTCAGGCGTGTCGCCAAACAATTGCGAGGCATAAGGTCGCTTGGCATGCGAAGCCTTTGCGCCGAGCAGTCGATAAACAGGCTCTTCGCGATGTTGGCCCAACAAGTCCCACAGCGCGATATCAATCCCTGATAACGTGTGCGCCGTCTGCGCTAAATCCAAACCGTTGGCTCCCACCAGACGATTGATTCGCTCGATATCCTGAGGCGTTTCAAGATTTTGCCCCAGCACTGAATCCTTGACCGGCTTGCATGCGCTATGAGACATCGGACAGCACCAACTGGCAATGGATACAAGTGGGCTTGCTTCACATTCGCCCCACCCGATCTTACCTCCGCCGCGCACCCGCACCAGTAGCGCATCTTGACTGCCATCGCCGACATCACGCACCACAGGAATTCGCAAATAGAAAAAGTCTACCGATTCGATTTTCATAACGTAACTTCAACCCATCCTAAAAAGTGATGTTCAACCCACCATCCACATGAATGGTTTGTCCGGTGATGTAACTCGCATCCGGTCCAGCGAGAAACAGTGCGACGCCTGCCACTTCATCGGCCTGGCCCGGACGACGTAACGGCAAATGATGACCCTCAATGTAGTGGCGTCGAAACCATTCAGTTTCCAATTCGTTGACGCCGGTGGCCTCGCTCATCGCTGTGGCAATAAAGCCCGGCGCGATCGCATTCACCAGAATATCTCGACATGCCAACTCCAGCGCCAACCCGCGCACATACTGTTCGATCGCTGCCTTGGCCATGCCGTAACTGCTTGCACCCGACTCGGCCCGCTTGGCATGAATCGACGTGATGTGTACGATCCGACCGCGGTCCGGCATCCGTCCGACCACCGCACGCGTCAGATGAATGGCCCCGTCAAGCATCACGTCCAGGCATTCCCGCCAAGCGGACAAATCACTATCCACAATCGGCAACGAACGCGAGATACCCGCGCTATTGATCATCGCGTGCACCTGGCCATCCCATGATTCATCGATGACTGAACCAATCCGCTCAGCCGTCGACGGGTCACTGTAGTCACCGGCCACACACACGTGCCCCACGCCTGGCAACGCATCACACACCGTACGCAACATCGGCTCATCCTTTGCCGTCAGACAGACCGACCACCCTTCGCGCGCGAAGCGCTCTGCGGTGGCACGACCGATACCTGAAGAGGCTCCGCTGATCAGTACTCGTCGTTGATTTGATGCACTCATTCTGATTTCTCCAACCGATCCAGCACCCACGTCAAACCTTCGCGACAATAAGACAGCGGCGCATTGTGATCTCCGCCGGGCAATTCTTTGTAGTGCAAGTTAGGCGCATCGCCCATGGCATGAACCAACGCCCGCGACTGACCGACGGGAATGGTGCCATCATCGTCGCCATGAATGATCGCCAACGGCATTTGAAATTGATCAGCTTGCAAAATAGCACGATGCCCCGCGTAGGTTGCGGGCGATGATTCGGGCGTTCCACCGTAAGCAAGTTCGATGGCGTCGCGGATTTCAACAATGACCGGATGGTAATCGGTATGGCGGGTACACCATCCGTGATAGTCCGCCACATCAGTCGCTGGACACATCGCCACCATCCCCGCCACGCAAGTCGGCTCAAGCCCCGCGTACGCCAGGCAACTCGTCCCTCCCATTGATCCACCGACAAAGATCAACTGGTGAGCATGATGCTGTTCGCGCAACCACCGCAACATCGCCCGAAGATCCGCCGCTGCCGCAGGTCCCATCCATGCGTTGCCGCGAAGATTCAATGCCAGGATTCCAACCCCAAGCTCGCGAAACATCGGCAGCCAATCATCACGAATGTCAGGCCGTGTGTACAACTGATCCCCAGTGGCTCCGTGCCCATGCAGGTTGACGATCCATCGCGTCGTCGCAGAATCGGCAGGCCGTTCGAGCAATGCCCAATCGGTGATACCGTTCACGTCACTGCGATACGTGATGCGACGTACATGCGCGCCGAACCCGGATGCTTCGTCACGAATCACATGAAGCGAACGGGCTGAGTCGGACGATGTCTTGGGTTCCATATTATTTCTCGAACAACACGGCTACGCATTTTATGTGGTTAAAGTGGTTAAAGCGGCTAAAACAATTAATGTGACGATTGATAGTCGCGGTACATGATAGTCGCGTCATCCAGATATGCCATCACACAAAATATCATTCACGAACGCTTGCTCAATCGAAGCATCAGTGGATCAGCAACATGAACAGCCATCGCGATTTCGATTCGCATCGATGCCCCGAATGCGAGACGGAATTTCGTAAGCCAGAGGCTTGATGATGGGCCTGAGAATAGGCCAGAGCATATCCCTGAGAGGTGAAGACCTTACGACGCGGCGCGTTGGCTGGGTTGGTTGATCCAGGTGGCGCATGTGGTCAGCAGGGCGCGTTTGTTGATGGGTTTGCTGGCGTAATCATCGCAGCCTGCGTCGAGACATTTCTGACGGTCGTCGGCCATGCTGTGGGCGGTTAATGCGATGATCGGCATGGTGCTGCCGCGCTGACGCAAGGTGGTAGCGAGGGTGTAGCCATCCATCTCGGGCATTTGCATGTCGGTGACGAGCATGTCATAGGGATGGCCATCGGCGATCGCCTGTTCGATCATATCGAGAGCAATCAGGCCATTGTCAGCCAGGTCGACCGTTGCACCGGCGCGTTTGAGATGAAACGAGATCAAGCGCTGGTTGTCCATGCCATCCTCGGCCAAAAGGATGTGCCCTTGCAAGACACGCTCGGAAGATGCGGCAGAGCTGGCATCATCGTTTTGCGATTGGGTGGCGGAGGCTTGTGGGGTAGGACGTTCGTGCGGTTGCAACTTCGTCACCATGTTGGCACCCTGCATCGGCGAACACGGCAGGACGATGCGGAAACATGAACCCTCATTGAGTTGCGTCCGGGCGAGCAAGACATCACCACCCATCAACGCGGCGAATCGGCGACTGATGGCTAAACCTAAACCGGTGCCGCCATGCTTGCGCGTGACGGTGGCGTCGGCTTGACTGAAAGGTTTGAAAAGATTGTCGGCCTGATCCTCACTCATACCCACGCCGGTGTCAGTGATGTCGACGATCAAACGCGCGGGTTTGTCGTGAGTACCGGCATTGGATTTTTTGGTGTTCGTGCTTTGATCGTCGAGCGATTCAACACTGACGCAAATGGTGATTTTTCCATCTTCGGTGAATTTGATGGCATTGCCGAGCAGGTTCATGAGAATCTGGCGCAGACGTGTGGGATCGCTGAGTATGCGATCGGGAATAGGCGATTGAATTTCCGTCGCCAGATGAACGCCCTTGCCCGCAGCGCGCGGTCGCATAAGATTTTCAACATCGCGCAGAATCGCGGCCAGCGGTGTTTCCACTTGTTCGATGCTCATTTTGCCCGCTTCGATTTTCGACAAGTCGAGGATGTCGTTGATGACGGTGAGCAAATGCTGGCCTGCAACCTGAATGGTATTGAGCGCCTGGCAGCGACGGACAATCTCGGCGTTACGTGGATCATTGGCCCTGTCGTCGTTCAAAATCTCGCAGGATTCTTCGTCGTTGAGAATTTCGGCGTAGCCAAGAATCGCAGTCAACGGCGTGCGTATTTCGTGGCTCATGTTGGCCAAAAACGCGCTCTTGGTGTAGTTGGCGGTTTCGGCATCGTCACGAGCGCGGCGCAGCGACTCGTTGGTGTGATTGACCAGTTGCACCAACACGACAGCCACGACCAACATAAAGATCGGCAGGCAGCCCGTAACCAACGCTTCGATGCGCGATTCGCGAAGTTGAGAAACCCACAGGTTGGCTGGAAAATCGATGCCAAGCACCGCGTAAATTTCGCCGTCCTGATTTCGCAGGGGTTCGTAGGCAGACACCCAGTAACCCCAACGGTCTTCGTATGGTTCATCGAACACCGCGACCATGCCATTCATCGCGTCGTGTTCAGATTCTTCAGCTTCACCCCAGGTTTCGCCTGGATCTGTCCGGGCTTCGCGATCGCCTTCGTATAGGCCGTTGTGATCGTAGTCCGTTTCGGAGTCGACGATCAAGGCCGCTTCATTATTGTCATCGATGTAAAAGGTGTAGACATCCGCGATCACGTCGGGATTGATATCGACCCAGCGCTTCTGCGCTTCAATAATTTCCAGATAAATCGGATCGTCCTGCTCGGGAAGATACCCAAGATGTTCATGACCCAGACGTTCGGTTTCCCGAGCAAGCGTAGGTGCCAGGCCGGAAATCTGACGAACCAGTTGCTCGCGGCGCGACTCAACACGGTAGTCGGCGTAATACACAACCCCAGCCACCATGGCCACAAGCAGCAACCACATTGCCCAATGAAAACCATGACCCGTACGCTTACGCAGCACCCAATGGGTCAGCGCGATGCCAATCCCGATGAGTCCAACCATGATGGCTGTGATAATGCTTGCTTCAGTCATACCTGCCGCTCAATCCATATCAACGCACGAACACAATCAGGGTGCTATTGGTTGGAATATCGGCGATATACCCCACCCATTTAACCTTCCACCCACCTCCCCCCCCACATTGCCCCCCCACCTTTCCCCCGCACGCCCCACCCACATTGCCACCCACTTTGCCCCCGTGCTTACTTAGGCGTTGTGCAGCACGTCCCTAGCGCGCGTCAGCTCTCCTGTTTTTCCCGCATATTCGACACCACATCGCCCCTGCACGTACCAAAATCAAGTCGTTATCGGACGCTAATGCGTTGCCATACAGGTATCGCGTTTGCAGCCGCCCGTGGATGCGGCCTCCTAATAAAAAACCACGGGACGCTGCGCGTCTCCCGCTAAACGTGCAGAGGGGATGCGATAGAACACCTGACAAGAACAATATTTAGCTCCAAGGTGCTCTGGACTGGCAGCTTAAGCTGCCAGTCCGGCTATCGGTCCGGTTTCTCGTGCTTTAATTCGTGCTAGCCCCCGGTGAATACCGGCGGTCTGTGTGAGGAGAAAATTTAGGCCGTGCGAGTTTTTAGCGGGATGGCTATACGAGATGGCTATATAGTTAGATGCGTTTCGCAGAATTTGGATCGCACTGCTATCCGGAGGGGTTGCTCAGGTGCCCCGTCCAGTGGGAATCGGCGTGCCCGTTGGTCAGGATGATGAATTGATGCTGAATTGATGGCAAAGGTGGTATTGATATGAGATGACAGATCGCTGGATCGGCAGGGAAAAATGGCCGAGAATAAATGGCCGGGACGGCGTCAAAGTGGATAATCGTCCGGTTGCCAGAGGGTTGGGTGGTTCGGATTAGGCTGGACCGATAAGATAGGTAATCAACAAATCACATGAAAAGGATAGGCCGAGGCTGTCGCAAGGCGATTCATGTGGTAAATTGGCGTGACTTGGTCGCCACGAAAAGGTGAGCGACCGACCAGATCGTGGTCTTGGCCCGATGGTGAAGCTCACATTTTCAAGATTTGGAAAATTTGATAGAAGACCAACTCGGTTACCTGACAGATAGCAGATCGTTGGCACATAGTTGATAGTTATAGATAGGTCATAGACATAGATAGATAGACAGACAGACTGATTGTACGAGCGACATAATTTTACGAATTCAATTTAGCTGATGTCCGATGGCGGACTGTTTGGCC
>JAUHYI010000044.1 GCA_030426385.1 Phycisphaerae bacterium
GCCAGACATCGCGACGTGAAAGAGCTGTGGGGTGACACGCAAAGATTGATGGACACCATCACCCCGACCGACGCGATCCACTTCTTCTGGCACTGTGGATACACGCTAGGGAAAAGGTAAAAACGCTCTAACATGGATCTAGATCACGAGTATTTATCGTAATTCGTATGACTCATACGGAATTCATTACATTCTCGTACGTGATTTCCCATTAGCCGCCGCCCTTGGGCGGCGCGAACGTTGGTGAAAACATACGCCAACGCGCCGCCCAAGGGCGGCGGCTAACCCACGCGTTCTAAACGACATTGATATCTCACTCCCACATTTCCCTTGGAAAAACAACGAGCGTTTCATCGCCCCGCAGTCTTCACGTTTTCCACGCAATACAGCTTGTGGCCTGATCGAAAATACCCATACGTTTGATCAAACACCGGACTGCCACGCAATGGCTTTTCCAGTTGATTGGTAGAGACCAGTTGCCACGTGCGCCCAGGCTTGATCACCATCGTCTTGCCCGCTTCGCCGGTGAGAAAAATATAACCACCCGCCAACGTTACCGATGGATACACCGCATTCGTACCTCCTTCAAAATCCAGCGATTTTTCATAGACAATTTTACCTGTCGATGATTCCAACAAAGTGAATGCGCCCTCACGTGATATCGCATAGATCAAACCGCCATGCACGATCGGCGAAGAATAATGACGCGAACCCTTCACGTCCGCGAACCACAATTCATCAACACTCAATGTGCCATCATCATCGAACCCCAAACGCACCGCCACCGATTTTTTCTCGATGAAATACACCACATTGCCGATCACCGTAGGGGCCGCATAATGCAATTTCCCAATATTCGTGGCCAATAGCTCGCCGGTCGTCGGCTCAATCACCTGGCCCGTCGGCGTGATCACTATGTCGCGCCCATCGATCTTCACCGCAACCGGCGTGCCCCAATTCTGATGCGAGGGAACCGTCCAATTCGTTTCGCCCGTCGCGGCATCCAAGCCATGCAACTGATTGATCAGCAACACCAACACACCATCGACCAACGCAGGCGACGAACTCTGGCCCCAGCCAGCGGTCACCGATTCCACCTGGCGAATCCATTGCCGATTCCCCGCCATGTCATAACACGCGGCCACGCCGTTACCGAATAACGCGTACACAAACTCGCCATCGCTCACCGGGGTCGGCGACGAATAGCCATTCGTATCATGCGTGCGCGGCCGACGAAATTTATTCAGCGCCCCCAACTTTTTCTCATAACCCGCTATCTCCTGGCCCAGCGCTTCCGACTTCGCTTTCAATGCCTCATCGTCTTTGTTCCGACGCAGTTGGCGACGAATTCGATTCAACTGACCTTCCGCCTCCACCTGTGCGGCCATCATGGCTTGCGCATCGGCCAACTGCTGTTTCACCACCTCCACTTCGCCCGCTGGTACCGTATCGATCAGGTCGTTGCTTTGTTGCCACAGCACGCGACCACTTTCACGATCCAAACACACCAACATACTCGGCTCACTGCACACAAATATCCGATCGCCCACCACTACCGGCGTCGAATTCGACCAGCCCGACACGTCCGTCGCCCACGCCACATTGTCCCGCGTCGACCACGACAGCGCCGGCTCCGCCTGCTCATACATCCCCGTCCCATCGGTCCGCCAACCCACCACGCCCCCTACTTTTCCTGTTTCCCCCGCGTTTCCTGCATTTTTTACACCCCCCGCTTTTCTCACATCTTCGGCCACCACCATCTCCGCGCCACCCGTGAGCAGCCCCATCGCCAACACAAACGCCATACGTTTCACAATTGACTGATTCATAAATCGCTCCTGATCATTAAAAGCCACCCACCATTTACCCGCCGCATTCCGAACTCTGTATTCCAACTCTTCCCCCCCACACACACCCACACACACCCACACACACAAACCCAACCACTTCGAAATTTTATTCACCTTTGCTCACATCCAAACACGTCAATTGCCCTTCCGAACCCCGGCAATACAAACGACCCTGGGCTAATGATGGCTGCGTCCAAACCTTGCGTTCGTCCGTGGCCTGCACGCGGGCAATCACCTCAAAACCCTCAGGCGACGCTTTAGCTGTCAGAATCTCGCCCGAATCTGTTTGCACAATCAACGTATCGTCCGCCGCGATCAGACTCCCCTCACCCAACCCGCGTTGCGTCCACAACACTTTGCCCGTCTCCCAATCCATGCACGTCAATTTGGATTCATTGAAGCCATACAAATGGCCCGCAATTAAAACACTGCTGTTCATTTTGTTCTGCATGTTGCGACTTTCCCACACCATCGAAAGCCCACTGTTGGTCAGCTCCAACAATGTACCGCCCATGCCATATCCACTGGATATGAAAATCTGATTGCCCGAAATGATCGGCGATGCCGCGTTCACTCCATACTGGGTTTTCCAACCATACACGGCCAACTCTTTGCCCGTCTCCGCATCCAACACGACCAAACCCGCCACTGGGAACGCCGCAATCATCCGACGGCCATGCAACGTAAACACGACCGGCGTCGAATAGGCAATGCCATAATCCTTGCTGGCCCAGATTTGTTTCCCACTTTTTTTATCGAACGCCACGACATGCCCCATATCGACCAACACGTGCCCGTGGTCGATTAATGCCGAACCAGTCACGCCCCACGATGGAGGCTTGGTGCCGAATTCCTGACTGAACACTTTCTGCCACTTCGGTTGGCCCGTCGCCGCATCAAAACACATCAAACGACCGTCGCGGGCCACGTGATACACCAAACCATCATGCACCAACGGCGTCGCACCCGGCCCGCCGGCATTCATCGAATTGAATCGTTCGCACGGATATGTCTTCGACCAGATTTTTTTACCCGTCTGAGCATCAAAACAATACAACGTGTCCTGACCATCCACCCAACCCGCCGCGTATGCCTTGCCATCTGCCACCGACACGCCGGCATAACCGTTGCCGATATTCGTCTGCCACAGCACCGCGGGATTCCCGTTATTCATCGTCTGGTCAAATCCGTCGGCGGTGGTGATCCCGGTTTGGTTCGGCCCACGCCACATCGGCCAATCCGAAACCTGACCCACTCCCGCTTGAGCCACCTGAGCCACATGGAACGCGCTTATCCCATGCCCAAGGCCCCCAGCCACTCCGCTAATCACATCAACCCCCGCCATCCCAACCAATCCACACACACACGCCACGCAAACCCGCCAGTTAAATCTCAACACGTTTCGGATCCTTCCAGTAAAAAATGATATGACCCAGCCCCCCCACTGTCCGCTGCAGTCCCCCACCAGTCCCCCACTTCAGTCCCCCCACAATCGCGTTCATGACTAGTAACTAACACACAACTATATCATCATCATGCGAGACAACACCGCGACCGCTTCGACAAGAATTTCGACAAGGATTACAAGTATTAACTGTAGGCCCGCTACCGCCACCGGTCAATCATCAATGACTGGAACTAACCTCATTGACACACATCGTTGACCCGCGCACCACACACGCACACCATACTCATCAATCAGGGCCAACGATAGGTCACTTTCTCATCACCCAGCGAATTCAACGTCGGCTCACTGGCCATCTGAATGCTGTACCCCAGGGTCGTATCCACAGGTGGCCCGGTAAATGTACCCGAGGTCGGCGCCGCATACGATGGCGTCGGCGAGGCCGCCACTGCGATATGCCGATTGCTGACCGCCAAACCTGTCGTCGGATCGTATCCACACCAACCCGCACCCGGCAGATAGACTTCGGCCCACGCATGAAGTTCCCGTTGCGTTACATCCAACGCATCCCACGCGTAACCCGACACAAAACGCGCGGCCAACCCTGCGGCCCGACAGGCTTCCATAAATAGCACGGCGGTATCGCGACACGCTCCCTCACCCGACGCCAGCGTTTGATGCGCCGGCCAGGCATCGCCGTGGTAACGCACAATCTGCCTGATCGTTTGTCGCAGATGCTGCGCTAATTGCCATAAAAACGACAACGTCTTGCCATCGCTTACCGCGATCAATTGCTTAACCAGTTTATCGATGGCCGGGTCCATTGAGGTGCGTTGCATGTAATGCGACGAGGCAGACCGCACCGGCTCAGCATACACCGCAGGCACCTGCTCAACACCTGGATCCACAATGATGTAATCAAACGGATTGCTGCAATAACAATCCACAAGGCAGCGCGTCGTGATGACTAAATTGGTATGCGATTGTTCGAACCAAAACCAGTGGCGTAAGTTGCCATGCAGATCCAGACAATGTGTGTGACGCGCAGGCCCAGGGTTCACATCAATTGAAAATTCCACCAACCGTTGCGTCGCATCGGTCCGTGGCTGCAATCGAATCACCATCTGATCAAGACTCACCGGCTGCGAATATTCAAACCGCGTGACATGTTCAATAAGATAACGCTGCGTCGCGGACTCAGGCAACTCCGCCGATTGTTTCGTTGCATCACGGATGGCTGTGGTCGGCCCTGTATTCACAATCGTGGCGGTGGTCGTCATCATCTCACCAGCACCGGCAGTATTCACAGCATGGTTGGCATTCATCGTTTTCATTGCACGCCCAGCATTCACAGCACTTGTCGTCGGTTCGGAAACAGTCACGCATATTTCTCACTGAACGGGATTGGTTTGTACTTGCGTCTGGGATTGTAGCAACGAATCAGTCTCGGCTTGGCCATTCGACCCCACGCTTGTCTGCGAATTTGATTCGGAAGCAAGGTCAGCATGGGCTTCATCCGGACTCGGCTCCGGCGGTGCTATCTGAAAAAACGCCAGGTTGATCATGTTGTCGATCGTATTGAGCTTGCCCTGAAACTGATCCAGATATTCATGGATACCCTTGCCGACAATTTCATCGATCGTGGCGAATTCCAACTCACTCTTTAATCGGCCAATCAGCCGCATCGATTCAGCCGCTTCGATATGTGGATTTGAGCCGGCAATCGCCCCCAGCGATTCGCTCGCCCGTGACAGGCAATACGCCAACGATCGCGGAAAATCCGGATTCAAGACCAGAAATTCCGTCACATGCGTCGGCGTGATCGCACCATATGTTTGCCGATACATTTCCAACGCACTGGTCGAACGCAGTAACGCTGTCCATTGAATCGTATCCACCGTGCCCCCCACGTCCTCGGGTCGCGGCAGCAACAGAAAATATTTCACATCCACAATGCGCGAGGTTTTGTCCGCGCGTTCGATCAGTTTGCCCAAGCGATTAAATTCCCACCCCATCGAATGACTCATCGTTGTGATGGTGATGCCATTAAACAGTTGCGACGCCTGCTTGATCGTTTTGTAGAAATTATAGGTGTCGGTTCGATAGCGCCGTTCGTCGCGGGCGGTGCATAGCATGATATGCATCGCGTTAATCTGTTCCCACATCTCTTCGGCGATCGTGTCGCGAATCGTCCGTGCGTTTTCGCGGGCCATGGCTACACAGGACACAATCGAATGCGGATACGCCATGTCATACGTGAGAAAATCGATCACATTCTGGCGGTTCGGCTTCGCATAATGTTCCAGAAAAAATTCCTGATCGCCCGTGGCACTGACTAAGGGCAACCACTGCTCATGCGTACCCGCCGCCCGGTCCAACATCAAATGGTGATTCACATCAATAAACCGCGCGATGTTTTCCGCTCGCTCGATGTATCGACTCATCCAATAAATGGCATTCGCCACGCGGCTCAACATAACGCACCTGCTGTCGTTTCGGTTTCAACCGGAGCAGCCGTGCTATCAACCACCCATGTGTCTTTGGTGCCACCGCCTTGCGACGAATTAACCACCAGTGATCCCTCACGCAACGCCACTCGTGTCAGTCCACCCGGCAACACATAAATTTCTTTGCCATACAACACGTACGGCCGAAGATCCACATGCCGACCTTCCAGATGATCATCCACAATCGTTGGCACACGCGATAGTCGCAACGTCGGCTGGGCGATCCAGTTCCGCGGATTCGCTTTAATGTATTGCGCGGTCGCGTTTCGCTCTTGTGGCGTGGCATGGGGCCCGACCATAATTCCCTTGCCGCCTGATTCGAACGCGGGCTTGACCACCAGCTTGTCCAGATTTTCCAACACGTATTGGCATTCCTTTTCGCGGGCACACAAATACGTTTCCACGTTCGGCAAGATCGGTTCCTGATCCAGGTAATACCGAATCATGTCGGGGACGAACGAGTAGATCACTTTGTCGTCAGCCACGCCTGTTCCCGGCGCGTTCGCCAAGGCCACGCGTCCCTCCGCATAGACCTGCATGATGCCCGACACGCCCAACGCCGAGTCAGGATTAAACGCCAACGGATCCAGATAGTCATCATCAATCCGACGATAGATCACGTCCACCCGTTCGAGTCCATGCGTCGTCCGCATTTTCACGTAACCATCATCCACCACCAGGTCGCCGCCTTCGACCAGATGGACGCCCATCTGTTGAGCCAGGTATGCATGCTCGAAATACGCGGAGTTGTAAATCCCCGGCGTCAACACCACCACGCGTGGCCGATCGATCCCCGGTGCCGCCAGACATGCCAATGTCGAAAGCAATCGCTCCGGATAATCATCCACAGGCCGAACGCGCTGCGCTTCAAACACCGACGAAAACGTTCGCTTGAGCACCCGGCGATTTTCCAACACATACGACACCCCCGACGGACACCGCAGGTTGTCTTCCAAGACATAAAATTGCCCATCACAATCACGAGCCAAATCGATCCCACTGATGTGACACCAGATGCCGTTGGGCGGATTAAATCCTCGGCACCATTTTTCCGCGCTCGGGGCCACGATAAATTCCTCAGGCACCACCTTGTCGGTCACTATCTTCCGATCGTGATAGTAGTCATCTATAAATAGATTCAGCGCCGTGATACGCTGGCGCAAGCCCTCTTCCACCCGGTCCCACACTTTTGCCTCAATAATGCGCGGCACAATATCAAACGGAATAATCCGCTCGGTCGCTTCGCCTGAATTGTAAACGTTGAACGTGATCCCCATCTGATACATCGATGCCTCAGCCGATTGCTGGCGACGCACCAGCTCCTCCGCAGACATCCCATCAATCTGCTGCACCAACGGCACCGCCCCTTGCCGAGGCACACCCTCACCCCCGATCAACTCATCAAAATACGCTCCGGTTTGATAATCGTTGAACACCATGACCGCCCATCCTTTACACGCCCACAACTCGGCACATCCTGAATGCTTAATCTCTAGGCATCCTTCGCCCTTTGACCGACGTCACCCCTCTATCATGCAAAACAAATGCCAGCCCACTAACCCCCGCCAACCATCGCCCCGAGGGACTTACTGCCATCCGCTTAAACTTCACCGGGCCCGGCCATGTTTCAACCTCGCCTGACGCCAAATCAATACGCCACAATTCATCCGACGACACATACGCAACGGTTTCATCCCCAGAAAAACAAAACGAATTGAACGCCCCAGATACCGGGTAACGGCCTAAACTCGAACTCGCATCTTTCAAATCAGCAACCACATATTCTTCGGCCAACGATGCTTGCGTCCATCGGACTCCCAAATACCGACCGCGCGATGAAAGCTGAGCGTCACTGATACGAATTTCAGAATCGTCCGCTTTTTCACGATCAGTCGACCCATTCGAAAAATCAATCGTTCGTAATATTCCAGTCCCAGATGTAACTCCAGATTCAACCCCAGATTCAAATCCATGCACTTCCAACACATGATCGCTACGCATGCGAACAATCATCTGGCCATCATGACTCATGCCCTTTGCCAATGTCGCGCTTTCTGAAAAACTCGAATGCGGCGGCAAGGCCGTCAGTGAATCCAATGGTGAATCCGCTGATAAATCCAATGACGAATCTGAAGACGAATCTGAAGACGCTTGCCTCATTCGCCCATCAATACCGTGAACATCAACAACTTCACCCATACTAGTGAGCACGCGATACACCGGTTTACTTTTTGGTTCTGCTCCCACTTGCTCTACCCGCGTCATCGCTGCATCAACCACAAAACCCCGCAACACACCCGCGTCAAATGTAAATGCAGACGAATCCTGAAGCTGCTTCAGATATCTCCATTCCCAACCGCGATCACGAGTATCCACCTTGGCCAGCGCTTCTTCCGCATTGCGGAAACGCCCTTCTTTAATCGCCAATTGTGCAAATCTTAGTTGATTTGTCACAGTCAACACATGCGCTATCTGTTGATACTTCTGCATATCCCGCAGCGATTCGTTGCTCTGTTGCCATGCCAATAAACCACCGGCCACCATCACTACCAACACTACAATCCACACCACCAGTTGCCGCCGCAACCGTCGGGCTGTTTTTACAATTCGGTAAACCGCGTCTGACTTGTACGCCCGCACCGGACGCCCTTCAACATAACACCGCAAATCCTCGGCCAATGCGGCCACGCTGGCATAACGCGTCTCAGGATCAATCGCCAAACATTGATCAACAATCGCCGCCAACTCTTTAGACACGCCGGGCAAACTATCGCGAATCGATCGCCTTGCCTTAGTCATCAAGACTGACGGATCATCGTGCTCACGATCAAAAATCAAGGGCGGCTGACCACACACAATAAAAAATAAAATCGCGCCCAACCCGTACACATCCGTTGCTGGCGACACCGCTCGCTCACTATTCATTTGTTCCGGTGCCATAAATTCAGGCGTGCCTCCCCCGTGAGTCAATCGATCATCGTGATCGCCATCGCTGAACCGCGCCGCCAATCCAAAATCCGCGATCCGCAATAACCCATCATTACCCATCAATACATTGGACGGCTTCAGGTCCTGATGAATCACACCGCATCCATGGGCATACGACACAGGCCCACACAATGCCAACACCAACCGCGCACTGTCTATCTCACTCAGTTCCCCGCGATCGGCCAGATAGTGTTCTAGCGGCACTCCTTCCACCAGTTCCATCGCAAAATAGCGCACGCCATCGCGATGACCGGATTCGTACACACGCACAATCTGCGCATGCGTCAGACTTGCGGCCAGCACTATCTCCTGTTCGAACTGTCGCGCCCGATCTTCGCGACTTTCAATCGGCGACTTCTGTATTTTCAACGCCACCACGCGTTTGGTACTGATCTGTTCTGCCCGCCACACCGTCCCCATCCCGCCCGTACCGATCACCCGATCCAACCGATAGCCTTCGATCTGACTGACGCGATCTTCATGAACAAGATCCAACTCGCCTTCGCGCGTCACCTCTTCCAACAACGATGCCAGTGCATCGTTGTCGCTCGATCGGATATTGTCGCCCAAAGAGTTAGTCACCATCACCCATAATTACCCCATTCGACCGCAGGCCTTGCACACAAATGCGTTAACCAGACAGAATTTTCTTGAAATGTTGAATTTCTTCCTCAACATCATTGGGGTCTGTGACATACTCCAAAATCACCTGCCGCAGACATCGCACGAACTTGCGTTTTCCCGTTAACGTGATATTCGACACGGCATTAGTTGCTTGCAAATTGTACTTCGCCGCCAATTCTTCAATCGCAACAGGCTCCACACCATGCAAACAAGGCTCTAAAACCCGTGCCGTAAAAATCGCCCATATGTCCTGGCGATTTTCTGCCTCACATTCCTGCTTCGTCCTCTCCACCACACTTGCCAATACCTCACGCACCCACGCCACATCGAACAGCTCCGGTGCGGACATCCCCTTGTACTCGCACTGACCATGCACCTCCAAATCAATCAGTTCAGTGACAACGCCCCGACGCCGTTGCCCACGCCAATGGTCACGCACATAGTTTTGCAAACACGCAAACAAAAAACTGCGAAACCGCCCGCGTTCCTGTTTGGCCTTCGACAACAGACCCGCTTCCAATATTCGGTCCGTAATAAAATCATGCACCAATTCTTCCGCCTCGTGACTTTTCACTTTATGAGCACGAACCAGATATGCAATTAATGCCGGCCGATACAAATCCAACAACCGTGTCAACCGATCATGAAAATCCGGATGGTTCTGATCAGCAGCCTGAAAAATCGACGTCCATCGGGTCGTTGGTAGTGCGCTGGTTTTATAATCACGACCCGATTTATTCATAGCCAATGGTTCACAAACTTTCAGAATTACGATTCATACACAAACGGATGCGAAGATTCCGTATCTTTCAGGAACTGCACAGGATGGCATAACGACCAACCCTTCTGCCACAAAACATATCCTAACACACCTCCCCGCCCCCCCACCCGCCCCCTCTCTCCTCACCTCTCACCTCACCTCTCACCTCTCACCCAGCGCACCTTCCGACGCCCGCCCACGGCTTCGCCAGATATTTGGAGCCATGCCTACGTGTCGTTTGAATTGTTGCGACAAATGGTAAGGCGAATCATACCCCAGCGCATCAGCCACTTGCGTGACTGTCATCCCTGTGTTCGCCAACATACCCTGCGCTTTTCGCAAGCGCAGCTGCACATGATATTGCTTAGGCGCAATGCCCACCTCATCGCAAAATGACTTGCGAAAATACGAATACGCCACCCCAAGTTCATCCGCCAATGCTCTTACATTCAGCGACAAATGCGCACGCTGTGCGATCAACAACTGCGCCCGACGGACCGCACGACCGATCGCGCTGCTCACGCCAGTCATCTCCAGCCCACCACACCGCAACATGGAATACATATGCATTCCCAACGTTGACAGATCAACGCGACGTTGTCCTCCATTTTGATTCACCCACCGATGGATACTTTCAAAACAACTCAATAGATGTACAGCATCATTGGCCATCACTATCGGCCGATCCGCTCGCAACAAACCATCACGATGCATCCGATCCAACACTGGCCCGCAACCTTCAATCCAATGCTCAACCCAACCCGTGGTCGCATCAGGCCTATACCGATGCCACACACCAGGCAACAACAAAATCACCTGGCCCGCACTTACCGATTCAACAATCTCAACACGTTCACTATCGGGATCGCTTGCTTCTCCTACGCCCGAACCTTCACACACACCGTCGTGTTGCCCTACCAGTGATTCAAACTCTCCTTGTCCCTCGCTGATAAAAATCATCTGATACGCATGCAACACACGCCCGCGGGCAAACGTAAAATCATGATCCGCTGGATGACGCCCAGACGGATATCGCTGCCCTGCCCGCACTCGTGTACAACCAGCCGCTGTGATTTCCATCCCCCATTGATCAGCCAAACCCGTTTCCGGCAGGTATCTAAAATAGTTTTTTTGCATAGCGCATTTATTATATGCCAATGCATAACCGCGATGCACCGCTTAGCATCGAACCAGCCGCAACAGTATCACGTTGAACGCACCGCGTTTCACGCGCGACGTTTACCCGCGTACACCAGTAATCCTCCCACGATCGCCACAAACCCGCCGACAAACAAAACCCCTAAGCGTTCATCCATCGCCATCCCCGGCAAGGCCATCATCAGCAACACCAACCCACCAATGACCATTGAAAAACTGCCCAGAATTACCAACTGCTGCGCATCATTGCCTTCACCGATTTCCGTCGCAAAATCAACCGGGCGATGCATCTTCTCAAAAAATGCACCGGCCTTTTCGCGATAGGCCTCTTTTTCAAATCGCCAGAACGGCACCGTCGCGAGATACGCCAACGCACCGATTCCCACATTCCAGAACACCTTGTCCGAAAACGACCATTCCCACAACAAACCAATCGCCGACGGTATTGCAGCCACACCCACACTGAACATCGCCGCCCAACTCGGTGACCTTCGCACAAACATGGCGAGCAACATCGGCACCGCCAACGGCATCGTCAACACCGCACCCAATGTCAGCATGTGTTCGAATACACCCTTGCCTTCCTGGCTCACGAAATACAACGTGATCAACACGATGATCACGCCAAACAACAATGTGAACCATTGCCCGCGTCGTAACAGCTGCTCCCCTTCCACCGGCTTGCGTCCAAACAACCGACAGGCCAACGGATAAATATCACGCGTAAAAATCGCCGCATTGCGATTCAAACCCGTATCCATCGAACTCATCGTGGCCGACAACATCGCCACCACCATCAACCCGATCAAGGCCTGTGGCAACAGCTTAATACTCACCAGTGCGTACGCCGCTTCCGAGGGCTTGGGTAAATCAACAGCCAACACATCATCCATATACAACATCCGCCCCACCATCGGCGGGATCATCCACACAATCGCACCCACCGTCATCAAGCCTGCCCCCAACCACGCCGCCTTGCTTGCCTCGCGACCATCTTTCACCGAAAAATAGCGCACCGATGAATTGATCGTGTTGTAGCCGATCACGTTTTTAATCAACATCGCTGCCGCCCATACCATCGTGTATTGTCCGCCGAATTTTTCCACGTCACCATTGAACAATGAAAAATCTTCCGCCAGTTCACCTGATGTACTGCGTTCGACAAAAACATCCCATCCCCCTACCGCACGCAAAGCCAGGTACCCGATCAACAACGTAATCGGGATCAACACCAGCGCTTGCAAAAAATCGCTCGACATCACCGCCCAACTTCCGCCTGCCACCGAGTAGATCAACACCACCAACCCCACCAGAATCACCACCGCTTCGATCGAATAGCCAAACACCGCCGACACAAAAATCGCTAAGCCATACAACCATAGCGCCGCATAAATCAAGCCCAGCACAATATTGATCCATGCATAAAACTGCTGCGTCGCAGGCCCAAACCGTTCCTCAACCACTTGCGGCACCGTGATCGTTCGCATCTGCCGAAACCATGGAGCCAACCAGATTGCATTAATCACAAACCCCACCGTGTTGGCCAGATAAATAATCGATACGGACCAACCACTATCAAACGCCGCACCCGCAGCTCCTGAAAATGTCCACGCGCTAAACGCCCCCATAAACGCACTCGATCCCACCAGCCACCACGTCCCCTTGCAACCGCTACGAAAATAATCACTCGTATCCCGATTGAGCCGACGCATCACCAACCCGATCGCCACCATCAACAACAGGTACACCCCGATCACAATATAAACAAGCGTATGATTCATAATCGGGTCACTTCCTGGAACTCGAACTAATGCACATAGCGCCCTCGTTGAGTGAGCGACGCACAGCGTTGCGTTTTACCTGTTTTTCAAAGCAAACAACAACAACAACAACAACAACAACAACCTATCAAGGCTTCACCAACGTACCATCGGGCAGGCGTGCCTGCGTCCACTGAATCACTGAGGGATCACATGGATATTTCTCTGCCAGTTTTTCATCCACATCAACACCGATCCCCGGCTGATCATTCGGATAAAAGTAGCCTTGCCGAAATTCCGGACACCCTGGAAATACTTCACGGGTGATCTCGGTGAACGGCTGCAATTCCTGCACGCCGAAATTCGAACTTACCAGATTCAAATGCAAATTTGCCGCATGACCGATCGGCGACACATCGCCCGGGCCATGCCATGCGGTGCGAATTCCAAACGCCTCGGCAATTGTCGCCACCTTGCGCGCAGGCGTTAATCCACCCATCTGACTCACATGCATCCGAACAAAATCAATCCATCGATTCGCCATCAACGGCAACCACTCATTCGGATTATTGAACAGTTCACCCACCGCCTGTGGCGTTGTTGTGTTGTGCCGCATGTGTCCGTACCACGACAAATCTTCCGGACTCAGTGCGTCTTCCAAAAAAAACAAGCGATAAGGTTCCAACTGTTTCGCAAACGCGATCGCATCACTCGGCGTCAACCGCTCATGCACATCATGCAGCAATTCAACCTCATTCCCAAACGTCACCCGCACGTGTTCCATTGCTGACAACGTCGACCGCATATACATCTGCGGATCGTAATACGCACCATCCAGCGCACCATCAGGACGGACGCTCGCTGCAACCGTCGGTCCACCATAGGCCAGGCCTCCCACTTCACCAGATTGCCGCGTGCCCACCGCACTACCGCCGAAACGTATCCGCACATGCCTCATTCCCTGTTCGATTTGAGCTCGCACATGATCGGACAGCTCCGCCAAATCACAGCCATCCGCGTGCTGATAAACCGCAGCCGCCTCACGCAATTTTCCACCCCACAAATCGTACAACGGCATCCCCGCACATTTCGCTTTGATATCCCACAACGCCATATCAATCGCACTCACCGCGTTGTTCAACACCGGCCCATTCCGCCAGTAACCATTGAACATCATCAGCCGCCACAGTTCTTCGACGCGCCCCGCATCACGACCTAACACCAACGGGCGCAGATGATCGACCACTGCCGAACGCACCGCCTGGTACCGCTGCGTAAATGTACCGCAACCCCAGCCATACAACCCCGGCTCACTTGTTTCCACCTTAACCACCAACAGGTTTCGCCCCATCGGTGCCGTCAAGATCACGCGAACATCACGAATAGCAATCATGACCAACACTCCTGCGAGAGCATCCCGCGCATGGCACGCGATGTTTGTTCCACCGCATGACGCCTGGATCTTTCTGTCGCATCACTGTTTTTCCAACGCGCATGCGTCGGCTCAGCTGTCATCGGCCCATCGTAACCAATCGCCCGCAAACTACCGACAAAACCTGCCAAATCGATAACCCCACTCACGCCTGGCAACTCACGCGAGGTCACCACCTGTTCGTCCATATCAATACCAGCCAGCGCATCATTCACGTGCACCACTACCACTTGCTCCGCGCACAATCGCTTCAAATCTGTCACCGTCTCCCCCGCGCAATGCCAATGAAAGCTATCCAACATTAAACCCACGCCATCACCACAGGCATCTACCATTGCCAACATCTGATCCATGCGGTGAACAAATTCATACGGCTGCCCGGCCCGACGCGTGCGCGGCGACACATATTCCAAACCCAATCGCAATCCAAAATCGCGCAGGATTTTCATCGCCTGACTCACGCGCGAAACATGCTGCTCCATCGCCGCATCCATCGCCATCGTCTTATGAAATGGCAGCACCACCGTCGAGGTGCGTACGAATCCCAATTGTTGCGCTAACTTCGCCAAACGCGGCAATGCGGCAATCCCATCGGCCCAGGCTTCATCATCAACCCCCATGTTTTTCGGCAACAACGAACAATACCCGCGTGCCAATCCTGCGTCATCCATCGCATCATTCAACGGACGTACACCGCTCTGCTCAATCGCATCAGCCCATCGATTGATCCGAAAATCCACGCCATCAAATCCATAATCTCGCGCCAAACCCACACTCGCCATCGGCTCGCAATCTACACCAATCAAATCTGTCATCAGGCTCGCAAACATCAGGCACTCCAACCCCTGGTTCCCCAACTATTATTCGCCCGCGCCACGCGCCTGTTCAATCGTACGCACGTCTGGCAATGACACCAAACCAGAAAACGCAGGCACCACTTGGCCCAACTGTTCGGCCACATACTCCGCATAGATACGCGCACCGTGTTCGTTGTAATGCGTGTTATCAACTTCCCCCTCGCGCGTAGGATGCATAAACAAACAGCCATCCATTCCTAATTCGTTCAACAATTCTGCGCTGTAGTCATTCAAACCAATGACCGAGACATCCATCGCCTCGCCGACGGCAATGGCAGCCTCTGCCCACGGTAAATTTTTTCGCCGCACTTCATCACGAGAATTAAACGACCGACGTTCCATCGCGGTCACGATCACCGGCACCACACCCGCACGCCTTGCGGTGGCCACATAGGTCCGCATGTTATTCCGATACCAATCCATCGGTTCATGACCGATTCCCTCACCCGGCAACACCTCCGGCACCACGCCCGCCTGCGTTTCACGATGCCAACCTTTATTGGGTATCTCATTATGACCAAACTGAATCAATACATAATCCGGCTTCGGCTCAACATTCAAGGCCTTGTGCCACAAGCCTTCCACGATATAACTTTTCGAGCTACGCCCACCCTGTGCCAAATTCGTCACGCGCACCGAACCATCCACCATATAGTCGGACAAATACTGTCCCCAGCCACGCAACTCCACGTAGCTCGCGGACATTTTGCCCGGCAAATACTCCTTCACCGTCGAATCGCCCACTATCAATATATGTAGTGGCTGAACCGCCGAACCCGCTGGTGTTTGATCATCATTGTCTGCCCGAGCATCGTCAATGAATACAGGCGAACCTCCCAGCAACACCGCGACAAAAATTAACACGGCCTGCATGCGACTGACCCACAACATCCGCACACAATATTGGTTCACCTTTAACATGTTTTTTTCCTCGCAAACAAAATGCTACATCGACAATCACGTAACTACACCTGGCACATCGCATGGCACTGCTCTAGCACCGCAATCTGCCGACGCACACTGGCGGGCGTCACAAACAAGGCTTTGCCCTCTCGCAACGCCGCTTCCAAATCACGATAAAACAAAATCGGCGGTGCCACCGCATCCGCGGGCAACTCCCACGCGGTCACCTGCCAGTCATATTCTTCACGCGGATACAATCGATCCTGCGCCGCCCCACCACTCAACTTTCGCGCTGGCATCGTCGACCAATCCACCCACTTCCATTCCAGTTTTTCCATTGTCCCACGCAAACCACCCGAAGTGCCCATCACATGCCAACGCGATTCCGGATACGCACACGCACTCGATGTTTCAATATCAATCGTCGGAGCATCGGCACCTCGCAACACTATTTTTGCATGGTCATCCGCATCTCCCAATGTCAACGATCGCTTCAAATCTACAAACACTTCCGGCTCGCCATCCCCAAATAATTGCATCGCATGATCCAATAAATGCGCACAATGATTGTTCAGCGATCCGCCCCCGTGTTGTTTCAATGTTTGCCAATCCCACCGTCTCGTAAAGAAATTCCATTCAATGCGAATCTGAATAATTCGCCCTAAAACCCCGGAATCAATGACATTTTTCACTTTCAAAAAATGCGGTTCATACCGGCGATTTTGAAACACGGCCAATAGACGCCCACTCTGTTGTGACGTGGCAATCATGCGATCAGCATCTTCGGTATTCAGCGCCATCGGCTTTTCACAGATCACATGCTTGCCTGCAACCATCGCGGCACATGCCTGATCCGCATGCAACCGATTCGGCGTTGCCACCACGATCACATCCAAATCGGGATCACCGATCAACCCCTCGAAATCGCGATATGCTCGCGCCCCTAATTCGTGCACGGCTTCATCGCAACGCTCAGCACTCGGATCCATCACTGCACAAACCTGAAATGCATGCGTCATCGTGCTGATCGTTTTTGCATGGATATTCCATCCACTACGCCCCAGCCCAGCTATACCCACACGAATCAGTCCATCGTGTCGCAGCCCCGAAACCACATTGTTGTTTAGGGTACTAATCATCACTGGATACGCGATTCGCTTGCCCACATATCCATATTCGGGCCCATGATTTTTTTTACCGGCTGCGTCAAGCGATCCAACTCCGCCAGATCGTCCGCAGACAACACAATATCTCCCGCAGCCGCATTCTGATGCACTTGCTCGACGCGACTTGATCCTGCCAATACGCCCGTGACACCCGGTTGATGCAACAACCACGCCAACGCCACATCCGCCATCGCATGCCCCAGCCGTTCACTGACACGACGGATACCAGCAATCGCTTCGAACGCTTCTGTCTCACAACCCGCTTCGTTATGTCGCGATTGCGGACGGTTTTTTGAGAACAACCGAGTCCGCGCTCGTTCGGCGGGCACATCATCCGCACTCGTAAATTGTCCCGTTAACAACCCCTGGGCCATCGGCGAATAACACAACAAGCCCACATCATGGGCCACACACATCGGCTGCATCTCATACTCCACCGCACGTGCCAACAAACTATACGCCACCTGATTGATCGCCAACTCGCCTACCGCCAGCGCTTCGGTTAAATCATTAACTCCAAAATTTGAAACCCCTAGCGTCCGCACTTTGCCCTGCTTGACCAACGTTTGCATCGCACCGATCGTTTCCGAAACAGGCACCACACGCTTGGGCCAATGGATCTGATACAGATCAATGTAGTCTGTCCGCAATAATTTCAAACTCTTTTCGCATTCGGAAATCACGTCCGCAGCACACAACGTTTCCGTGTTGAATTTATCCGCAATGACCACCTGATCGCGTGGCACATTTTCCAAAGCCCGACCCAACAGCGCTTCTGACGCACCATTGCCATACCCTGGGGCCGTGTCGAAAAAATTGATACCCACATCCAGCGCTGCCCGAATCGTGGCGATGCCTGCGTCATCGTCCACGCCGTTGTACGTTTGGTTCGCCACCGTCGACATGCATCCAAACGCGATGCGCGAAACTTCAATATCAGTTTTTCCTAATCTGACAAACTGCATAACACCATTTCTCCGCAAGAAGCAATTCGCTTGTGACGAACAGCCCTCAAGTTTTTATCGCGCCGTTCTGAGGCCTATTGTTAATTTGCACCGCAGGCACAAACAAGCTTTGGCATCACTAGACACACTCAAACACACCCACAATCGTGGCACCAAACCAAGCGATGCATCGCGCTAACCTTGAATCATTCTGACGCAGGAAAATCTTGCGGCAGCACTAAAATCAAATCTAACCATATCTGCGACTCATCACTCGTGGGAATATGTTTGATCGCATCGTTGTAAACCGGTGCATTAAAACCAATCGCGGCGCGACGCAATCCCTGCACGAACATTTCGTGCTTAGGCGTTTTGATCTGTTTATACGGCCAGGGTTTTTCGCCGGTCATCGAAGGCAAAATAAAATCTAATCCGCGCTGAATGCTGCGTCCATCCGCAGTTTCGTAATGCCACAGATCAATCCCGACTGTTTGGGCCATGTACGCCAAATCCATCAGAGCACGCACATTAAATTCGCTGTAATCCAAACCACGCGTCCGTGCAATTTCAATCGGCTGGCTGCCATCGGGCTCAAACTGCGCGGCAATTCTTGCGGGTATGGTTTCGCAAATTCGCCGAACCGTGTCGCTGTCATTCACAACCCGGGCATACAACACGATCTGCTGCGCACACCACGACCCGTGATTGTTCGGACCCGCTAATTCCTGTTGCCCCATATCACTGGTGAGCAGCCAGTCTTTGTAATCGCCGAACCATTGCCGCAATGCTGTCACTTCATCATCCGACAGTGCATCCGATGATGCCAACATCGTGATCGCATCAGGCACCCAGCGTAAACGCAATGTTTCAATGATGCCGTAATGCCCGCCATCATGGACCCCAGGGATAAACTGGGAAAACTTCAAGCGCGGATTCATGCGAGTCTTTTCATCCAAAAACCAAACCCGCAAACGCTCTGCGGCATTTTCCGCATAGCGTTCATCACCCGTAAAATAATACGCAAAACCTAACCGCCAAACCGCACGCGACATCGTGTCCAGCGCAGGCATGTCATACTTTTCACGCTCAGGATTGACTCGGCCATCCTTGCGAATGTAGGGCAATCCATTTTCCGTATCTGGATTAGGCCACCAGTACGGCGACAAACTCACATAGTCATGCATGTCACCGCTCGCAGGCGCTTGCGGCTTATTCACCACCGACGTCATGGGCTCTTTGAGCGATGCGTTCGCTTTCTTTTTCAAAACCTCCAGCGCTTCAATTGCCGCTGAATTTTGTCCCGACTGAATCTCATCACGCACGCGCTCGATCGCAGCGCCATCCATCAAAATCAAATCCAACGGCTCAGCCACCACCTGGCGACACCCGAGGCTTACACCCAATCCCATCACCACTGACAGCACCCCAGCCATGACACTTGGCCTAGCCCCCACCCGGCAAACTCGAGCCCAACCCGCAAGCAGATGCATCGTCGACATGGCGTTTTCTCCAAAAAAAATTCGGTGATCCAACACTTCTAAACACCACATGACGACCACACACACCCCAAGAGCCAAACAGCAGGCCGGTCGCCATGCCGATTCGCAGTGTACCGAAACGCACAAAATAAAACAAGTATTGTGCAGTTTTTTTTAACATTAATTAACATTATATTCTGTAATTACATTTCAAATATATGTTTATATTATTTTATTTATGTTTCATTGATTGCAAATTAGCACTTGACATGCCCAGGCAATCCTGTTTCAATAGATAGCGTCATGTCGATCCTTAAAGTTGCAAAAACCGCAGGCGTCTCACACACCACCGTGTCGCGGGTCATCAATAACCGACCCGGCGTCTCGCCCGATGCGGCCCAACGCGTACGCCAGGCCATGATCCGCATTGGTTACACGCCCCCTGCGGTGCGCCGAGGACGCCAAGCCAAGGGACGCGAAAACGTGAAAACCGGAACCGTCGCCATGGTCATATTTGGCGAACAACCCACCGTGCCCATCGCACCGGTCGCGTCGTTCGTCCTTCATGTCATTGAAAGCACTCTGGCCGACAAGGGCTGGGGCCTGATCCTCAGCAAGGTGACCGACGCCAATCGCCTGCCCCCCACTCTCGCACCGGGTCGCGTCGATGGCTTGCTTTTATATGGACAACCACCCACCGAAAAAATTGCCAACCAACTGCGCGACCTGCCATCAGTCTGGTTATTAAGCCAGCGCAGATCACGCGGCTATTGGGGCAGTCGCGTGCAACCCGACAACGAACGCATCGGCCAGATGGCTGCGGATTACCTGATCGACCATGACTGTCGTGATCTGGTTTTCATGCATCTGGATCGTTCACACCTCGGGTTCGGCGTGCGTGCCAATCATTTCGCACAAACGGCATTGGAACGTAACGTCAACGTGACTGTCCTTGACGACGACCGTCCAGGCATCAGCGCAAAACCAACCGACGCCAATTGGATGGCTACACAGGTCGATCGCGCCCTGGCATTACCCAACAAGCCGACCGGCATCTATCTGCCCCGCGTCTCTGCCGCAGGCTTGCTATACAAAGCGCTGCGGGCTAGAGGTGTTGAGCCCGGCCGAGATGTGCGCATCATCACCACGGATAAAGATTCCATCCTGTCCGCGCTCGACCCACAACCCGCGACGATCGATGTGCAACCCTATGCCATCGGCACCCGCGCCGCCAAATTGTTGTTGTGGCAAATTCAAAACCAACACGAGCCGGTACGAACCACACAGATGGTTGAACCAATACTGGTCGAACCAGAGACACCACTTTCTCCATTGTCCAATGCTTCGTCTCAATAATTTTTTACTGCGTACACCTTTAAAGTTTTTGTTTTTCTAACGTTTTTATTTTTGCTGTTTCACTTGATTTTCTGTCGTGTTTATTTTTAGGAGGATGTTCTCATGATGTTCAACCACAAATTTATTCTGCCCGCCAGCCGCCGCCTGCTGATGTCGCTGGCAGTCATCACCATTGCCGCTGGCACACTAAGCAGTCAAGCGCGGGCTGCGGTGTACGTCAACGAAACGTTCGACGACGGCGATGTCATCGGCACCAATCCGTCTGACTCTGCCCAGACATCAGTGACGGATAATGTGCTTGTCGCGACAGGTAATGCCGTCATCGGCACCGACAATGTCGCTGATTTTCTGGATGAGTCTGCCGCAAGTGGCCAATACCTGGAATACAACGCCGGCCCAAGCGGACGCAGTAACCTGTACATGTCTTTCGACATCTACAACAAGAACCCCACCATCCCTGGCACCAACGCCAGCGGTACAAACCAGATCACATTCAGTGTCGGTGTGTGGGATGATGGTGGCGGCACCAAACTCAACAGCAACTCGAAACGCTCATTCTTAATCGACCTCTATCATGACGGCGACAAGAACACACTGAAAGTTCGCAATGATGTGGCTACTGTGGCCCAGACCGATTATGACTTTGCTGAATTGCAATCCTTTCAGATTTGGGCCAACGACAACGATTCAAATCCCATCAACTACGTGCGTCCGGACAATGCCGCTACGCAATCGCTTAACGCCAATTCGTTTGTGGTGTGGGTCAACGGCATCCTCATCAGCGATTTTGCCACCGGCGATGTGATGTCAACCAGCGGCACGGGCGACACCACCGGCAACGCGGTCATCGGCCGATTGGGTTTCATTACCACTTCGACCACCGAAGCCAACTTCCTGATCGACAATGTGTACGCTTCGGATATCCCAACGGCGACCATTCCTGAGCCAATGTCATTGTCATTGGCAGGCTTCGGTTTATTGATGATGCTAAATCGCCGATCTCGCTAATGGGCCACACCCACGCCACGGTCGGTCATGGCACTCGCCGCGACCGATTCAAAACGACCATGAACTCTGTCATTTTGCGTGTATATCTGTTGATGTTTCCCAAACACAAGCCCACATTTTCATCATGAGACACAAATCTACAAAACATCATGACGCCGCGTTTACGCTCATCGAATTACTGGTGGTCATTTCGATCATCTCACTGCTGGTTGCCATCCTGCTGCCTGCACTGAGCAACACTCGGCTGGCAGCCCAACGTGTGTTATGCGTGAGCAACCTGAAACAGTTCGGTCTGGCACATGCGATTTATGCGGATGAGAATCAGGGCTATATCGTGCCTTATTCACGCACACCGGATGCCAGCGAAGGCATCGGCAGCGCGGAGTTTCTGTGGATTGAAGAACTTGGCCGAATCATGATCGGCAAAAAACGCGACGGCAACTATCGCACTGAATTTATTCTTGAGGAATTTGTTTGCCCGACCTACGATCGCACGCGAGCAACCAACACTTCCAAAATCGGTTACGGCATGAACCTGCGCCTGGAACCGACCGCGACCACGCAATACAAACCCACGACTACCGCGACCGAAGGCGGCCCCGGTGTGAACCAGACCACTTGGTGGCGTTACGAAACCATCATCGAATCCAGCAAATGGGTCATCAATGGCGATAGCTATGAACCTCATATGAAAGCCTATCTGGCTTCAGGCACGCAAGTGTATTTCAATGCCACGGCTGACCCGCAACGCTGGGCTTCGGGCGAACCGGATCGCCATGGACGAAGCACACCCCAGATCGCCAACTATCTGTTTATGGATGGCCACGCCTCGGCACTTGCCAAAGAAGAAGCAGGTCTGGCAATCCGCGATCCGCGCGGCGACAAAGGCTATGTCTATAATGCGTCGTATGAATAGTGGCATCGCTTCGATCGTATTAATCAATAGGCTTTGCAACAATACCGGGCAGGTGTGTGGCCAGGGGCTGCTCATTTAATCACATTATTCATCACGCGCGACACGATGAGGTGGCGGCAATGACCGCGCACTGACCGCGCACTCATCGCACTTGTCACACAAATGCAACCCCAATAATCGCACGAGGAAATTCTTAATGCGCAAAATGCGAATAATTAGTCAAGCCGTTGTTTTACTGTGTTGTACCTGGTTGGCGTTACCGGTTTGCGCGGAATTGCGATTGCCTTCAGTGATCAGCGACCACATGGTACTGCAACGTGAAAAGTCCGTACCGATCTGGGGTTGGGCAGACGCAGGCCAAACGGTCACGGTTCGTTTCAATGATCAGACAACCCACACCACCGCGAATGCCGATGGCCGATGGATAGTACACCTAAGCGCGATGCCTGCGGGTGGGCCGTATGAATTAACGATTACCGCTTCGGCCCCCAATCCGCAGGTTTCAAAAACTCTGCGTGACATTATGGTCGGCGAAGTGTGGCTGTGTTCAGGCCAATCGAACATGGACATGCGTTTACAAAAATTAGGACAGGAAGAAGTCGATGCAGCGCAACATCCCAATCTGCGTTTGTTTCGTGTGGCGCGTAATGTTTCCGACAAGCCGATCGACGATGTAAAAGGCTCATGGTCGCGTTGCGAACCGGAAGTCGCCCGCCAATTCAGCGCGGTGGCCTATTACATGGGTCGCGACCTGCTGCGTGAATTGGACGTACCCGTTGGACTGATTCACACCGCGTACGGCGGCACGCCTGCGGAAGCATGGACAGCCCCTGAAGCTTTGATGGCCCATGAAGAAACGTCCCCGATCCTCGCGCGATGGGACTCGCGCATTGAGGACTATCAAAAAAAATTGGCAGCCCATGAAACCGCCATCGCTTCGGGTTCACAAAAATCCAAACCACCCACCGCTCTCAATGCGCAAGCCATGCCCGGCCGGTTGTACCATGCGATGCTGCAACCACTGGCTCCCTACGCATTGCGTGGCATGACGTGGTATCAAGGCGAGTCCAACGTGTGGCGGGCCATGCAATACCGGCATGTGTTGACGGCGATGATTCAAGATTGGCGTGGCCTGTGGCACGACGACCAATTGCCGTTCGGGATTGTGCAATTGTGTAATTACGTTTCCCCACCCCGTGTACCACCGGGCACATTCAGTTGGGCCGAGTTGCGTGAGTCGCAATTACATGCCGCGCAAAACTTACCCAACGTCGGGCTGATCGTCACCATTGACGTGGGCAATCCCACGGACATCCACCCATTGGATAAACAAACGGTGGGCCATCGTCTGGCGCGGTGGGCGCGTAGCGATGTGTATGGCGAAGATGTGGTTTCTAGCGGGCCGATGTTTCGCGACGTCGAGTTTGCTGATGGCAAGGCACGCCTGCGTTTTGATCATGTGGGCGATCAACCGGGATCCGGCCTGGCTATCCGAGACGGCCAATCTTTGCGCGGGTTCGCCATTGCCGGTTCAAATCAAAAATTCCGGTGGGCCCAGGCAGAAATCGATGGTGATCACATCATCGTCTGGGATAAAAAAATCACAAAGCCGCAAGCGGTGCGCTATGCCTGGGATGATAATCCTTCGTGGGCCAATCTGGTGAACGATGCGGGCTTGCCGGCCACACCATTTCGCACTGATGATTGGCCGGGCATCACCGACGACATGCGATAGCACCGCGTGACTGCCTGGAACCGTTCATTTCGTTCGGTTAAACCGCGGCAACATGACCATCTGCGTGTTCCAAGCATTGGCGATATTATGTGATGGCACTCACATCATCAGCCGATTTTGCGCTAACGTTCGCGCTCGGTTAATCGACCAGGAACTATCTTACGTGCCACAACATTTCGACCTATCGTCTTTAACATGGCAACTCTCCGGCTATTCGCCCAATTCATGGATGCTCAACCGCTCTATGGAATTAGGGCTGACCATGACGCCTGATGTTCCTGCCATACCGATGCGCGTGCCCGGCTCAATTCAACAGGCGTTACGCCACGCAGGCCAGATCCCCGATTGGGAAATCGGCATGAACAGTCGCGCGTGTGAATGGGTCGAACATCGCGAATGGCAATTGCAAACCACACTGCCTGATGACTGGTGCGCCCAACCCCACCTTACCACCAACAACACACAAGCCCTCGCCGACACCATCGAACTACATTGCGATGGACTCGATGGCTACGGCGTGGTCCTGTGCAATCACAAAACCGTCGGTCGATTTAACAACGCATTTGTCCCGCATGTATTCGACCTGACCGATGCACTGCAACCAACCGACAACCAACTCACGTTCATTTTTGAAAACACCATCCCTCAATGGCAAGGCACACCCGGGCACACGTCGCGCATGACTCATTGCAAGCCACGCTTCAATTACACTTGGGATTGGCAACCGCGACTCGTCCAAATCGGCATCTGGGATCGCACCACATTACACCGCCTCCCCACCCCCCCACTTATCCCCCCACATACCCCCCCACGTTCCCCCCTACATTCCTCCCCACACACACCCACCATTGCATCATTCCAGGTCTACACCACTGCCTCTTCCGAACAATGCGGCTCGCTGTATTGGCAATTGCAATTACAACACGCTGCCTCTGCACGCGTGCGCATCACCCTCCAATCCGAGGACGGCGTTGCGGTGTATCAACAAACCACTTCATGGCAACATCGCCCCGACACGTTCGAGCGCATCGACAACTTGCCGATCCAATTGTGGTGGCCCGCTGGACTCGGTGACCAAACGCTTTACACCGTCACATGCGAACTACTTGCGGATGAAGAACACACTAAAAACAGCGATAAAACTACTGTTTTCGACCATTCCGAACGTCGGGTTGGTTTCCGAAGCATCGAGTGGCGAGCCTGTAAAGACGCTCCGACCAATGCTGATCCGTGGATCTGTGTGGTCAACGGCCGGCCTGTGTTTTTACGTGGTGTGAACTGGACGCCTATCCGTGGAAATTTTGCAGACGTCACCACCGACATGGTGCGTCAACGCGTGGGCTTGTATCGCGACCTCAACATGAACATGCTGCGCGTCTGGGGCGGTGCGGTTTTGGAACGTCAGGATTTTTATGAGGCCTGCGATGAAATGGGCTTACTCGTCTGGCAGGAATTCCCTCTATCGTCATCGGCCATAGACAATTCGCCGCCTTACGATGAACCCACGATCGAAACGATGGCTAAGGTTGCCCGTTCCTACATCGCGCGACGCCAACATCATCCTTCCCTGATCATCTGGTGCGGCGGCAACGAATTGCAAACCGCAGACGACGAACACAAAACGGAAGGCATCGGCAGGCCATGGGATGATTCACATCCTATGCTCGCTCGCTTCAAACAGATCGTCGAACAACACGACCCCACACGACGCTACTTGCCCACTTCATCCACAGGTCCGCGATTCATGGCCGACGCATCTGAATTCGGCCAGGGATTACATTGGGATGTGCATGGCCCATGGAACGCGCCGGGCGAGGATGAAAATTCATCCCAACAATATTGGGACAACGACGACGCTTTGTTTCGTTCAGAAATCGGTTGTCCCGGTGCTGCCGATGCTGATCTGATCCGTCGATACGCTGGCGAGTGCGCCACGATGCCTGCGACATTGGACAACCCCTTGTTCCGCCGTGTGTCATGGTGGATTGATTCGCCCGCTTTGGAAATCGAACAGGGACGCGTGCCAGCAAACCTGGACGAATACGTCGCATGGAGCCAACAGCGTCAAGCCCACTATCTGTGCATGGCCGCATCGTCATGCCTGTCACGTTTTCCATCCTGTGGCGGGATTTTGTTTTGGATGGGCCACGATGCGTTCCCCTGTCCGTCCAATACCGCGATTGTGGATTTTGAAGGCAAGGCCAAACCCGCGGCCCTGGCCCTGCGCGATTTGTTTGCTGACGCGGATCGCATCACGCCGGCCCCATCGCCTTTCCAAGCATGAACCGTGGGGGCCCGCATGATCCACATAATCCGTGCCGACAATTTCGTTCGATCGCCTCGCAAGCATCCGGCCGGTTTTGCACATTCCCAAATTATCGCAATCCAACCCAGGCCCCCTTCAAAACCCATGGTCACCCCACCATCTCGAACCTGTCCGCCAGCACACAAGTTCTACAAATCCAGTAGTTTCACAACGTTACACCCAATCAATCGACTGGGCATCTGACCCAAAAATCGCCTGCCCCGCTGGTCGGATCCAAAAACGATCAAACCACTATTTTTCCCGGCTAAACGTGCGATTTGCTGAAACGTAACAATCCCCATATTATCGGACGCTTGGTTTTGTCGGTGAGCTTTTGCTCCATGTCGTATCCAGCCCAACGGCCACGATTCACGACCTGATGCAACAGCTTTCCGCAAAACCCGGGCCGCGTTCCGCAGAGCCGATGCCACGCAATGTGGTGATTTGTTCAGCTTGGATCGCTCTGTCCGAAACGGATCAAGGGAAGAATCCTTCTGTCGTGATCAACACCGATTGCGAAAGCAGGATAAGCAGATCAGGAGCGGGAAAACTTAAGCATATTTCGCGAGCAACATGGGCCAGTCCTATCTCGTATGCGCATTGGATGCACATGCATGAACAAGACTGACTCCCAACAAACTCACGAAAACTGTCGAAATGCCTGCATGTGGTTAGACGCGTGAGGGCCTGTGTGTAAGGGGATAACGTGAAGTGGGATCGTGTGCGGTAAGGGAATTGTGGGAAGGAATGCCGGGGAAATGCGGGGGAGATGTGGGGGGGGAGTGGGGGGGGGACACTGTGTAAACGGAGAGACACGTGAGTAGTAATAAGCCTTTTTCAGTTCACCCATGTATTACCCCGAGCGCTTCAAAATATCCGACACATCGGATGGAGCCCCTTGAACCGCGTGTGTTGTTGAGTTCCGTCACAACGGACACCGCCGACACGATCGCCAATAACCTTCTTCTCTATAAACCCACGGCGGTGGTTGTATCGCCAGATCTCGACGAGACGAACGCGCCAACGCAAACCGCTGCAACAGCGTTTGCAACAGCCAGCGTTTCACAAGCCAGCGTCACCGGCTGGACCGAGTTCGTGGCATCATCGGACACGCGCATCATCTACGTGTCATCATCGACGGGCAACGACGACAACGATGGCCTATCCCCTGCGAAAGCCGTTAAGACCGTCGATCAAGGCAAGAGCCTGATTCGCAATGGCCGACCAGATTGGTTGCTGTTCAAGCGTGGCGACACTTTTGAGGGACTCGGTTTATTTTCCGGGTATTCCGGTCGCAGTGAAACCGAGATGATGTTGATCTCGACCTATGGCCAGGGCGACCGGCCGTTGTTCGATTCCGACGCGACGCACAACCTCACCGTCAACAGTTCCGGCGAAATGGAACACATCGCTTTCGTCGGCCTGTCCCTGACCGCCTCGGGCCGATACGAAGACACCGGTGCCCAGGCCAGCGGCGTGCGCATCACAGGCAACGCCCACAACGTCTTGCTCGAAAATCTCGAAATCACCGGATTTCAAAACGGCATCGTCGTTCAAAGCCTGGTCGATTCAATCAGCGATATCACCATCCGCCGTAGCCTGATTCATCATAATTTTTCCACCGAAGGCCACTCGCAAGGCATTTTCACCAAGGATGTCGATGGCATTGTCATTGAAGAAAATCTTTTCGACGCCAACGGGTGGAGCGAAGAACTCGGCATCAATCCCACCAAATTCAACCATGGGCTTTACCTGCAACACGGCACCAACGAGCTACAACTGATCAACAACATCATCAGCCGAAACTCGTCGCATGGCGTACAAGCACGCAACGGCGGCCTGATCGAAAACAACCTGTTCATTGATAATGCCGTCGGTGCATTCGTCTATTCGGATGACGATACAGACGCCTTGCAAACCGTCATTAATAATGTCGTCATCGATGCATCCATGCGCGTGCTCGATGATGGCAACACGCGCGGCTGGGGCTTTGACATCGGCCGCACCAGTGATCACACCACCGTCTTCGGCAATCTCGCGATTCATTCAGACGATACGCTTAATAACGCCTACTCATCCGGACTCGACGACGATCTACTCGCAGGCATTATCGTCTACGAATGGAACGGCGTGACCGATTCGCCCGTAACAGCCAACGTATCCGACCCTGATCGCACCGTTGAAAGTTATCACCAGGCACTGGGCCGATCTGGATCGCTTGATGCGTTTCTCGATCAGGTTCTCGAGCAATCCAAAAGCAACTGGCGTGATGCTTACACCGCAGATGCAGTCAACGATTACATCCGCGCGGGGTTCGATCTCAATGAAGAACCCAACCTCACCCCTCAGCCACCCGTTGACGAACCCGTGCAACCGAACGAACCAAGCGACCCTATTCCCACCCCCCCCACTACCCCCCCCATCACGCCACCCGTTATCCCAACACCGCCACTGGGCCCGATTGGTAATTTCCTCCTCCCCAGCAACTCCATTCCGATCGTTTATGACACATGGGTCGATGGTGTGCTACATGTACCCGTCCGCGCGTTTGATCTGAACCATTACGAAATCGAAACTCAATGGACTCAATCGCCCCTGCATCCCAACGGCACCAGCGCCGATGTCGTCAGACTTGAATACGGTCAAACATCCGGCACAGCCAGCTACACCATTACCAATATCAACGAAGCGGGCATCTACGATCTCGACATCGGCTACTACGATGAAAACGATGGTCATGCCTCGTTCGCTATCGCCATCAACGGCCAGACCATCGACACGTGGGTCGCGAATAAAGAATTGGGCAGCGACAATCCCAACACCAACACGTTTCAACGTCGAATCGTGGCCCAGGAAATTAATCTCAAGACCAACGACATCATCACCATCACCGGCTACCACGATGCTATCGAATACGGCCGAATTGGTTATATCGAGTTGATTGACGTCACGCCACCCCCACCGTTACCCCCTTCATATTTCAGCGATAACGAAAACTTCGGCGACCTCGAAAAATTCTCACTGCTCAACCCCAACCGTTGGACCGTGGTTGAGGAACAAGGGGAACGCCGACTGTTGCTCAATTCAACGAGGTATGGTGCTTTGTCCGGCGGTCGGCTCGGCGAAACGGCCATCATGGAAATGCAAACGCATGATGATTTCCGCATCACAGTCAGCGCCCGCAGCAACGAAGACCTGACCAACAGCGAAGCTGATGATTACGCCATCGTGTTCGGCTATGTCGACGAAAACAATTACAGCTACATGCTGATGAGCAGCAAAAGCGGTCACACACAATTGTTCAATGTGATCGATGGCCAACGCTACCGCTTAAACAGCGCCACCCAGGCTGGCATCACCGACAATGACTATCACTACGTCACGATCGAGCGCATCGGTAGCCGACTGACCGTGTTGCTTGATGGCCAGAGCATACTCACATCCTATCGTGGCAACGAAATTCGCAGCGGGCATGTCGGCCTCGGCTCCTACAACGACTCGGTCTATTTTGACGATCTGACTGCGGTTGACCTCGTGTAACGCTACGGCATCACGCAATAGCGTTGAACCGCAATCGCTATCCGCAATCCAATTTATAAAACTCATGCGCGACCCCTGCGCCATTCACAGCACCCAAACCCATGTGCAGCAGATGACACGCAGCGTTACATTTCTCGCTCGCCTAGTATTTCATGGCCTCTCAAATGAGAAATTTCGTAAGGCGGGTCAAGCGTAACGAACCGAGCAATTGGTTTTACCTATTCACGTTATACTTGGTCGGTTCGATCCCTACGAAAACAGCAATTCATAGGCAATACACCACTCGTTGCCATAGCCAGCACGGTACGCCCACGCTACCATGTGGGCCGACTCACAATCCGATTTTATCAGTAGCCCACCATGAACATCAACGAACTCGAATCTTACTCGCCTTTCAATTTTGACTACAACGTCCGTGACCAGTTGGCGCGACACATCCACACGCGTTCCGTGGATGCCTTTGAACGTGGTGATGCGGATCGCGATGCCATCCAAACCCTCGAACAATTGCGGGCACGCCAACAAGCCGTGCGTGAACATTTCATCGCAGACATCGGCGGCCTGCCCGATGACGCGCCACTCAATGCCCAGATCACCGGGCGCGTTGAACACCACGACATGGTCATCGAAAAATGTATTTTCCAATCACGCCCCGGCCACTATGTCACGGCCAACATCTATCTGCCGACCGGCCTGACCCAACCGACTGCCGCAGTACTGTTCGTCTCCGGCCATGATCGCGATGCCAAAGCTTTCAATGAATATCAAATCGTTTGCCAGACCCTGGCACGCAACGGCCTGATCGTTCTCGCGCAGGATCCCGTTGGCCAAGGCGAGCGTTTGGATTACTACGACTCCGACACCCCCGACGCCAAGCAACGATGGGGGACATCCGAACATGATTACGCTGGCGCTCAATGCCTACCGCTCGGGCACGGACTGGCTCGATATTTTTTACATGACGCCATACGCGGCATCGACTACCTCACCACACGACCCGAGGTTGATGCCTCACGCATCGGCGTCACCGGCAACAGCGGCGGTGGCACCCAGACATCCATGTTGATGATCGCCGAACCACGCATCGCGACGGCAGCACCAGCGACTTTCATCATGAATCGCCAGAGCTACATGTGGTCTGGCCAAGCCCAGGATGCTGAACAAATCTGGCACGGTTTTTCCGGACACGGCCACGACCATGAAGACATCCTGCTAAGCATGGCCCATCGTCATGTGCGCGTGCTCGCTGTCACTTGGGATTTTTTCCCCATCGAAGGAACGCGCCGCACCGTCGAACGTTGCCAACGATTGTTTCAACTCGCCGGTGGCAAACTCGATCTGGTCGAAGACATGAGCACGCACAGTTACACCCCGGCACTCGCTGATGCGGCCACAGAATTTTTCTGCCAACATCTGTTGGGAACCCAACCCACGTTCACGGCTGACCTCGCATCACCCTTGCCACAAAATAAATTGTGGGCCACAAAATCCGGACAGGTACGTTTGGATTTCAACGACGCACGCGGCGTGCATGATGCCTGCCTCGAAGCACTAGGTACGCTAGGTAAAATAGGCACGTTAGATGCGCTTGGCACGTCAGACACTTCTAAAGCATCATCCAAACACCCCAACGCAAAACAAACCTCAACCAACTCCCAAGTCAAAACCGAAACTGAATCCAACCAATGGCTACGCAATGCCATCTATCACAATCGTACCGAAGCTCCATTCAATCCAAGATTCGTCTCCAGCGGCATTGTCGACAACCTGCACTATAAAACCCTGTGGTGGTGGGCCCAGCCTGACATCATTAATCACGCGATGCTATTCGCTCCACAAAACAACACCGATACATCCAACACCACGCAGCAAAACAATAGTCTGAATGCCACCCAAAATATCCGCCCCACCACCATCGCCCTATGGGATGATGGCTCCAACCAATTGCAGCGGCATTGGGATTGGATTCACAGCGAAGTTTCTCAAAACCGCAACGTGGTCGTGTTAAATATCACCGGTCATGGCTCGCTCACCCCACACAACTTGAGCGAGCGACCCACGTATGAGTTCTATGGCGCCTTGCACAAATTCGCCTGCGATCTGGATTTCCTCGGTGATAGTTTGGCGGCCATGCGCACCTACGATGTGATTCGTTGCATCGACTTACTCGAACACTGGCCCGAGTTCACCACTGACGACTTGCGCGCCTATGGCCGTGGCATATCCAGCATTTATTTACGACTCGCTGCCAAAGTCGATGCTCGACTTAACACGATTGACGTAGCTGGCGGCATCACCAACTACCGCGACATTGTCACCAATCGCAACTACGATCCGCGCCAGATCCATACCCAGATCATTTGGGGCGCACTACAACATTTCGATCTCGATTAGACCATCCTCACGCATTAATGTCCGTATGGACTGATGCCCAGATAGTAAAACCACCTCGTTGAAATTTGATTCCCAATTCGTAATTTTACTGGGCAGAACGAATCGTCAAACGCCAGTCAGCCGCGTTCACATCCAGCGCGTTGCCATCAAAAAATGTCTGGATGCGCGGCGTTAGTTCTTTAAGTCGCCAGCCGTGTTCTGATTGGCGATCGATCGGACGTCCCACTTCATCAAAAAACTCAAACCGATATTGCACGTTAATCGAACGCCTATCAAGGAGCGAGCGTACGGGCACCGTGACGCGCATGGGCCGATCGTGACTGCCTTGCTCGACCTCAGGCGGACTCAGCCGCAAATGACGATGTAGCTTTTTAGCCACAGACACTTTCGGATAGTCATCGATCGGCAACTGATCGACTCGGCCAGCATGGGGTGCCTGAACCGTATCGCACCCTCCCAAAAACGTAAACCCAACCAACACCACAGCCATCGCTAACAACATGTAACACATGCGATTCATCGCGTATTCACCATTCCATTGTTTTACACTCGATCGTTTCATGTGACGGATCCTTTTTCTGATGAGTTTATGATTGCAAGGATGTTCTGTTTTACCAGTGTTTCGCGATCGCATTGGCCGCGCGTTCCAACCCGCGAACTTTTGCATGCTGAATTGTATGCCACAGCCATCGGCTAATCTCAATCTTTCATGACTTGATTCTGACCAATCGACTCAAGCTTCGCAATCGCTCGCGACAAGGCCCGGCTTTTAGGCCGATAGGGTTCATGTCGTTGGCCGAACAACCGTGCGTAACCCGTTGTCCCCGGCGCCGGTGCCACCAATGAATTACCGCCGTCGAGCACATGCAAGCCCGGCATCGCACCGAGTTCGGCTTCAACCACAATCCCCTCGGCCCGATACAAACCGATCAAATCATCGAGGGTGTAACCTTGCAGGTATCCTGCGTTTTGATAGCGGGCCAACGCGTCATACGTCGGCGGCAACACACAATCGCCACCCATGATGTACGGCAACGGCATCACCCCGGCATTGGGCTCATATACATTGGCATAAAAAGTTTGGCCCGACTGCGCCCACGCTGGCGCTGCACCCACATACGCGGACGGCAATCGCACATATTGCAAACGAACCTCACCCGACATGGTCGCTGGCATACCGCTCACCACCAACTGCGAGCCAGGCTTGCCTTCGATTTGCAACATCACTTGATCTTTCGGCCCGGCGATCATCGCCGTCGCCAGGTAAACCCGTTGCGGCATCGCTTCGCAATAGCGTGTGTCCGCGTGAGCTTGAGATTGCAGATACGCACCAGCGCCCATGAGAATCAAACCTGCAATCGCCGTATCCGATGAATGCCGACTCACACCATGATCGGCCGTGATCACGCCCGCCAGAAGCAGCGCTGAACCAAGATAGCTTTTCGCCAAACGAATGTCTTCTAAATTGTTCCACATCAAATCGGTTGCGATCGTATTCAAGTCCATCGCGACAGGAAAGGTTTCACGGCCCCTCGCGCTATGCACTGATAAATGCGCTTGGTCACTGCGTGTGATGGGTACAAACATGGCCACGGCTTGATTCGGGCCGGCACCAATTTTCTGTGGCCCGTTGCCATACTCCACCACAAAAATGGTGTTGTAATTCTCTTGCTTGAGCCCCTCCACCACAGATGTCAGATTGCTGTTGTACCTGCAGTATTTGCGATACATTTCTTCCGATTCAGCCACGCGTCCTAATTGCTGATTGGCAATACCGCTCAGTAAATAACTCAACGCAAAATTCGATTCCACCGTGGCGTAGCCGGTCTCGTCAACGTCTTCGCTGAGCATATCGCGAGATAAACTTATCGCATCGTATTTTTTACCTTTGGCATCTTTTCCGAAATCGCGCAGATGGAACAATGAATTTTCTGCTGCGGCCCGCGTGTTGCCCCAGTCACCTTGCATGCCATAGTGCATTCCAATCCAGCACAACATCATGGCCTGTTCGAATGGTTCACCCTTCCACGTTTTGATGTCTTCATTGAGCAACACCGAAGCCACCGTCTTGTCTTTATTCAAACCCTGCGTGCGTAACAGCGCGTACAACTCTTCCACCACCGGGTCTGCGTGCCGAGCATAACCTTCGCCAAGCATTAACGACAACAACCGCGCTCGATTGAGAATATATGTTCGATCAACCGATTTTAATTTTTTACCTGACCCGCCCGCAGTCGGTTTGCCGCGTTTAACAATTTCCTGATTGATCGCCAAACGAGCAGGGGAAAAATGCCCACGGCTCACCGCGCCCAACACATCCAGGCGCGGCTTGGCTGCACAGCCGGACATGAACACGACACACAACAGTCCAATCCCCCCATAAAACAAAATTGCTCGTGTCGCCCACACACATTTCCTTTGCCGTTTTCTTCCCCGCGGCTGATCACAGCTCACCCCGCGCCCTCCCGCTATTGCTTGTGATTTACTGCTGCGTTTCATTCAGTCAATCACTTTGCCAAATGCGCTGCGCTTGAATTCAAACGCATCGGACCACAGGATTTCACGCCCACTTAAATCAAAAATGGAATACTCCAGGTAATAATAGTTAAGCCGACTGTCGGTCAAACCGTTTTTGTTTTTCGCACCAGCACGACGCGCTGACAAAAAAGTCGCGGCCATCACATGCGTCGGCTCAAGCCCTTTCGAAGCATCTTCCGAAAATCCGTGAGCCAACAACTGTTCGTAACGTTCAGGCGGAATCACAAATCGAATGTTTTTCTGATCGCCCATCACACGGATCGGCAAGGTCGTTTGCACGCGGGCAATCAACATCCATTGCTCAGCCACCGGAATGATGTCGTCCGTCAGGTTTTGCACGCGATTGGTCACGATCACAATCGGCGATGATGTCGCATTACGACCTGCTAAAAAATCACTGGCCGCTAATGATGCAGCCATCGCATTAACCGTCGCATCCAAATCACCCTGCGTTAAGCGCGATGAATTCGGCACCGATGAACATCCTGCCGCCGTGAAAATTATTCCGAGACTCAACATACCCACATGCGGGATGAACCGATTAACGAATCGCATGACGACGACAAAAAACCTTGACAATCTGCCTTGACATTCCACCATAGCCATACGCTTTCAGCATTTCAGCAAAATCGCCACACGCTCGCCAGGGTTCATGATCCATCGCAAATGGCCATGGCTAATTAGCAACTTGTCGCCACTGATCGATCTTGGCCGCTTTGCCAACCCAATCCGTTGATGCCAACGGCTTAGTTGACTTGGCCAAACAGGTAACTGTTATCGAAGACGATTTGTCGCGTGCCGATGTTGACCAGTTTTAATTCAAAGTAGTAGCGTGAAAAGTCCGCGCGCTGACTCTTGAAAAAATCGCCTTGCAACACATAGGTCTTCTCGGGGTCATATCGCGCGGTGGTTTTGGACACTTCGCCATCTTGTGTACCACTCACGCGGTCCTTTTCGCGATCCATGCGTTGGCGACTTTCGACGACGAGAAAATACTCGCGGGCCAGACTGCTGTTGCGAATTTTGCTGCGAAGCCGACGCTGGATCAATTCGAAATCCTGCGAGGAGGTACTCCCCATCGTGCGATTCTGAATATCGCCTAATTCCAAAACCACTTGCGTGGGTGCATCGCGAATCTCGGGAATCGATGACAATTCGTAAATCAGTTTTTCCGCCGTCTCATCACAGAACTCCAACAGCGCCGGCATGGACGCCTGTTCCGAGGCACGTCGATCGCCCTTGCTGGTTTGGTATGGATCGACGCGATCGCCGCTGCGCTGTCCGCTTGAAGCGCAACCTGCCACCACTATTGCCATCACCATCGTGACCCCCAACGATAAAATGCTATTGAATTTCATGGACTTCATCATATCTATCCGCCTTTCGCAGAAATGGGTTCGATTGTTTCAACACCCTCTATTATATTCGTATCCGCGCATGACATTATCGCTTGGTTTACAGACAAAATGCCTGCACCCAAGCCTAGCTCGGTCACCAACGAGAAACCAGACCTTGATGTTTTTTTCTATAACTCGAACCACAGCCAAGGCAATCGAACAGAATGGCTGAGTTGGCTATGCCAATGGCTCGATGTCATGGGCCTGAGCTAGACCATTGAGCTCTTTGAACAATTCGTTGCCGATGGGAATGCCATGCTCCAAACGCTTTTTACTCTCTTCGGCTTCGGGTTGCCCCGGATAGTACACACGCTCATGACCGGCGGCTGGGGTTAAATTATTCCAGCGCTTCATCATGGCACTAACTTGCGCACGCGCCATATCCGGGTTGATGAATTTGGCGATATCGATCGCGCCGACCATCCCGCCGAGCCGACGATTTTTTGTCAGATCGCCATACATCTTGGGAATGTCCGGGCCATATGGCGACCCCGTCATCAATGAGCACAATACATCAATCATCAGGCCCAGGCCCGAACCTTTGTGACCACCAAACGCATGGAGCGCGACCGCTTGACTGGCATCGGTGACATCTTCGCCGTTGGCGTCGACCGCCCAGCCTGTCGGAATCGAAACCCCTTCGATCGCCGCATTGGCGACAGTATTCCAAGGCACGCCACTGGTCGCCATGTCCAGGCAAAGATGATCGTCACCAAGTCCATTAACCGCAATGCAAATCGGATTCGTACCACAGAACGGTTCCCTGGATCCGTATGGCAATACCACCGGCCCCACATGCGTGAACACCAGACCCACCATACCCTGTCGCGCGATGCGCAAACCATAATGCGCCAGCGCTCCGCAATGACTGGAATTGCGCACAGCCACCCAACCTGCGCCGGATTGCCTGGCCAATTCAACCGCCCGATCGGATGCCTCGGTCATCACGAGTTGCCCCAGACCATGACCGCCATCGACAATGCCACATGCAGGACTGACGGCCTCGAACACCAACTCGGGCGTGGCCTTGATGCTGCCGATTTTCAAGCGCTTGAGATAATGCGACAAACGGGCAATGCCATGCGAATTAATGCCGCGTAAATCTGACGCCACCAGCGATTCGATCACGAGCTGAGCGTTGGATTCGGTTAGCCCGTGGGCCTGCAACAAAGCGCTGCCGACGCGAAGTAATTCGTCATGGGGTACCAGTTGTGAGTCAACCGTGATCTGCGCCATGGTGATGGGTCATCCTTAATCGTGGGCCGTGGGTTAAAAGTTAAAAGTCGTGCAACTCGTGTAATAATGAAAACTTATATATTCAAGCCCCACTTCCGTGCTTGCTTTTGTTGCGACTCTAGTCAAGATTTTATAAAATATTAAATATGGCGTCAACACCAACAACACTGCCCAATCTTCAACCTGTCGGTCACGGCACCTACCGAACGGCTGTCAATCGCCAGATCCTGGCCCTCATCTTGCGTGGTCAATTCCCCGCGGGCCAACGCCTGATTCTCAACGATCTGGCCCAAGAGTTGGAGCTGAGCATCACCCCGGTCCGCGAGGCGATGCTCGATCTGGCCGCTTTGGGTATGGTTGAATTTCGCCCCAATCGTGGTGCGGTGGCTCGCGCGTTCGGAGCCCCCCAACTGGCTGACCTCTATGACTTCCGACGGATCCTTGAAGTCGAGGCCACACGCAAAGCTTGCCAGCGCATCCCCACTGACGCGCTGCGCGATATCCTTGCCAAATTGGAAACACTTGCCAACTATGCGGAATTACCCACCGACCAAGCCCTCGAAGTTGATCACCAATTGCACGATCTGATTGCCCAACACTGTGGCAGCCAACGGCTACATGAAGAGATCAAGCGATACGATTTATTGATGCAAGCCGTTCACGATGTGATCGGCAATCACGACCACATCCAATCGCGAGCCAACGAAGAACACCTGGTGATCGTGCATGCTTTGC
>JAUHYI010000045.1 GCA_030426385.1 Phycisphaerae bacterium
ATCAAACAGTGCCGCCGCGTCGCCACGCGTTATGAGAAGAAAGCCATCAACTTCCTCAGCTTCGCCTGGCTGGCCGCTGGCGTCACCGCGAAAATTGAATGTCCGTAGCAGCTAGCACGCGGCGGAGAAATGTTCAATGTTTGTTTAACATTTGCCCCTCATTTTGGCACAACTGAACCATGCACCGCCTCGCAGACCTTATCACCACCCGACGACACGAACTCAAACTCACCGCCATCTCCGTGGCCAGGGCGGCGGGCGTCACGCGCAGCTATCTTTCCATGATCGAAAACAGCAAGGTCGCCCACCCGCCTTCGGAAGCGGTTCTTCAACGGCTACAACTCGCACTGCAACTCGACAACAACGAACTGCTCGATGCGGCGGCATGGGAGCGCACCCCCGATTCGATACGCCAACAACTCGACCATACCCAGCAGCAAGTTCAACTCAGCAAAAAATTGGCTGACTGGCTCCGCAACAACACCGACAAACAAAACACTCGGCTCGGTGCCCGTGATTTGGATGCCCTGTTTGCCAGTGGCGAACTCACCAAGCGCATCGCCCAAATACTCACGCACAGCAACACAAGCGCGACATACAATCGCGAACAATCCCGGTCTAGCAAATCATCCCAACCTGCAACCAGTCCGCCACACAATCACAGCGATGATGAACCACCCCTGTTGCAACACCTCGTCTCGGCCACGCTTCCACTGATCAATCTCGTACCGGCAGGCACACCCACCGACTTCACCGATCTGGATTACCCCGCGCGCATCGCTGACGACTATTTGCCACGTCCGGCTGACATCGATGACCCCGATGCGTTTGCCGCTCGCATCGTCGGGCAATCCATGGTGCCGGACTACCAACCCAATGACCTTGTTGTTTTTTCGCCCCAGGCTGAAACACCCGATGGTTGTGACTGTTTCGTCAGGCTTGAGCCTGAGCATCATGTCACATTCAAACGCATTTTTTTCGAAGACGAGGGCAACATCATTCGCCTCGTCCCGATCAACCCGAACTACAAAACCCAACGCGTCCCCCGCGAACAAATCGCAGGCCTCTACCGCGCCGTCTGGAAAATGCAACGCCTCACCTAACCCCCCCCCCCACATTTCCCCATCATCACTGGTACGGGGGTACGGGCTTCATTACATTTTCGGGCGTGGTTTCCCGTTAGCCGCCGCCCTTGGGCGGCGCGAGGCCGTCAATAACCCTGACACTCGCGCCGCCCAAGGGCGGCGGCTAACGCGCGGGTTCTAAACGGGATTACAAATACCCGTGACTCCCGCTTGTGTCTTATCACCACCCCACCACTTCTCAACTCTCTATCAATCGCAACACGCGCAGCACCTCGGCCACGCTCCATGCCTGGGCGATACAACCCACGGGTCGATGCGGTGCGGCAGCTTCATGAATTTCATGCAACTGTCCCAAGCCTTCGCCACTGATCTGATCCAGCAACGGCTTGATCGCTTCAAATGCTTCTTCTCGTGCGCTGCTTGAAAATTTACCCACGCGCAACACGGCTTCCGCATAGGGGCCGATCAACCAAGGCCACACTGTGCCCTGATGATAGGCCTCGTCACGATGGAACATGTCGCCCGTGTAATACGGATGATACGCAGGATCATTTTCCGGCAAGGTGCGCAATCCGTAGGGCGTCAGCAATTGCTCGCGTACCGCATTAACCACCTGCACCTGCTTGGTCCGCGGCAACGGCGAGTACGGCAAACTCGCCGCAAAAATCTGGTTTGGTCGTAATGTTTTATCCGGGTATTCCACACCTTCTTCATCAGACCAGACATGATCAATCAAGTAACCCAGACCATCATCGAAAAACACTTTGGTAAACGCGCGTTTCGATCGTTGGGCCAATCGCGTGTAATGGTCTGCCGACGATTTATCGAATGACTTCACGCGCTCGGCCATACCCACCAGCGCGTTATACCACAGCGCATTAATTTCCACTGCTTTTCCATGCCGTGGCGTAAACACCACATCACCGCATGCCGCATCCATCCACGTCAATTGCGTGTTCACATTACCCGCAGCAATCAGGCCGTCCCCCGCCGCGTGAATATTCCCATGCGTCCCGCGAATATACGCATCCACAATGCCACGCACCGTCTGACTCAACCAGCCTTGCCAAGCCTCATCGTCTTGCGTCGCACTGTAGTATTCCATCGCCGCATTCACGAACCACAGACTCGCGTCCACCGTGTTGTAATGCGCGCCCTGTTCGTCGTAATCATCAAACCGATTTGGAATCAGCCCATCATCCATCGCGTTCGCAAAGGTTTGCAATGTTTGTCGAGCTTCATCGAATCGACCCGTGCACAACAACAAACCGGGCAACGCAATAAATGTGTCGCGCCCCCAATCGGCAAACCATGGATAACCCGCCAAAATCGTCGACAATGATTTCCCACGAATGGCCCGATCCACCACAAAATCATCCGCGGCCATCACCAGAGTCGGCTTAACCTCTGCATGTTCATCAGCGCCCGAAGCCTCCAGCATCGCATCAAGATGGGCCACGCGCCGATCGCGACTCGCCTCCCAGGCATCCGGCGCAACGGCTTGATCACCCAACCCCACCGTCAAGGTCATGTCATGTTGAGGCAATTTTCGCAACGTCCATTCAAACGCGCCGGGCACAAAATAATCTTCATGATCACCCTGTCCGCGTTCGTTGTCGGCTGGATAATACGCGCGATGCCACCAGTCCGGCTTCGTATCAAAACGTGCATCAGGACCGTGTAATGTCACGGCCATATCGCCTCGCTTAGCACGCAACACCTGGCCATCATCATCGGTTTCAAATCCCGGTGCGGCGCCATATCCCTCTTGTTGCAACGCATGAAAATCACGCAGCGTGATCATCGGCTGCACCCGAAATTTCATCGTCGGCATTTCATCCACATCGCAATTCACCCGCAACGAATAACGCACCGTCGCCGCCCCACCACCCCCCCCACTTTCCCCCGCCACATTTTCCCCCGCTTTTTCGCCCGCATCGTTCGCGCCAGTCGCTCCATCCTGACCCGGTTTCCAATGCACATGTAATTCGCGACGCAATTCAAAAATCCGCCAGCGATAGGTCCACACCGCCGACTCGCCTTTTTCAAACGAGCACAGCATTTCATGCCCCGACGGCGCCAACACCACATCACCCTGATCGTTATGAAACAGACAGTTTGAAAATTCAATCGTGTGCTGACCGTCCGGCCAATCAATAACCAGTTGCTCAAACAATTGATTCAACGCCACAATCCGACCCACCGGCGGGCGCGTCGCGGCCACCAGCAATCCGTGGTACCGCCGTGTGTTCACCCCTGGCAACGTTCCCATCGCATACGCACCCACGCCACTGGTTAACAACCATTCACGATGCAACGCTCCCATCGGATCGAAACCCTTTTCGAGTTCGACGCGGTGGGTCGTCCATTCTGATACAGCAGTCGCGGTGGGATTCACATGATTCTCGCTGATATTATCGGATTCAAAACTCAAAATTCCGATCGCCTGACACGATCAAAACCGTACCTCTCTCATCGCTCAATTATCATCGCAACTTGATCGTCGCCAGTGCGATTGCCACCAACACAGCTGTGATCAACCAGAATCGCACCACCACTTGTTGTTCTGTCCAACCGCACAAATGAAAATGGTGATGTATCGGCGCGCATTTAAACACGCGTTTTCCCTTGGTCGCTTTGAAATACCCCACCTGAATAATCACCGACATCGCTTCCATCACAAACACACCGCCGATAATCAGCAACAAAAATTCTTGGCGAATGACCACCGCGATATACCCTATCAATCCACCCAGCGGCAATGATCCCGTGTCTCCCATGAACACCTGCGCCGGCGAACAGTTGAACCACAAGAAACCCAAACACGCCCCCACCATCGCGCCGGCCACCACCGCCAACTCATCGCTTTCATAAATGAACGGCACCAACAAATGTTGCGCCAACACAAAATTATTATCCGAGCTCACATAACCGGCGATCAGTGACAGTACTAAAAACGCAAACGCCACGATCACCATCACCCCACTCGCCAAACCATCCATGCCGTCTGTCAGGTTCACCGCATTCGACGACCCGGTAATCACCACCATCGTCAACAACACAAACGGCCACGTCCCCAACACGATCAAATTCGGCGACGGCACATATTTTCCCAAATCCACATCAAACACCCACGTCTTCGCCAACGGCAACGTCAACGCATGGCTCATGTCGCTGATCTGATCAATAAAATCCAGATTGAAATCTGCAAATTTATTGGCCCCGTGATTCTGAATAAAAATACCCAGCAATAACGCCAAACCTAATTGCCCCAGAAATTTTTCCCACGTATATAACCCTTCACGCGATCCCGGCTTTCGCCTGGCTGACGTTAGTTTCAGCCAATCATCCGTGCCCCCCAACACGCTCAACCACACCAGACACACCAGCGCCATCAAAATGTAATAGCTGCCCAGATCCGCCAGCAATAGCGTCGACACCAGAATCGCCCCACCAATCAACAACCCGCCCATCGTCGGCGTGTTGGCCTTCTGTTTCATCAACTGATCCAGATCCGCGTGATAAAACACTGGGTTATCGCCGATTTTTTGTTTCACCAACCAACGAATCGTCCGTCGGCCGAACATGGCCACGAATGCAAAACTAAAAACGATCGCCAACACCGCACGGAATTCCGCATAGGTAAACACGCGCATGAAACTCAACGTTTCCGGATACATCCGCCGCAAATTTTCGACCAACAAATAAATCATAAAACCCGTCTATCCGTAAGCGCCCCCAACAAAAAATCAGTGTCATGCTACGCCGCGCCCCAGCACATCCTCTCATCCATCCCAACCTTTTAACAGTCGTTCCAACTGCATCGAGCGCGACCCTTTGATCAACACCACATCGCCGGGCCTGGCCTTTGCCGCTAATTTCGTCGGCAAGTCATCCGACCATGACGCATACGTATCCACTCGTTCGCCGGGCCATTCTCTCAACAACGCTTCGGCCACATACAACGACATACGCCCGATCAACATCACATGTCCGATCGCGTCCGATCGACCCGCCAGATACCGCCCCACTTCGCGATGCAAATCGGGGCCATGCTCGCCCAGCTCACCCATGTCCCCCAACACCGCAATCCTCCCCCCACCCTCACCCCCACCTCCACCCCCATCGCCCGTTGGATATTCTGCCAACACATCCAGCGCTGCCTTCATCGCATCGGGATTCGCATTGTACGCATCATTCAGAATCGTCACACCCGCCCGCTGTTCAATTTGCATTCGCATCGACTCACCCACCGCACCGCACAGCCGCTGCGCAATCTTTTCATCATCCACACCCAGCACCCGCGCCACCGTCACCGCAGCTGCCGCATTCGCGGCATTATGTCGGCCCAACATCGGCACAAAAAAATCACCCGTATCATTCACGCCAAACCGTACACCATCATCGCCCAGCGTCACCGACGTCGCGGCAAACCGATGCGCCGCACGATCGCCTGGCAAATACGCATCCACCAATGACTCATCCGTAGGCACCACCACGCAACCCCCTTCAGCCACCGTACCAAACAATTGTGATTTTTCCTGCGCGATCGCTTCCCGCGATCCCAGGTGCCCAATATGCGCGACCCCCACATTGGTCAGCACTGCCACGTCGGGCCGAAGTATTTTCGCCAACGGTGCAATTTCGCCCGCATGATTCATCCCTACCTCTGCCACCACAAACTCATGCTCAGGCCCAACCCCCAGAATCGTCAACGGCACGCCGAGATGATTGTTAAAACTTTTCGGACTCTGGTGCCCCGAACTATCCGCATCACCCAACACCTGATGAATCAACCGACGCGTGGTTGTTTTACCCGCTGAGCCCGTGACCGCGATCACCTGGCACCCGCGCTTGGCCAACTCATCGCGATACATCGATGCCAGTTTTTGCAGCGCCACCAATGTGTCGTCCACCACCAGCACCGGCACCGCTGCACCGATATTCATCGCTGCCACGGCATCGCACCCCCGCTTATCGATCATGACCATCACTGCCCCCCCCACTACTCCACCCACCACCCCACCCACCGCCCCATCCCCGATGGCCTGCTTCACAAAATCATGGCCATCGAATCGTTCGCCCCGCAGTGCTACAAATACACGACCCGTGCAATTGGCCCGGCTATCCGTCTCGATACCCGACGCGCGCAATTCACCGCTTGGCTCAATCAGCCATGTCCCGTTCAGCGCGCGTTGCCATTGTTCCACCTGCCAAAAACTCATGATGTCATCATCATCGGACAATGACCACATTCGAGTGCAAATCACGCCCCCCCCCACATCCCCAACGCCCCCCCACTCTTCCCTACGCCTCCCTCATGCCTTCCCCTCACGTCTTCTCCCCATGCCCCACACCCATGCCCGCTATGCTCGCCATACTCGCAATGCTTGCGCCGCCAATAATCCATCTGGGCCGTCACGAAATAGCTTGTGATGATCGCCGCGCCGCCAGCACAGCCGCGGCTTGTTCGCGGTCATCGAAATGCCGTTTGGTCGTGCCAACGATCTGGTAATCCTCATGCCCCTTGCCCGCGATCACCACCACATCATGCCGACCAGCCTGACCGATCGCCCACGCAATCGCCTCGGCTCGATCCGGTTCCACACGAACCGCGCTTAACTTCTCCGCTGGCACACCCGCACGCACATCTTCAATAATCGCATCCGGGTTTTCAGTGCGCGGGTTGTCCGACGTGATCACCACGCGATCCGACCAACGACTAGCCACCGCCGCCATCTTCGGCCGTTTCGTTTTATCACGATCACCGCCACAACCAAACACACAAATCAATCGCCCGCTCGTCAACGGCCGCAATGCCTGCAACACATTGTCCAGCGCATCATGCGTGTGCGCATAATCCACCAACACCACCGGGTCGGTCGTCGCATGCTCGCCGCGCACAATTTCCAATCGGCCCGGCACTGATGGACAGCTCGCCAACCCCTGACGCAAGGGTTTGCTATCCGGCAAAATCACGTTCGCCACAGCCACCGCCTGCAGCGCATTGGCCACGTTGTGCCGACCGATCAACGGCAAATCCAATTCCAGACTACCCCATGGCCCATCAAAAACCACGCGGCTATGATCGGCCGCCAATTCCACGATACGACCGTAACACGACAAGGCATGCTCGTCTGCGACCGGTTGCACATCCGATTCCGCCACCCCTTCGGGCGCTTTGGTCCCCACCCTTGTTTCGATCACGCGTGCCTTTGAATCCTGCAGCATCCGCGCGGCGTTGGCATCATCCATGTTCACCACCGCCCACGACCGCTCGTTCAACCCCGCAAACAGCAGCGCTTTGGCCGCCGCATAATTGTCCATCGTCTCGTGATAGTCCAGATGATCGCCCGTCAGATTTGTAAACACCGCCACATCAAAATCCAAACCTGACACGCGCCCCTGATGCAGCGCGTGGCTGGACACTTCCATCACCGCAGCCCGACATCCATTGTCCTGCATCGCCACCAAGGCACGAACCATATCGATCACACCCGGCGTCGTCAGCGATGCGGTCTGTCGTGTCTTGCCATCATCGATCACAATCGTGCCGATCATCCCGCACGCCACGCCGCCGTTTTGTAACAGATGTTGGATGAGGTATGCCGTGGTGGTTTTTCCATTGGTCCCCGTGACGCCGATCAGCTTCATCGCCTCGGGCTTGAATTGAAAAAACCGCCGTGCTAATTCCGCGATCAAGGCCACGTCAACCGATTCGGCATGAACCCATGTCACCCCATGCGGCAAGGTGGCCGCATCGATCCCCACATCCTCGGGCATGGCCGCAGCCACGATCACCGTCGCGCCTCGATCCAGCGCATCGCCGATGAATGAACGGCCGTCCGATCCGCTGCCCAACCGCGCGACGAACGCAGCGCCGGGCTCAACGCGCCGCGAGTCGTCGAGAAAATCAGTCGGCACCACCGCACCATCACCGTGGGCCAGGGTGAGCTTCAGTCCAGCAATCCAGTTTGACACATTTATGGTTGTTGACATTTCTATTCACTACGTTTCAAACGCCATCAGGGTCCACTATATTTCACGACATTTTTTTCGAGAGCGGATACCGCCTCGGTTCGAAGTCACCTGGGCCTCACTTGGAAGACCATGCCTGAGCCTAGCCTGAACTGCGTCTGAACTGCGGCTGGGCCTCGCATGGGCCACACCTGGCAACTTCCCGCTCATTAACCATGTATCGTCCAGTCAGGCCCAAACGCAAAAAACTTCGCCAAAATATTATCCCACACCGGACTAGTTTTAGCCCCACGATTCAACATAACTCACTGAAAACAAACACGTAAGACACACTTAATCAATTGGCCCGGCTCATTTGCACCCTAAAACCAGCAAAAGGTGGTGCTGCGATACGTCGATAGAAATGAGAGAGGTTTAGGAACAGTTAACCGGAAAACCCTTATCGCACGCCTTTTACGGCAAAACGACAGGCCCGGCAGTTAGATAACGAGAATGTCCCATGGCTCAGGACGAAACCGCGATAGATCGCTTGCGTATGTCAGACAGTGACCGACGCAAATTGCTTGATTTGATCGAGCGCAAGGCCATTATTGAAGCGGCCAAACAAACCAATCCCAGCGATAAAAACAGCGACCGGCGCAGCATCCGCGTCCGGGTCGACATGCCCAACATTCATGTCGACATCACCCAACCCTCAGGCAGCCACGCCAAATTCAGCGTCATCCCACGCAACCTCAGCGCCGGCGGCATGTCATTTGTCCATGGCCAATATCTTCATCAGGGCACGCGCTGTTCCATCACATTACCCACGCTGGATGGCGAACAGATCTATCTCAACGCCAACGCCATACTCTGTCGACACATCACCGGCGTCATCCATGAAATCGGTGTGCAGTTTGATGAAACCATCGACCTGCGTATGTTTTGCAAACTCACGCCCGAACAATCCAAACGGGTCCGCGCCGAACAGGCCGCCTCAAACACCTCAGGCGACATGACCACCGACACCCTGGGCGAAGCCTTGATCGTTGATGACTTCGAAATGGATCGCAACCTCATCGGCATGTGGTTACAACACCTCGGCCTGATTCCTTCCATGGCGGGCAACAAATCCGAAGCCATCGACGCCATTGAAGAAGCTGAGTTTGATGTCGTCCTGATGGACATGTGGCTCGGCAAAGAAAGCGGCTGCGACATCACCAAAGAGCTGCGCTCTCGCGGATTCAAAGGCCCCATCATCGCCTCATCCGCCGAAGAAGACGAAGCCATGAAAAACAAAGCCTACGAAGCAGGCTGCAATGGCTATCTGGTCAAACCATTTAATGAAGCCAAACTACGCGCCGCCTTGGAAGAAGTTTTGCCCATTCAACTGGCGGGCGGCGATTCCGAAAAAGAACTCGAACCAATTGTCAGCGAATTTGCGGAAGATACCGCGATGGCTCCCCTGATTGCCAGCTTTATTCAGGGCCTCGAAGACACGACCAATCGCCTGCAAAAAGCCAAACTGGATCAAGACATCAGTGCGCTCGAAACTATTTGCCGAACGATGAAGGGGGCGGGCACCAGCTATGGCTTTGAACCGCTGACCGATGTCGCTGTCCTGGCCCTGGAAGCGGTCAGTGCTGAAGAAGATCATCTCACCGAAAAAGCGATGGCGTCCATTCGTGAACTTAACGATATTCTCAAGCGCATTCAGATCGTCGCACCCGCCACAGACTTGGCATGACGTGATGCGGCACAGCGCGACGCGTTACGATCCGCCACTCACGCTCGGCGTTTGTTGGGCCAAACCCGTCGCATCACGATCGCAGGCGTTTCATCGCGACGCACCCACACTGCATCGCGCCCACGATGTCCTGCCAGCGCCGTCAGCCGATCCAGGTAGTTCCGCAAGGACGGCAAATCAAACCGCATTAAAAAATCCGCACGGGCACTACCATTGCGCATCTGAATCGCACTGACCAATTCCGACTTGGTTTGTTTCGCATCGCGCATCGGCGAAGGAGCCACGGCCGAGGCGGTGGAGGTAGAGGTAGAGGTTGTTACGGCAGGGGCAACTGCGGTAGCGACAGAATTAACGTTCAGGTCAGTGGCTGGTTGTATCACGATCGTAGGCTCCGAAAAATCTGCGACCCAATTCATGCTGGGCCGGCCTGTTCATGATCGGTCCCGCAGCCGATAAAGGCCCAGCACTATCATGGGTCTGGCGTTTATCGGAACCGGTCTTGAAACCAACCTCGCCATCATGCCGAAAACCCACTTCGCTGAACCGAACAACCACAAGCATTGCCCGATAATCTTGCGCGCACCCATCCCACGTGCTCATGCATGCGAGTCAAACTTGCCACCGACTGCCGAGCTGTGACGAACAACCAGCGCAGCCAGCAGCCAGCGATAGCAAACCCACCAACCCCCCAACCCACCAACCAACAATGCCGATCGGCCCCACACCTCGCGCCGCATCCGTTAGAATTCCGGTCATGGGTATCACCGTGCTAAGTCCATACGATGGTTCACCGGTCAAGGTCCGCGATCAAGACGCGGGCCGAGCTGTGCGTGATCGCGAGAAGCGTATTTTTTATGTGCTGGAAAAATCAGACGGCAGCGGCTATTACGGCGCGATGACCCGGGCCGGCGGCGAAAAAGATGAACAGCGTGCCGCAGAGTTTGAGGCCAAGCTCGACACGCTCAAGGCCAACCGAACATCTTCCTTGCAACCTGATTCAACGGCAGGTGATCCTCCGGAAATCGTCACGACCGTGCATGATGCCACCGGCCGAAAACGTCGGGGCCGAAAGCGAAAAACCGTGGTTGCCGCGCTGTTACTCATCATTCTGGCTGCGGCGGGCTATTATCTGGCACAGCCTTATCTCGAAAATCGCCACGAACTCGAACCGGTTGGCGAACCAACGCCATCCCCAAACGTAGAACCTCAAAGCCCCCCATTACCATCCCCCCCAACTTCCCCACCAACTTCGCCACCAGATTCTCCGCCAGTTTCTCCGCCAGCTACCCCGTCCATCCCGCCGCAGCCACCCACGGGGCAGAACTGAGCACCCCGAAACTGAACGAGACCCAACCGAGCTGACCACTCCCTCATTAACGGCCAATCCCCTACAATAGTTCCCTCGCGTTTTTCTCCGCAATATTTAGCACCCATGCTAATTCCTTGCTATCTCCATTCCCCAAAAGGAAATTAACCATGATTCGTTGTTTGACTCGCGTGGCCACCTTATCGATGGCTGGACTGATTGTTGTGTCGCCGCTGTTCGCTGAAGAAGCAGCCACCGCTGACAAGGCAGCGAAGGCGACGACCCAGCCCGCCGCCAAGAGCGCCGACCCTCATGCGGGCCACGACCATGCAGACCATGCTGACCATGCCGAACACGCCGGCCACAATCACAGCCATGAAGGCCACAATCACGCCGCCGCAGAAACGGCCCCCGCATCGTTCGAGCGCGCTGCTGAAGCCGCAGCTCTGTTTGAAACCCATATGGATCGCGTCAGCTATGCCATCGGCGTCGACATCGGCGGTCGGCTGGCCCAGGATTTTGCCACCAGCGGCATCGACGTCAATCCCGACATTCTCACCCGTGGGATCACGGACTCGTTTGCGAAAAACGAACTGCTGCTCAGCGATGCCCAAATGAAAGAAGCCATGAAGCAATTCATCGAACAGATGCAAGCGGAACAGACCGCCGCTGCCGAAGTCGCCCAGACCGAAGGCAAAACTTTCCTGGAAGAAAACATGAAAAAAGAAGGCGTTAAAACCACCGAGTCGGGCTTGCAATACAAAGTCATCACCGAAGGCGACGGCAAACAACCCACCGCTGAGGATACCGTCACCGTGCATTACGCTGGCACACTCACCGATGGCACAGAATTCGACAGCTCCTACGGACGTGGCGAACCCACAACCTTCCCCGTCGGCGGCGTCATCCCCGGCTGGACCGAAGCCCTGCAACTCATGAAAGAAGGCAGCAAGTGGGAACTCTACATCCCATCCGATCTGGCCTACGGCGCTCGCGGGGCTGGCGCAAAAATTCCACCGCACAGCACACTCGTGTTTACCGTTGAACTACTCAAAGTGAATTAAACGGAACGCTGGCGCGTCGCCTGCTAAACAGGTGGCCCGAAAAAGTGAGGGGGGAAATGTGAGGGGGAAATGTGGAAGGGAAATGTGGGGGGGATATGTGGGAGAGAAATGTGGGAGAGAAATGTGGGGGGGGATATGTGGGGGGGGGTATACTGGGCGCATGATCTATCGCATCCTGTGTATCGTATTGGCCATTTCATTGTTCCAAATCATCGGCTGCGGCGACGGGAATTCCCCTCGCCGCGCCGATTTTATTTTTGCTGTCGGCGACGAGCATAATTCCCTCGACCCGCAAAAAATTTCGTGGGTCGTCGATGGTCGTATCGCTGAACAAATGTATGAAGGGTTGCTGCGCTACGACCCGACTGACCTGTCGCTGATCCCCGGCGTGGCTAACACGTGGGATATCTCCGACGATCAACTGACCTACACCTTCCACCTGCGCAACGATGCCAAATGGTCCAATGGTGATCCGGTCACCGCCCACGATTTTGTCTATGGCTGGTCGCGTGCCATTTGGCCCGACCTCGCCGCGGACTACACGCAACTGATGCAATGCATCGCGGGCACCAAATCATTTTTTGAATTTCGCAACGAGCAACTCACCCAATACATTGCACAACAACCACGCGATGCCGACGCAGCGAAAGCCCTCTTCGACGAAGCCCAAACCCATTTCCAAAACACCGTAGCCCTGCGCGCGACTGACGATCACACACTGGTCGTCACCCTGGAAAAACCCACGCCTTATTTCCTGGAACTCACCGCTTTTGTCACGTTCATGCCCATACATCGGCCCAGCATCAAAGCGGACACCACCATCAATCCTGACACCGGCATGGTTCAGTTCGATGAAACCTATTGGTCCGACGGCAAGCGCATCGTCAGCAACGGCCCCTATCAATTAACCCGACGTCGATTCAAACAGGACGTGTTGCTCACGGCCAATCCGTATTTTCATGATGCGGCAGCCATGCAAAACCAATCCATCCTCGAGCGCATCATCACCGACCCGCAAACCGCATTACTGGCCTACGAAAACGGCGAGCTCGATTGGTTCAATGTCCCCTCGGCCAATCCACTTGCGGCTGACCTGATCGCGCAGAATCGTTCTGATGTGCATAGCACCCTGATGAACGGCGTGTATTTTTACAATTTCAATTGCGCTCCAACGTTCAACGATGGCACGCCCAATCCGCTGTCCGACGTGCGCCTGCGCGAAGCGTTATCGTTGGCCATCGATCGCCAGGCATTGGTCAATAGCGTCACGCGTCTGAAACAGCCGACGATTCAAACGTATATCCCTGACAATGTGGTGCCGGGCTACACCCCACCCTCAGCGCCCAATGAAGCGGAAGTGCCGCATGGTTTTGATCCCGCGCGGGCCAAACAATTGCTCGCCGACGCAGGCTATCCCAACGGGCAAGGCCTGACGGGTCTGTCGATTCTGTACAACACCGGGCACGGCCACGGCATGATTGCCCAGGCCATCGCGCGCATGTGGCAACAGCATCTGAACGTCGACGTGGCCCTCGAAGGCGTGGAGGTTCGCTCGTTTTCACAACGACTCAAAACCCATGACTACACCATCGCCCGGGCCAGTTGGTTCGGCGATTACCGCGACCCAACCACCTGGCTCGACAAAATGAGCACCGGCAACGGCAACAACGATTGCCAATACACCAACCCCGATTACGACGCGCTCTTGCAACAAGCATCGACACAACTCACCCCAGCCACACGCATGCAAACCCTGCAAAAAGCGGAAGCGATCATGCTTAGCGAACACCCCATGGCCATGATTTTTCAGTACATCAACATCGACCTCTACCGCCCCGACCGCGTCACCAACCTGCACACCAACGCATGGAACAAACTACGCCTGGAACTGGTGAGCGTCAGGGAAGAGTCGGAACATTAACAATGAGGCAGTGAGGCGGGGAGAAGAATTTTTAACCACAGAGGCACAGAGACACAGAGAAAAAGCCATGGAAAACGATGGGCTCAGTGAAGTGGCGATAGGATTGGGCATTGAAGTCCATCGGGAGCTAGGGCCGGGGTTGTTGGAATCGGCCTACGAATCGTGCTTGTGTTGGGAATTGGATGCTCATCAAATTACCTATGAACGACAAAAACCCTTGCCCGTGATTTACAAGGGCCACGAACTGGAAATGGGATATCGACTTGATCTGGTTATCGAAAACCGCCTAATTATTGAACTGAAAACCATCGAAAAAATTTTGCCCGTACACGAAGCGCAACTTTTGACTTACCTCAGACTCGCTGGCATCAAAACTGGCTTGATCATGAACTTTTTATCTCCGACTCTTAAAAGTGGCCTCAAACGCATGGTGATATGAGCATGCCATTGATTTCTAATTTTGTCTTACCCTCTGTGTCTCTGTGCCTCTGTGGTTAATAATCCCCATGCTTCACCTGATTACATCGCGTTTGATTCAGTTGCCTGCCATACTCGCGGTGGTGTTTGTGGTGACGTTTACCTTGACGTGGTTGATCCCGGGCAATCCGTTGGAGAACCCGGAAGGCAAACGGCCCGACCCGGCGATCGAGCAAGCGATGTTACGCCAATACAATTTGCACAGTCCGTGGGCGTTCGCGTCGAGCTATTTGAATGGGGTGTTGTTGCACGGCGATTTTGGGCCGAGCTTGCAGTATCGCGATCAACGGGTCAATGACATTCTCGGCCCGGGCTTACGCGTCAGCGCGACGCTTGGCGTGGCGGCCATCATCGTGGCGTTAGCGCTGGGGTTATTGGCTGGCACCGTCGGTGCGCTGCGGCCAGGTTCGCCGTTGGATGGGATGAGTTTGTTGGCGGCGCTGGTGGGGGTGAGCTTGCCTTCGTTTGTGACCGGATCGGTTTTGCTGATCGTGTTCGGTGCCATGTTGAAATGGTTTCCGCTGGGCGGTTGGGGATACGGCCCGGTGCCGTTGCGACACATGGTGTTGCCCGCGATTACGTTGGGAGCTTTGCCTGCGGCGTACATTGCCCGGCTGGTGCGACTGGGATTGGCCGACGTGATGGATAGCGATTACGTGCGAACAGCGGTAGCCAAGGGCGCGGGGCCGTACCGGGTGCTGTTCCGGCATGCACTGAAGGTTGCGTTTTTGCCGGTGCTGAGTTTTCTAGGGCCGGCTGCGGCAGGGGCGATGACCGGATCGTTCGTCGTTGAACAGGTTTTTAATATCCCCGGCCTTGGCGAACATTTCGTCAACGCGGTGCTCAACAAGGATCAGTTTTTGATCCTGGGCGTGGTGCTGACTTATGCCACGATTCTGATCGTGTTCAACCTGCTGGTCGACATCGCCTATGCGTGGGTCGATCCGCGCATTGAGGTGGGATGAACTTTTAACAATTTTTAACGAGGAATTCATGAAGGCCGGAAATCAAGAAGGCCGAACGGGACGCTGCGCGTCGCCCGCTAAACAGGGGAATGCCGTGCGACCCCGATTACCTTCTTGAGTTGCAGTTCACCGATTACTGTGCGATTACTGTGGACCAGCGGGTGCACTTGGTGGCGCCAGCGCCGCTGGCGTGATGACCGCATCGACCTGACGCATCAGGTCGAGGTAATCCATCTGAGCGGTTTGCATTTGAGCGAGCAGCAGGTTGCTGGTCATCGCCCGTTGCAGATCCTCGAGCTTGCGTTTGTCAGCGACCTCGATCGGTTGGCCCGACTGTTCCTTTTCGCCAAGCGATTGCAGACAACGCGAGTAATCGGCGATCAGGCGCTGGGAATCGATGTCATCGGCGAGCTTTTTCTCGACGGATTCGACTTTTTTCACCGCGTCATGCTCGGCAATAAGTTTACCCAGGTCGGCGGCGGCTTTGAGAATATCTTCGGTGGTACTTGGCATGGGGGCATTGTACGAAATATGAGCCGAGCAGGCCGAGCCGAGCGAATTGCATCTTATATCGAGACATCGGCTACACTGACGTGACTATGGCAAGTCTCATTAAACGTCTAATTCTCTCGCATATCACCCATCAAAAATATCAGCCGCGCCCGGTCGCCGGGTTGATGGCGGAGTTGGGTGTGGCCAGCGATGAGAAAAAAGATTTCGAAGCCACCGTCAAGCAAATGATCGACGAGGGTCAGGTGGTCCTGGGGTCGGCCGATACCGTGTCACTGCCCCCGCCGGGCAAACAGATGACCGGCGTGTTTCGGCGCAACAAGCGCGGCTTCGGTTTTTTACTCCCGGATTCACCCACCGAGCATGGCGATCTGTTTGTGCCGGCTCCGTATACCAATGGTGCGCTCAGCGGTGATCGCGTGTTGGCCCGGGTGGTGCGTGAGCGCGGCCGAGCGGGTGGAGGCCGATCGCCTTACACCGGGCGCATCGTGGAAATCATGCAGCGCAAGGAACGCAACTACGTCGGCTCACTGATACGACGCGGTTCGACGTACACCGTTGCCGTCGATGGCAATGCGTATCACCAGCCGATTTTGATCCGCGACCCTACCGCGAAAAACGCCACGCTCGACAGCAAAGTTGTCGTTGAGATTATCAAGTTCCCCGAACCCGATAGCGACGCACTGGCCGAGGGTGTGATTGTTGAAGTGTTGGGCGAGTTGGGCGAACCGCATGTCGAAACGCTGTCGGTGATGCGAGCGTATGGATTGGCTGATGAATTCCCCGACGCGGTGGTTGAACAAGCACGCACGGAATCATCGCAGTTCGGCGACGGCGATGCGAAGCAACACAGCGATCGCGAAGACCTGACGGAATTGCTGATCACCACAATCGATCCGCCGGACGCGCGGGATTTTGATGATGCGATCAGTATCACGAAACTGGATCCGAAAGAAAATCGCGGTGCATGCTATGAACTGGGTGTTCACATTGCGGACGTGGCCCATTTCGTGCGGCCGGGCTCGGCCCTGGATGACGAAGCCAAAGTACGCGGTAATTCGTGCTATTTGCCACGGCGCGTGGTGCCGATGTTGCCCGAGCTTTTATCCAACGGCGTGTGTTCGTTGCAGGAAGGCGTCAACCGATTTACGAAGACCGCGTTTATCCGGTATGACGAAGACGCCCAGGTGGTGGACGCGCGTTTTTGCCGTAGCGTGATCCGTTCGACCAAGCGTTTTACCTATCTGGAAGCGCAGGCCGTGATCGATGATGATCTGCGCGAAGCGCGCAAGCATGCCAAAACGGAAGCCAATTATCCACGCCAGGTGATTGACCAACTGAAGTTGATGAACGAGTTGGCCCATCGCATTCGTAGCCGACGATTCAAGTCGGGCATGATTGTGTTGGATTTGCCTGAGGCGGAATTGGTGTTTGACGATTCGGGTCGCATGGTCGACGCGGTGCGCGAGGACGATGCATTTACGCACCAACTGATCGAAGCGTTTATGGTCGAAGCCAATGAGGCAGCGGCCCGGCTTTTTAACAACCTTGATATTCCGATGATTCGCCGGGTCCACCCCGATCCGCCCGCGCTTGATCTGACGGAATTGCGACAGTTCGCGCGGGTGGCAGGGCATAATGTGCCAGCCAATCCGTCGCGCAAGGAACTGCAACAATTGTTAGATAGCGTGCGTGGCAAACCTTCTCAACATGCCGTGCATCTGGCAGTGTTGCGGACCTTAAGCAAGGCGGAGTATTCGCCGATCCTGGTGGGTCACTTCGCGTTGGGGTCGGACCATTACACGCACTTCACCAGTCCGATTCGCCGGTACCCAGACCTGATTGTGCATCGCGGTTTGGATGCGTATCTGGATGTGTCGGACAACGGGAAAAAATCCGTCGGACGATCAGCCGGCTTGCGTAACAAAATGGTGGCCGACCCGCGCGTGCCTGATGAACAGAAGCTGGTTGAAATGGGCAGGCATTGCAGCGATACCGAGCGCAATGCCGAAGCGGCTGAGCGTGAACTGCGACAGTATTTTGTGCTGGACCTGTTGACCGATTTTGTGGGCGACGATTACGACGGCACGGTGACGGGCATGACGGGCGAAGGGATCTTTGTCCAAGTGGACCGTTATCTGGTGGACGGTTTTGTACGGACGACGGAAATTCCAGGTTCGGAACGCTGGCAATTGAATCGGCAAACTGGCGCATTGGTGGCCATGCGCAGCGGCAAAACCATTCAGATCGGCGACAAGATGGTCGTGCGTATCGCGCGGGTTGACCCGCCGGGACGGCAATTAGATTTGGCCATTATCAAGGGCATCGGCGGGAAACGTGATCCGGTCGATCCGTCCACGATGGGTGGGCGTGGACAAGACAAACCGCGCGGCAAATCGGGTCGGGGGGGCGATCGCGGCGGCGATCGGTCGGGTGGCCGACCGGGAGGCAAATCGGGGGGTAAATCCGGCGGCAAGTCTTCGCTGTCGAAAAAGTCAAAGCATAAATCCAAACCGTCGGGCCAGAAGAATACCGGCGGTAGCAACGCCAGCAGCAGCAAGAAAAAATCCAAGTCCAAGCGCAAACGCAACCCCTAGTTTTGCGAATTGCTGCGAATTGCTGCGAGTTGGCGTGAGTTGGCGTGAATAGAATAGAAGCTATGTTCTATGGAATGACCGCGATATTGTCGCGATGAGATCGGGATGTTTTTTTCACACACAATCATGTCGACGACCTGCACCACGCTGGGCACCTGGCTGCACACGTTGGATCCCTACGCGATCGAGCTATGGGAAAATGGGCCGATCCGTTGGTACGGGCTGGCGTATATCGCGGGTTTTGCGGTGGGGTATCTCTTGGCGCGGCGCGTCGTGCGAACGGGGCCGACGTTGTTGCCTACCGTGCGCATGATGGATTTTGTCACCGTGGTGATGCTCGGCGTGGTGGGCGGCGGGCGTTTGGGATATGCGATTTTTTATCAGCCCTCGTTGTTCTGGCCCGTGTCGGATTTGTTCCTGCTGTACAAGGGTGGCATGGCCAGCCACGGCGGGATGATCGGCATGGTCGGGGCGTCCGCGTTTTATGCCTGGCGATTATCACGCACTTCCCAAACGGCGCAAACCATGTTGCCTACCAACGAAGCCGAAGGCCGAATTGGTTTTGCGTCGCACTGGTTATTCCTCATGGATCTGGTGGCATTTGTGGCACCGATCGGCGTGTTTTTTGGACGCGTGGCCAATTTCATCAATGGAGAATTGATCGGGCGCGCGGCGAGTGCGGACTTGCCTTGGGCGGTGAAATTTCCGCAGGAATTGTATGACATGCCGCCGAGCCAATTGTCGTGGACGCGCGATCAGATTGCTCGAATTATCGCAATGGTTCAGTCGCATGATGCACAAGCCATCGCGCTGGTGGAGCCGATGTTAACGCCACGGCATCCGTCCACGTTGTATGCAGCGCTGAGCGAAGGCGTGGCGGTGTTCCTGATATTGCTGTGGATCTATCGTCAGCCGCGCAAGCCGGGTGTGATCGTGGCATGGGGCATGATCGTGTATGCGATGGCGCGCATCGGGAATGAATTTTTCCGCGAGCCGGATGCAGGCATCGGATACCAGGCATTAGGCATGACGCGCGGGCAATGGCTGACCACGGGTGTGTTGACCGCGGGTGTGGTGCTGTTGATCTGGGCGACGCAACGAACGTCCGCGAAGTACGGAGGCTGGCGCGGCAAAGGTGCGAGCGCGTAATTAACGTAATTATACGGATTACGATAAATACTCGCGCGTAGTTTTTTATTAGCTCCCGGTGAATACCGGGAGTTTGTGTGAAGGAAAATTTGAGGCCGCGCGAGTTTTTAATGGGATGGGTATTATTACACCAATCCCGAGAAAGATACGCGCGTTAGCCGTCGCCTTTATGGCGGCGCGACGGCCTACGTTTATCGCACGTTTCACGCCGCCCAAGGGCGGCGGCTAACTTATGGGATTGGTATTACGTGGACCCGTGGCGCGTTAATGCAAAACGGATTAAGTAAACCGAGGAAAATGCAGCGAGAAGAGTATGGCCGAGAGGAGTGGAAGGGAAAATGTGGGGGGGGGTGGGGGTCACGCCTAACTAATTATTCGGGTGACTACTCAAACTGCACAGCCAGATCAGCCTCATCAAAGCCGAGCTTATCGAGCAGTAGTTTTTGCCACTCGGTGGTGCGCAATCGCACTTCGCTCCACTGGCCGTTATCGACAGCCCGATCGAATTTCGCGGGCACATCAGCCCCATCGACGCCGAGTTGTTCCGTGGTCCAACGCAAGATGGTATCGGTGTAGGTCACCATATCGCGATAGGATTTGGCATCGTCCCGATCGATGCGGTCGTCGGCCAAATTGGTTGCGGCAGTCAACAAATATCGATACGCCACTTGCGTGATTCGGCGAACCTGCTCCGTGGGCACACTCTCATTGCTGGCCTGTTGGCGAATGATCGACTGAAACAATTCGGTCAGACTTTCGAGAATCGGCGTGATGGCCAATTGCGGATCGCGAGCATGAACACTGGCGCGGGATTGTAATTCGTCAAGTAAAAGCGACGTGGCCCCGGGCATGAGATTGAGCTTGACCAGGCAACTAAGCAGTTGCTGGTACACCGCGTTGGATTGCTCCTGACCGAGCGCGGCCTTGAGGGAATTCAGTAGCGTGGCTTGTTGTTGCACGCCCATGTTGCTGTTGGCATTGCTGGCAAGATTGGCCACTGCCTTGCCCGCCCAATAACGCACCGCTGGCGAGGCATCACTCAAGCCGTGACTGACCAGATCAATCACCGCAGCGCTGGCCTGATGCTGAGCAACCGATTCAACCACGATCATGGCATTGAGCCGAACGATCATGCGTTGGCCCGGTGCGGTGAGCTGTTTGAGCCGACGCGACAAACCGTTGCTGATGTACTGCAGGAAAATGCGTCCCTGCCCGTCTTGCACTCGGGTAAATTGGCCCACCAACAGACGACGCGCTTCGCCAAGCGAGGCATCATCCTGGCTGGCCATGCGCTGAATCATGGTGTCCAGAAAGCGATCGATCTGGGCCTGATCTGCGGCAGAATAGGGATTGGTCGCGGAGACCAGATTGGTGGGGATGTTGTTCTGTGCCAAGGCCGACACAGGCATCGCGCCCAACAGCACGATCATGACCAAAGCCATCGCCACCGTCGTGCCTCGCCCCACCGTCGCACCACAGCACTTGGTAAAACGTGAGCGAACCCCAGCACCCCCATCAACAGCCTTACGGCATAATGGGCGAACGATCATCGTCGGGACGGTATCAATCGCAGTATCAGTCATTGACAATATCGACAAAGGATTACCAATTCGGATAGGTGAAACAGGGCCGGGAGTGGCCATGCATGGACGCTACTATAGACCGGCAAACGTACCAACCCCACCCCAAAATGTCAACCATCAATCTGGCGTAAACATGCCCCAACTGCCGATAAACCATAACCTTGCATGCTCCGGGTAACCGGCATTCTCTCGCCCGATATTGACCCAAAAAACATTTGACCCAAAGCTCGACCAGGAGACCGACCGTGTATTCCAATCTAAAAATCACTGCCACGAAAACCAGTTCCGCATCAACGCAATCGGCGAAATCAAGCAGTTCCGCCAAATCCGCCTATGCCGTGGTGCATGACGTGTCGAGCCAAGCCCCGAACAACATCAGTGGCCACAACAGCAAAACCAACGCACCCCTGCCCGCATCATGGCCTGCCACTTTGCACGATGCCTACAAAGCCGCCATCGCTCGTCCGGAATTCTGTGCCGACGCGGGCATGGTGTCCTGTGCCTATGGCCCACAAAATGATCAACGGCTGTTCATCCTCAATGTCGACAGCTCCGTCACTGATCCCTCGCGCCGGCTCGATGCCCTGCGTCAGGGCGCCGGCCGACTGCTGCGACTATTGCACGCATCGGCAATCGGCCAATTGACATGGCACCTCGACTCCCAGGCATTGCGCGACCTCAACAAACACGCGGTCGGCTTGGCCATCGGCGAAGGGATGCAACTGGCCAACCTCATCCATGATAAATTTCTCGGCGCGGTTAAATCCCAAGGCGGCCAAAGCGACAAACGTAAAAATAGCGGCAAAGACAAAAACGCTTCACCGAAAAAACTAACCGTGCAAGTCGACAAGCCTTGGCTGGATGCAACGCGACAAGGCGTGCTCGTCGGCGAGTCGGCCAACGTCGCCCGGGAATTGGCCGCCACCCCGCCCAACATCGCCAACCCCGCGTACCTGGTGCGCTATTGCAAAAGCATGGCGAAAAAAGTCGGCTTGCGTTGTTCGATCATCGATGCCAAAAAAGCCGAGACGCTGGGCATGGGGGGATTGCTGGCGGTCGGCCGAGGCGGTTCAACTCCGCCGGCCATGATCGTGCTGGAATGGCCGGGAAAAAACACCAAAAAAACCTCGGCGTCCTCCCAGAAAAAATCTAAAACCAAAGCAGCCCCCGCGCCGGTGTTACTCGTCGGCAAAGCCATCACGTTCGACACCGGCGGTTACTCCCTCAAGCCATCCGCTTCCATGGTCGGCATGAAATACGACAAGTGTGGCGGCACCGCAGTCATCGGCGCCATGCATGCCGTCGCGTCTTTGAAAATCCCAACACGTGTCGTAGCGATCATTGCTACCGCCGAAAACATGGTCGATACCCATGCCTATCGCCCCAACGACATCATCACACACACCAACGGCGTCACCGTCGAAATCACCAACACCGATGCCGAAGGCCGACTCGTTTTGGCTGACGCATTGGCCTACGGATGCAAAAAATACCAACCCAGCGCGGTCGTCGATCTGGCGACATTAACCGGCGGCGTCGTCGTGGCGTTGGGTTCCTATTGCGCCGGCTGTTTCTGTGCCGACGGCGATTTACGTAGCGCATTATTCGATGCGGGCGACGTGGTCGGCGAACGATTGTGGCATCTGCCTCTATGGGATGAGCACCGCGACATGATGAAAGGCACACATAGCGATCTGGTCAATTCCGCCATGGGCGCTAACGCCCGCGGCGCACACCCCATTCAAGGCGCTGCGTTTTTAAGCTATTTTGCCGCACCAAACGGCAATGCAACCAACGCCGGCCACGACAAAAACCCCAACGGCCAACCCTTTCGCTGGGCACACCTGGATATCGCAGGCGTCAGCGATGTGAAATCCGACACCCCACTGTACAACGTCGGCCCCACCGGCTTCGGCGTACGCTTACTCGCTCAAACGCTCGCGTCATGGTCGAAATAAAACATTGAAAAAAACTTGTTCTGCGCCCGGCAACACACACGAAAAAAAACAAGCGACAGAGCAACTGGTAAAAACAATCTTGATTGTCTACCGGCAGATGGACTCAAGCCCACCTGCCAAAGCACCAAAAATGTAAAAACCAATCACATCATTTACCCAAAACACTAAAGCGTGCAGGGGAAAAGTGGGGGGGGGGGAGTGGGGGGTTACCAGCGTTTGACGGGGGGGAGGGTTGCGAACAGTATGACTAACAGCAACAGTGCGAGTCCTGTTAATTCCCACATGCTCGCCGCCGCGTAATTGTTGACCCAGCCATAGGCCATGAACAAGGGCCAGGTCACGCTCGCAGTTCGTAGCCATTTGTCTTGGGTCCAACGATACATCACTGCAGCGGTGAGTAGCGATCCTAATTCTAAAAACGCCAGCACTGACCAAGCCCAGATCGTTTTATCCATTCGCGGTTGATACAACCACGCGCCGAGCGTTGATGCGTAGTACAGCAACAACACCATTGCCCAGCCCACAATCACCGCGCGATGAAAACTTGATCGCCATGTTGACCAGGTAAGCCCGACCCAGATCGTGGCCACTGTCGCGACGATGGCAAACCAATCCTGAAAAATATAGGGTGGCTGCTCGGTAAAACTGCGTGTCCACGCATCTGCCAACGACACACCGCCGACCAGAAAAACCGCGCTCGCCAACCAGATAAAAAACAGCGTCTCACGACGGACCACCCACTCGTAGCCACCACGCAACCCCAACACGCCGACCAGAATCAGCAACACCACTAACCCCACAAATCCGCGAATCAATTCCAACCCCATGGACCGATCCCACGCACACCCGACCGCGATGTCGATCGACATCAACAACAACATCCCGCCGACCAACCAACCCAAACCAAGCGATAGCCAAGTCCATCGTCCGCGTATCGGCTGCCGGGGCAAGCGTTCGGTCAAATGCTTGGGCACCCCACCATTGGCAAACTGATTGATCGAACGCACCAACACCCACACCAACAATGTCAACGCGGCCATCGCCCACACCGCCGCAGCCAAACCTGTGACCACACTGCGCGTCGCAATAGGATTCGCAGCAGTCGCCACATAATCCATCGACGTTAAATGAATGCCATCTATCCCCTGGGCATGATGTTGGGCCCAAACCCCCACAAAAACCCCAACCATTCCCAACGCAACGATAACCAACCCCATGATCCCAAGCCGACGCTTTGACCAACCCCCCGACAACATGACACGATCATCATGAAACGCAAACGCCATCGATAACACTCCCCCCCCCCACTTTCCCCTTTGAACTTCAAATTACTTCCGGCTTCCGGCATTCTTTTCTTTCCATGCCACCCAGCCCCTCCGACTCTTATTCCTGTTTTTTAACCCCTAAAAATATAACTTCAAAACCATGCCGTGCTAGTCAGCGGTTTCGATATTCAGGTCTTTGACTTTTTTATTGAGCGTGTTGCGATTAATCCCTAGAAAATCCGCGGTGCGCGTTTTCACGCCGTTGTTAAACGCCAGCGCTTCGGTGATCAGGCTTCGTTCGATTTCATTGATCACTAGTTCGTAAATTTCGCCTTCCTGAATCTGGTAATGCTTGATCGTATGACTGGCTAATTTGGCGGCCAACGTTTCCAATGATTCTTCTGAGGAATCGCCACGCACTTGTTGCGCGAACAAACGAATCTGCAACGGCAACAGATCCTCCATAAATTCCTCGCCCTGGCTCAACACCACCGCCCGTTCAATGGTGTTTTCCAACTCGCGCACATTTCCAGGCCACGGATAACGCAACAGCGTGTTGAGTACATCACGACTCATCTTGCTCAGGGCCCGTTGGTTTTCACGGTTGTATCGATCCAGAAAATGGTCGATCAAGCGTGGCACATCTTCACGGCGAGATCGCAACGGGGGAATATGTACCGTCACCACATTCAAGCGATAGTACAGGTCTTCGCGAAAAGTGCCCTTGCTGACTTCCTCTTCCAAGTCCAGGTTTGTCGCAGCGATCACGCGCACGTCCAGCTTGATCGTTCGATGATCGCCGACGCGCTCCAGCTCTCGCTCTTGCAGCACCCGTAATAATTTCACTTGCAGTTGCGGATCCAACGTGCCCACTTCATCCAGAAAAAGCGTCCCACCATCCGCCGCTTCAAATCGGCCAATCTTATCTCGCATCGCACCCGTAAATGCGCCTTTGATATGCCCGAACAATTCTGACTCCAGCAACTGCGGTGATAGCGCGCCGCAGTTCACCCGCACCAGGGGTTTATCCTTGCGCGTCGAGTTGTAATGAATGGCCTTGGCAATCAATTCCTTACCGCAACCCGTTTCGCCCAATAGCAAACACGTGGCCCGCGATGTGGCGACCTGTCCGATCGTGCCCAGCACATCGAGCATGGCCGGGCTTGATCCGATGATGTTGTCGAATCGATACCGCGAGTGCAGGTTGTCGCGCAGCTGTTGGTTTTCTGCCAGCAGTTCGTCTTTCTCGCGCTGCAACAATTGATGAATGCGAATCGTCTGCCCGATCGATCCTGCGATGATCGATAAAATTCGCGCATCAGCCGCCAGCGACACTTCATTTTCAAACGGCTTGTCCACCGCAATCGCCCCGACATAGCGATCCATATCTTTAACCGGGACACAGATGTAGCTGATAGGCGTGGTCGCCGTATCGTCGCTTGATTGTGCACCATCATCATCAGTTGCCTGCAAATCGCGCGCGCCGGTGCGATTGAGGAAATCCGGGTGCCGACTGATGTCGGGAATGATCTGCGATTCGCCGGTCTTGAGCACCTGGCCCGTAACGCCTTCACCCATGGCATAGCGGCCGCGAGCCATCTCTTCTTTAGTCAGTCCAATCGCGGCAGTGATGCGCAATTCATCAGTCGCCTCATCCCACAGCAATAGCGCAGCACGATGGATCGCCAAGCGCTCACTCAGTAGCGCCATAGCGCGTTGAAATACCTGGGCCAGCTCCAGGCCGTCGGCAAGGATCTGGCTGATCTGTTCCAGAATGTCTAATTCTTTTTCTGCACGAGGCATAGACCCACCATGGTAACGCAGAAAACCGTGGTGCGACAACACCACCCATGTCAACTTGTGCGCACAAACTACCAAACAAAAACCAAAAAAACGGTCCGTAGCCAAAAAATTTTTACACCCACGTCCCACTCGACTTACGAAAACCACGCGCCCACATTTCGCCACCAGTGCGCGCACCAGCGCGACCATCGGCCCATAGGTGAGACCTCTAGCAACGCATCTACGTCGCGAAACCGTTTCCCGGACCTGCCCCCAATACCCACCCATTTCACGCTCATTGCGGAGCCACCATGCCGATCGCCAAACCCACACCAATCTCAGCCGACAGCCTGACTCGTGCCAATTCCACCGCTGGCAATCACGACCTGTTGCCGCCACGCGAACAACTGGCCCAGATCGACAACCGCATCAACGACCACCTGTCCCGCGATCTGCCTCGGCTCAACATGTTCTGGGATTACTACCGCAACCCGGTCCTGCCCAGCAGTCAGACCACCAGTAACTACCGTCCGGGTCTGGCTCAGTCGCGCGGCCTGCCTGACCGACTCACTCAGACCTGCCCTTCGGCACCCAGACGCGAACTGGTCATTGAAAACGACATCGCCTGGCGCATCAATGCCCTGGCTGATTTCATGTTCGCCAAACCGGCCGTCATCCAGAGCAAAGCCAGCGACAAGACCCGCGCCAATGAAATCACCGCGCTACTCAACCAGACCATCAACAACTCCGGCGGTGTGGCCATGTTTCAGACCATGGCATTACTCGCATCCATCTATGGCTACGTCGATGTGCTGGTCAACCTCGATACGCGCAAACGTGCCATCACCCTCGAACCCGTCGAAGCGCCGCGCGTCATTCCCATCCTCAATGAAAACGACTATCGCCAACTCAATGCCTATGCCCTGCATCATCGTCGATCCACGCCGCGCAACGACGGCGGCATATTGCAACGACTGATGTATCAACATCACCGCCGCGCCCAGCGACCTAACGAATGCACGCAGCTATTCACCGACCGGGCCATCATGCGATTCAATGGCAGACCTCATCGAAAATCTTTGGTCGAAATCGAACCCAATCCGTTTGGCACCATTCCCGTCGTCCATATTCAAAACATCGGGCAACCCTATCGCTACGAAGGCCTCTCCGAAGTTGAACCCTTAATCCCCTTGCAAAACGAACTCAACACCCGTCTGTCCGATCGTGCTAATCGCGTGACGTTTCAGTCCTTCAAAATGTATCTCGGCAAGGGTCTGGAAAATTTCCTCGATCGACCTGTCGGCCCTGGACAGATGTGGTCCACCAGCAATCCCGATGCATCCATCGACACCTTCGGCGGTGATACCGACAGTCCCTCCGAAACCGCACACATCAACGAACTGCGTGATGCCATGGACAAAACCAGTTCCGTCAGCGCTGTTGCTGCGGGCTTGATCCGAACCAAGGTCGGCAACCTTACCAGTGAAAACGCCCTGCGTCTGGTGATGATGGGCATGCTTGCCAAAACCGAGAAAAAGCGTGTCACCTTCGGCATCGGTATCAGCCAGATCTGCGAACTGATCCTGCGCGCGGCTGATATTGCTGGCCTCTATCCCAACAGCCCCGACGAACGCCAGATCCGTATCGATTGGCCCAGTCCCATTCCTGAAAACGAAACCGAACGCCTGCGCAACGCCTTGATGAAACAGCAACTCGGCGTGCCCAACGATCAACTACTGGCTGAACTGGGCTACCACGATTGCATCGACGATGCCCACGCAGCCCGCAATTCAAACGAACAAACCCAAGCTGATTAATTCCATCCGCGCTATTGCTAACCCTTACAAAATTTCCAGGAGACACCATGCCCGAACAAACCGCCACATCGAATACAACCGACCCGGCCGACACCCCCACACACTCCCCAACACCAACACCCCCAACTCACACAAGTCATGCGGCCGAGCCATCGCAAACACCAACGGACTCCTCTCCAACAAGTAGTGAATCAAACAAACTCGTGCCCGTCAGTGAATCAATCCGTTATCGCAAACGCGCTCAGCAGGCGGAACAGGAACTTGAACAGGCACGCCAGAATCTGGAAAAGATCGAACGCGAACTCACCGAATCGCGTGACATGATTGACCATCTCGAACGCCAACATCGCATCAGTGAGTTGTTGACTGAGGCCGATGCCATCGACCTCGGGGTCGCCCGTTTGCTGACTGAGGCCACGGTGCAAACCATGGACGAGCCTGATTTGAAACAGGCCGTCGCCGATTTACAACGGCAAAAGCCCTACCTCTTTCGCAAACAGGTGTCCCAAGCCCGCGCCATGTCGGCGCATGATTCTGATCCGATGGATCAAGACGTTGCCCACGCTGCGGCACAGGCTGCGGCCACCGGTCACCGGCGTGACCTGCTCGCTTACCTGCGTCTCAAACGACGCGCGTAATCACACACACCACCGCACCTGGCATTTCATCACTTCGTTTTTATTTGATTTTTAAACCACGTAACCAGGAATTCTCACCATGTCATTCACAGGCAAAGCCACCTATTCATCGGGCAGCACGCTACCCGAAAATGCCGAAGACGTTTCCGAAATCATCGGCCTCGTCAGTCCCTACGAAACCGCGTTGCTCGACCACCTCGGCGATCCGCAACGCAATGCCACCTCAACCATCCATGAATGGCTTGAGGATACATTGTTACCCAACACGGACCTGATCAACGACGCAACCTATACCGATCCAGCCACCGACACGCAATTTGTGGTGGACAACTCTGATCGTTTCCGCGCTGGCGATCAGATTCAAACTGACGGCTCGAGCGAAGTGATGCTCGTCACCTCGGTCGATACCGGCACGAACACATTGACCGTTGTCCGTGGCTATGGCTCTACCGTCAGCGAAGAATTGGATGACAACATGCTACATGCTCATTCACATTCTGGGTAACGCCGCGTTGGAAGGCGACGATCGCCCAGCCACGCGCTTTACTAATCGCACGCGACAGCGCAACTACACGCAAATTTTCACCGCGGGCATCGAAGTGTCCGGCTCACAACTGGCAGCCAGCCAGGTGGCGGTAGCGGATGAACTGGATTACCAGAAATCCGAACGACTGCGCGAGTTGCTTCGTGATCTGGAAAACTGTGTGATCAACGGCGTGTCTGCGGCATCCAATCCGCAAGGCAATGCCAACACGCGCCGATCCATGAAAGGCATCGTGCCATTCGTCAGTACCAATCGCGTCGACGCCAGTTCGGCGGCGCTCACCGAAGCGATTTTGAACAACGCGATGCGTGACATCTGGTCGCAATCGGCAGGCACCATCGACACCATTGTGGTCAACGGTTTGCAGAAGCGAAAGATCAATAGCTTCCTGACCGCTGCGCGTGGATTCGGGCCTGGTGATGAACGCTACAAAGATCTTGTCAGCGTTTATGAATCCGATTTCGGCGTGTGCCGCGTCATCCTCTCTCGTTGGGTTCCCAACGACACGGTGCTGCTGCTCGATAGCTCACGTGTGGATGTCCTCCCACTGGCGGGTCGTCATTTCCAATTCAAGAAACTCGCATCCACCGGCGACAGCGAAGTCGGCCAAGTGATCGGCGAGTACACCCTCGAAATGCGCAACGAAAACGCGCATGGTTTGATTCATGGTCTTTCGACCAGCTAAACGTTTTACGGAACGTTTAACAGGGCTTGTTCTTTTTTGCCCTCCTGCGCTGGGATGTCCCGGGTGAGCCATCCTCATGTCTATAGCGCGACTCGAGCGTACGCCGCCTCCTCGTCGCTCGGGTGATTCACCTCGGCCCGGTGGTCTAACCACCACCGGCGCCACTTTCAAAAACGCAATCGCTTCAACGCGAATCGCCTCCACATCTCCGGCCACATTCATGGTCATTGCTTGACCAACCTCACTTCCACTGCGAGCCCCATCATGCCCTACGCCACCGACCGCGACCTGTTACTGCTCGACCCTTTGGTTTTCAATGAATTTCCCGCCACGCCACAACAGCGGATCAATGTCGATGACGCCACGGTGTCGGGCACGACGCTCACAAGTGTTACGGCCGATTTCACGCAAGCCCAAATCGATGAAGGTCACATCGCACTGCTCGCCGGTCGGCCGATTGAAATTGTCGCTCGGGTGGACGCCAACACACTGACCGCTTCACAATTACGCAACAGCACCGATGATGATCCCATCGCGCCAGGCGACACCACATCTGCGGAATTAATCATTCGCACGTTCGGGCCACAGATCGCTATCGCTCACGCGTTTTTACTTGATCGACTTAACCTGCTGGCTACCGAGACTGCGGCGGTGCTTAACCCCGAGGTGGCTGCACGACTCGAAGCCATGCAAACCATTGCCCACGTCTATGCCTGGTCTTTCAATCAATCATCGGACGCAACAGCGCATCAACAACGCACTTCCATGTTGGCCAAACGTTTTGCCAATCTCACCCGCACCATGGTCATCCAACTCGACCGCGATGGCGACGGCATCATGGATGATCAATTCGACTTCGGCACCGCCACCCTAACCCGCATCTAACCCCCCCCCCACTTCCCCACTTCCCCACATTTTCCCACGATATTCTGGCGCTACTGGTGGATTCGTCGTGCCGAATCAAATCACACGGTTTGTGACTGTGCCATTTTGTTTGCCCTCTATTGAAAGCCTCACCATGTCACCACTCACCACCAACGCGACATTCAACAGCCTCGCGTTATTCCAATCCGGGCCGCATCAATTATTACCACATGGCCTCACGCTACGACATGTCCTGCAAACGACGCCGGGCACACACGGCGTTCGGCTTGCCAGTCAGGGGCGATCCGGCCGCGCGATTGAACAACATGGTTATCTCATTGCAGACGACGCTGAACAAATCGCCACGCAACAAACTGCCATCGAAAATTTACTGGACGGCCAAGCGTACACGTTGACTGATGGCATGGGCCGACAATGGACCAACGCAATCATGCTGACGTTTGAGGCGGGCGAAATTCGCCGGGTCGCGATGCGCGTTCGCATGAGTTACCGCATTGATTATTTACAGGTGAACCCGTGAGCCAACCCACTCAGGACATTTTCGAATTGGTATTGGCTCGGCCTGTCATGACCGAGTCATGGTCAAGCGGCGAACACCCCGCGTTGGTGCATCTGTGGTGGCGTACTGCAAACCAGGGCGATCGATTGGTGCAAATTTATGTTGACGACCAATGGTTTGACGTGACCGCGACTCCCACGCAACACGAAACATGGCTGCTACTCGATCGCACCCAGCCACATCGCATCGAATTGTTGGCCGTGTCGGCTGATGATTTTGACACGGCATTTCCAGCGTTACTCACAAGTTGGAACCCCCGCGTCACCAGCGCTATCGATCGCCAGATTGTTCGACATGAATCACTACCCCTGAACACCATGGCCCATGTCGAACTCAACCACGCAAGCGATGCGCTAACCCCACTTTGGCCAGGCCATGTGAATCGCAGTGGCTTCGGCGCCTTGTTCGGCGATGGTGGATTCGGCACCGATGCCGCCACGGGACCCGGACTCGGGCGCGGTCAACTCGGGTTCGGCCCACTCGGCACCGACGGCACGGCGTTGCATTATCACCGTGATCATCTCGCCGCAGGGACGCACACCCTGGCATTCAATGCCATCGATCCACTGGGCCGATCCGTCACCTCGGCAACCACGACTGAAACGATCGACACCGACGCATTGCCATCGCCGCCCGCCCAACTGTCATTCAATTCCGATTTCACCATTCAATGGGAAAACCCCAATGCCTGAACGATTCCCCGATGACGCCACACTGCTCGCCTCAACTGTCGATCTCGATACGGGCGCGCCCTACATTCCAACTGGCCAATCACCGTACCACCTGACCTTTCGCAAAATGTTACAGCGCATGCTACTGGCCTCCGCACGTGCCAATGACCTGCGCGTCTATCAGGATGGCGACCTCACCATCGGCGTGCGTGCCGGACGATGTCGCATCGCTGGCGATGTTGTTGATTTTGAATCCGATCAACAATTGGCGATCACACCCAGCGACACCACCTATATCTGGATCGATGACACCGGCGCATTGATGCTAGACACGGCCGGCCTGCCCAGCGATGGGTCCGCCCATTTGCCACTGGCGCAGGTCGTCGCTGACAGCGAAGCCGTCACCACCATCACCGACCTGCGCAGCCAAACCCTGTTCCATGTGCCCGATGTTTCTGACCTGGGCTTGAACATCACCGCTGACGAAATCAATGCTGTGCTCGATGGCATAAACGAAACGGTTGATGCCAACGCACTCAACATTCTCACCGGCGGACCCACCACCAGTGCCGACACCGAGCATCGCCACCTGCAGGTTTTTCAAGACAGCGACAGCGAAGTTTATTTCACCCTGATGAACGACAACGCGGGCAGCTCGGCTAACATCGCGTTGGTCCTGAGTCTGCCCAACAAACTCGGCAATGATTCGCTGCTCGTGCCCGACCTGACCAATGGCTTTATTCAACAGGATTACGGCGGCCAACGGTATCACATGCTCGGTGTGCTCACACAACAACTCACATACCCCGGCGACCTAGCCAGTACGCAAACCGGTTTACTGCTCGGCGCGGTTCCCATCACTGGCACTATCGTTGATGTCACGTTAAGTGTCGGCACTAACATCGCGTCGGCCACCACCAGCGACGGCATCGGCGCCACGTGTTACGTCAATGGCTCCACACTTACGACGACTCCACCCGCGCTGACAGCCAATGATGGTGCAGGCTTTAAATCCACGGCCCAGGGTGATGGAACGGCGGCGGTACTCAATGGCTCGTACACAAGCGTTCAGCGCGGCGATGTCATCACGGTGGATCTGCAACGCAACGTCTCGGGCTCGCCCACCAATGAAGCGGCTGACCTTGTTGTGCTGGTTGTGATTCAGGCCGCTGCTCCGAATTAACCAACGTCACACCGTCACCAAACCGTCGTGACCGTCGTGACCGTCGCCATCTTTCACGCGTCATTTTTACACGTCATCCACAAACCATACGCCTAGTCCCCATTGTTCGCAGCAGGAACTTTCATCATGACCATCTCACAACTCACCCATGAACAGGTCGATCAGCTCGCGGGGGAAACACTTCCCGCGGGCATCACACTGGCCACCAACGGCATGCAGCCTTACTACCACTGGCTAATGCAAACCATTCACCGGTTGGCACAAACCACATTCACCAATCTTCGCGTTGATCAGGCCAGTGAAAGCGCAACCAGCATTCATGTCTCCGCCGGCCGAGCAACCATCGATAGCGTTGTCCTTGAGTCGGATGCCCTCGTGATTGATCTGTCTTCTTACAACAACGATACCGCCTACATATGGATCGAAGACGATTCCGGCGAAGCCCTGATCGACAGTGCAAGCGACGCCACCGGTTGGCCTGGTGCCGTCCACATCAAACTCGCGGAGGTCACCCTCACTGCTGGAGAGATCACCGCTATTGTCGACCGTCGGTTGGATCATATTTTTACCGCCTGATTTTCCGTTTTCTCAACAGGAACACACCATGTCGCCTACGATAAAACACGTGGATTTCGAAATACCCAATTGGGGCGAGTTCAGCCAAGGCCCGCAAACATGGACCAGCGGAACCGCTTACGCCGACGCTGTCACAGCCATCGATGGTTTGCTTCTGTACCTGCGCATGAATGAAGCCACGGGGATCAACGCTAACAACTTGCAATACCCCACAACCGGCCACGGCACTTATCATCCCAACAGTGCGGGCACATGGAACGGCGGTAGCCTGAACCAATCCGCATTGACCGACGACGATGTGGCCAACGCAGCTCTGTTCAACGGAACCAGCGCCTACCTTCGAACGGATTACACATTACCCAACACCGGATCGTGGACCATCAATCTCTGGGCACGCAACGATGGACAGACCACCGGCGGATCGTCACTTCGCCCATTGTGTGCCTGTCCCATGGCTTCGGGCGCAGTCGGCGACAGCAATGCCTCCTCCGGCATCTACGCCAATGAAGACGACAGCAATGCTGGCTACATTCATTTTCAAATCGGCTCCTCAAGTACCTCGGCCACGGACGAAAATTTTTCCGACGGCCTGACCCACATGATCACCCTGGTCAAAGACGGCTCAACAGCACGGCCCTATTATGATGGTCAAGCACTCGCGTCATTTTCCATCGGTTCATTGGCCATGGCCTTGCCGATTGATATCGGCGGAGCACCGACGCAAGATGTTTCCGGCTCGCGATATTTCCATGGACTGATCGCGGAAACGGCCATCTGGTCAAACGCACTCAATGCTTCACAAATCAACAATCTGTATGTAGCGGGAAACAATTCGTGAAATTTTCAAACCTTTTAATCTCTCATAAAATAGCCATCGCACTTCTCGCTGTGGGTTGTTGTCATGTCATGGTCAACCCTCAGGCCTATGCAACACCCACCGACGAGTACGGTTGGTCCGTATTCACACAGAGCCCCGACGATCGCACGATCTATGTCAGCAGCTCGCTCGGCGACGATAGCAATTCCGGGCTGAATCAAAACCAACCCGTGGCCACCGTCGAACAAGGCAAAAAACTACTTCGCAATGGGTACGCAGACCACTTGTTGTTTCGCTCTGGAGATCGATTCGGCCCATTGGGAAAATGGCCGTTATCCGGGCGATCCGAAAACGAGATGATGCTCATTAGTTCGTACGGCAACGGCCCACGCCCCGTATTCGACAGTGGCAAAGAATCCAACCTCTCTCATTACAAAAACCGCATCGGCCACGTCGCTTTTGTCGGCTTACATCTGATCGCTACCGATCGACTCAATGATGCCAACAACAACGCCGCAGGATTTCATCTGCTGGCCAATACCGAAAATATCCTGATTGAGGATTGTCGCATCGAGTTGTATCGCGACGGCATTACCCTGCAAAAACTATGGGGGCAAATGCAAAACATTCGTATACGCCGCTGCATCATTCGCAACTGCTTTGCCACCAATCAACACGCCATGGGATTGTTTGCCAAACAGGTCGACGGCCTGCTGCTTGAGCAGAACCTGTTCGATCACAACGGCTGGCTCGAAAACCCCGACCCCGACGGCACAACCGCTCCACCCACAAAATTCAACCACAACATTTACATCCAGCACGGCACAACCAACGTCATCATGCGTGAAAACATTCTCGCACGCGGCTCATCTCACGGCGCGCAGGTACGCAACGGCGGGCTCGTGGAAAACAATTTATTCCTCGATAATGCCATCGGCCTCATGGTCGCTTCCGATGAACCCGCACCGTTTTCCCAACAGCTAGTCCGCCGAAACATTGTCATCCATCCATCAAATCGAACGCTTGAAAATGGGCTGCCGCGCGGCTGGGGTTTTGATATTTTTCGCACCAGCGATCGCACCACGATTGAACACAATCTGGCCATCCATAACACAACCACGTCTGGCCCATCGCAACCCAACCACTTAAAGAACCAATACCTCGACGGCATCATGACCTACCAGTGGGCCGACGAACCCGATAGCAACGCGCTAAAAAACACGCGCGATCCCAATCGCACCATTGCCACCTATCACCAGGCCCTGGGCCGACCCGCTTCTATCGATTCGTTTTTATACGAGGCCGCTAAACAATCCAAGCAACACTGGCAGCCAGCCTACACCGCCGCCGCCGTCAACCAATACCTGCGCAGCGGTTTTAATATGGACAGCGAACCGTCCCTCGAACATCTCGAACCGGTGGCAGCGCCATCCATCCCTGCGCCACTGATTGACCTTCCACCAGAAACGCCCACAGATATTCCGGTCATTCCCGATACCCCCGACATGCCTGACAGCGCCGACAACAGCAATAACGATAACGACAATAACGGCAACACCACCAGCAACACTCCCAGCGACACCCCTGAGCCACCACAAAATTTACCCGCGTTCGAACTGGACGCTGATGGCAACTGGGTCATGGAAACCGAACGCATGCGATACGAAGGTTTCATCCTCGAAACGCATTGGCCCGTCGCTTCATATCGCTTATGCCTCGGACTCTCCGGCGACGACAGCACCGGCCAGGCCTACGCCACGTTCGCTGGACCCGATGGCACTTACGATCTTAGCGTCCGCTATTTTGATGAAGACAACGGCAACGCCACCTATCAAATTCATGTCGACGATCAACTTGTCGCCTCGTGGATGGCCAAACTAAAACTCGGCTCCAGTCGCCCCGACATTAATACCATTATTGAGCCGACGCTTGCCAAAAATATCACACTGACCCAGGGCCAAACCATCAAGCTCTCCGCCGCCGCCGATGGCAGTGACTATGCCCGCGTTGATCAAATCACATTCACACCATCACATCACAACGCCCCCAATCCATCGACGCCATCCACCCAACCCACACCGCCCACTGATGGTACCGATAGCGTGCCATCATCCGAGCCACAATCAAACGCCGACCTGCCTGAACGCATCGACAATCTTGAATCCCGGCTCGAGTCGCGACTCGACGCTGTTGAATCGCAAATCAACAATGTCGAATCCCGCATCAGTCGCGCCGCCCAATCACTCGCGGACTAAGCCCGCCTGCCAACCGCTTAGTTCTACATATTTCAACGTCGTTCACGTTTCCTTTCCTTGTTTGCGCTATCGATGCGCACGGAATCATTCAACCATGGCCGCCACTCTCATCCAATCCGACGATGCGTCTTTTCCCGATCGCCCCAGCCACAACACCGGCACCGGCCTGCGCGTGACCCTTTCCGAAAACACCAACGGATCTTACCTCGAGTACCAACCCGACAGCGCGCCCGACCCGTTGCATGTTCGCGTCATGATCGCTCCGGACCAGGTATCCGATGGCCACGTCACATTCATGGATGGCCTCGACAATACCGACGCCGAAACGTTTCACATCACCTTTGATGCTGACCTCAATCAAATTCAGTTCACCGTCGATTCCACCACGCTGACCGCCACACGACCCACCGCGCTCGCATGGCACGCCATCGAAATCACCATCGATCACACCGCGGGCACCGTGGCCCTCGACATCAACGGCGTTAACCTGGCTTCGCAATCCAGCATCTCCGTCAACCCCACGACCACCCTTCGACTCGGATGCCTCGGCAAACACAATGACACCACCGGCACACTTGATCTCGACGAATGGCTCATCGCCGATCAAGCCATCGGCACCGTCAGCATCACACCCACCACGCCCTATGCCAACGACCCCGCCGCATGGCTCGTCGTTTACAACACACAATCAAGCGACAGCATCACCTGGGCAGAATATTACCGACAAGCCCGCGGCATTCCCTATGCCAATCTTTGCGGACTCAATTTGCCCACCACAGAAACCATCAACGCTTCCGCATTCGCTTCACTCACGCAGCAAATCCAAACCTATCTGCAAAACAACAATCTTGAAAACACCGTGCTCGGCATTCTGATGGGTTACAACGTACCCGGCTACGCCAACATCACCGGCATCGGCCCTATCGAATCCATCCCTGCTTTGCTCCACACCACCAGCACTGTCGCGGGGACCACGGCCAATCCTATCGATGCATCCACCACCATCATCCGACCAACGGCCGATCTATTAAATGGCAAGCGTCTCACCGCGCGCCTTGATGCGCCAACGCTAGCCGACGCCATCGCCATGATTGATCGTGCGGTCGCCTTGGAAGCCACGGACCTTACCAACGCAAGTGGCGCAAGCGAGGTGACGCTATGGCTCGACCCTTACACCACCGCCAGCGAATTGACCACGCCCCACATCAACGCCATGACCAACTGGTCTCAATCCCTATCGGCTCAGCAACTGCGCATTCCGATCGAAGTCACGGAGGCCACTGACTCCGAACCCAATCCCGATTTCGCACAAATTAGCCACGATGGTTTTTATTGGGGTTGGTCCAACGCATCGCCGCCTGCCGGTTTTTTCGCATCAACCACAGGCCAACGCATTTTTGCATTCGATCTGCACACCCTCGACACCACCGCGCCCACCTTGCGCGACTGGTCCACAGGCCGATGGGTCGGCGCCGCATTCACCGCAGGCTACGCCGCCGCCGCAGGCACCAGCCGAAATTACAGCCTCTCTTCATTACCACAGGCCACCATATTTTTTGCCGCCATGCGCAGCGACCTCACCCTGGCTGAATCATTTTTTCTGGCTTGCCCTATTTTGCGTGATGGCTTGTTTATCGTCGGCGACCCGTTAACCACCATCTCTCTACCCCGC
>JAUHYI010000157.1 GCA_030426385.1 Phycisphaerae bacterium
GTCGACGTGTGTTTGTGAAGTTAGCGTGATGTGGTGGGCAAGTTGAATCATGTCGTGAACAACACGTGGAAACAAGCGGGGAAATGCGGGGAGGAAATGCGTGAGGAAACACGGGTAAAACTGTGGGTAAAAACGACGCGTAAAAAATGCGAAGAAAAACGTGGGGAAGATTACGGGAAAAATGTGGGAGAGACTTGCGGGGGAAAAGTGGGGGGGGATTACTGGTGAAAAAGTGGGAACAGAATTGCGGGGGAAAAAGTGGGGGGGTGGGGGGGCGGGTCGCGATTTTTGGGGTTGAGCCTATGATGAGTGCTTAGCCGAGTCGTGACGTGTTTGGCTGGTACCTTCAATTCCAAGATTCCTTAGCGGTAGATTGTCTGACATGAAACACTACGACCTCGCGATTATCGGCACCGGACCTGCAGGGCAAAAGGCTGCCATGCAAGCGGCCAAGCTCGGCAAAAAAGTCTGCATTATTGAGCGCAGCAAAGTGCTTGGCGGGGTGGCGGTCAACACGGGCACGATCCCATCCAAAGCGCTGCGTGAAGCGGTGATGTTGCTGACCAGTTCGGGCAAGCAAACCCTGTTGAGCGATAAACAAAGTGCGGGCCGACGCGTCACGATGAGCGATTTGATTTATGTCGCCGACCAGGTGATTCGTAACGAATGGCAAGTGATTCGCAAGCAGTTCAGCCGTAACAATGTCGATCTGATTTGGGGCGAAGCCCATTTTGAAGGGCCCAACCTGTTGCAGGTGATCCGGGAAACCGAAGAAGACAGCGACACGGAAATGATCACTGCCGACAAGTTTCTGATCGGCGTGGGGACCAAGCCTGCCAAGCCGAAGACCGTGCCGTTCGATGGCAAGACCGTGTTGTGTTCCGACCAGTTGCTCAAAATCAACCGCTTGCCGCGCACCATGATCGTGGTCGGCGGGGGCGTGATCGGTTCGGAATATGCCTGCATCATGGCCGCGATGGGCGTGCGCGTGACCCTGATCGAAGGACGCTCGCAGGTGCTGGGGTTCCTCGATCGTGAATTGGCCGAGGCCTTTCAATACCACATGCGCAACGCAGGCATCACCTTGCGCATGGGTGAAAAAGTAAACAAGATTGAAAAGATTCCCAACACGAATCGAAACAACGAAGACGCCCCTGCCGAGTTGGTGCAAGCCACATTGGAATCGGGCAAACGTTTGACCGCCCAGACATTGTTGTATGCGATTGGTCGCCAAGGCGTGTGCGGTAAATTGGCGCTCGATAACGTCGGCGTGCCCTACGATGATCGCGAACGATTGAAAGTCAACGAGCACTACCAGACCGAACAGGAACACATCTACGCCGCCGGCGATGTGATCGGGTTCCCCGCGTTGGCCTCGACCTCGATGGAACAAGGACGACTGGCGGTGTGTCACATGTTTGGCAAGGAAACGTCGAGTATTCCCGAGCTTTTCCCGCTTGGCATTTACGCGATTCCCGAAATTTCCATGGTCGGCAAGACCGAGGAACAACTCACCGAAGCGGGCATCCCCTACGAAGCTGGCATCGCCCATTACAAAGAAATCGCCCGCGGGCAATTGCTCGGCGACGACACAGGCATGTTGAAATTGCTCATCCATCAGGAAGATCACCGTTTGCTCGGCGTGCACATCATCGGCACCGGCGCGACCGAACTGGTCCACATCGGCCAGATGGTCATGGCGTTCAATGGCACGGTCGAGTTCATCATCAACAACGTGTTCAACTATCCAACCTTGGCCGAGGCCTACAAAGTCGCCGCACTCAACGGCTACAACAAGTTGGAACACATTCGCTAAATAAAATCCCGTGAGTCGTGAGTCGTGAGTCGTGAGTCGTGAGTCGTGAGTCGTGAGTCATCAGTCGCGAATCATCAGTCATGACATGCCGCTTTTTTTATAGCCCGCGATGTATATCGCGGGTTCCGCGCGAATCATGGGTATGTATGCGATTTTTTTTTAGACCGCACGCATGACGCAGGCAGATGAACTTCAGTCCACCTGCCTGAGCGCCAAAAACATCAAGAGTTTCCCCGTTAGCCGCCGCCCTTGGGCGGCGCGTCACCGTCAACTACCCCCCCACACCTCCCCCCCCTCACACACACACCCCCCCCCACACACACCTCCCCCACACGCGCCGCCCAAGGGCGGCGGCTAACGTGTGAGTTCTATAAGCAACAGTGAAACAGGGAAACGGTGAAACAATAAAACATTGAAACCGTGAATCGCTGCGTGTCGGAGTATTGTCTGAATCAGGTGGGCGTGGTCACCGCATCAGGCGCACCGACCCGTGTCCGGGCTGGTTCGCGCAGCAATCCGAGAGGGCAATGAATTTTTCGCAGGTCGCACCGTCTGCCACGCCGGTTCGCCGATGCACTTGGAAAAACCATCACGTCTGTCTAAGGCCCAACGGTCACGCTGGTGCGCGCGCCGGTAGTCATCACGACCGATTGAGGTGGTTACAATACATGTGTCAGGCGGGAGATAAAAATTTTTTACTGCGACCCCATTTTTTACCATTGACGGAGCATGTTTGTGCGCACAAATCGACGGAATCATCTTGTTTCACAGAGTTTTGGATGGCTATTACTGGCATGGATCAGTTGTGGGTCAGCCGGACTGATGGGGTGTACGGGCATGGAACCTGCCATGATCGGCGCGGTCGCCCAGACGGGATCGTCCGTGTTGGAAAATGGCAAGTTGCGATCCTCACATTGGAATTCGCTCGACAACATGGTGGCCGCCGCGATCGGCGCGTGTGATGATCTGGGACTGCATATTTATGAACAGACCACGACCCGCGATGGCCATCGCGTAACCATCAAAGCCGCAGATTCCCACAGCAAGGGCACCGTGATCACGTTCAACCGTCGGGCCGATCGTCTGGTACGCACGACAATCAACGTCGGTTTTTTTGGCTACGACCCAACCGCACAACTCTTGATGAAACGCATCGAAGCACATTTGGTAATCAATGATGATGTGAGTCAGTGATACGCATTACGATAAATACTTGCGTTTAGATTCATGTTAGAGCGTTTTGCGTCATTGGTGACCGCATCGCAATCCGGACTGGTCACTTAAGTGACCAGTCCAGCGTGAATATCATTAGGACAGAAATTTTGCAAGACGCTTTAGCTTCCGGTGAATACCGGGAGTTTGCGTGAGGGAAAAATTTAGACCGCGCAAGTTTTAACGGGATGGGTATAAGTGCGCGATGCGCATAAGGTGGTTGATGAAAGGCTGGATGACACGGCAGGTGATACGGCAGATGACACCGTGGTCGAGATTGAAAACAACGTGTCGTGAACGCATGGAGATCGGATCAGCCTATTTGGTCATGCGAATGTCTTTGAGTAATAGTTCGCGGCGGGTTCGGCCTTGCCAGGTGGAGAGGCGGGGTTCGAAGGCCAGGTCGACGGTGGCGCCGCGGGGCAGTGATTCAGCCAGATCGCCCATGGACCAGCCGATGGCGGTGATGGCGGATTGGCCTTGTTGCAGTGCGGTACGCAGGTGTTTGCCGGATTGGCCCATGCGTTGGCTGGCCTGGGCGAGCTGGGCTTGATGCACACACAGTACGGGCGTGGGATTGGATCGGCCAAACGGCGCGAGCTTGCGCACCTGGTTGAACAGGTCGTCGGTCAGGTCGTGCAACTGGCAGGTTAAATCGTATTGCACCACAGGCGTGAGCGCCTCGGGTTCGATCATGGCATTGACGGCCTCGACGAATTGTTCGCGAAACGCATCGACCGATTCGATGGGTAAACGCATGCCCGCGGCCATAGCATGTCCGCCCCAACGGGTGAGCAAGGGATCGCATTGCTGGAGCGCTTCATGGATGGATACGCCATCGATGCTGCGAGCCGAGCCGTGCGCGGATTGGGTTTCAGTGTCGAAATTCAAAACGATGACAGGCCGACAAAACGATTCGACCAAACGACTGGCGACGATGCCGAGCACGCCGGGGTGCCAGTCATACCCGCCGACGACGATGGCCCGGCGGTCGTCGGTGGCGTAGTCGTTGTCGATGACCATCTGATGGGCAAGGTTAAATACGTCGCGCTCGGTGGCTTTGCGTTGTTCGTTGACGTTGCAAAGATTGACGGCAATGTCAGCGGCCTGATCATGATCAGCACAGGTGAGCAATTGCACCGCCTCCTCAGCGTGACCCATGCGACCGCAAGCGTTGATGCGTGGGCCGATGACGAATCCGACGTGATAGGCGTCGATGGTTTCCTGTCGCAAACGTGCGGCGTCGATCAATGCGTTGAGGCCGATGATGTTGGTGCGTTGGATGTGGCCGAGTCCGAAATGGGTGATGACGCGATTCTCATCGAGCAAGGGGACGACGTCAGCAACGGTGCCCAGTGCGGCCAGGCTGATCAGGTCGAGCATGACCGCGCGATAGTCGTCAGGCAGGCGATCAGAGCCGCAGAATGTTTTGGCAAATTGCCAGGCAAGTTTGAATGCCACGCCCGCTCCGCATAGGCCATCGAATGGATAGGGCGAAGGCGATTGTTGTTGCGTGTCCGGATCGATGATGGGCAGACGCGGATGGACCAGCGCGAGGGCATCGGGAAAACCGTCACTCTCGTGGGCAAATTCATGATGATCGGTGATGATCAGATCGATGCCCGCCTGTTTGGCGCGGTGGGCCACGTCGATGGCGGTGATGCCACAATCGACCGAGACGATCAGCGGGTTGTCGTGATCAGATGCGATTTGTTGGAGTGCGTCGAAGTTGAGGCCGTAGCCCTCGTCGATGCGATGGGGGACGTAGGTGGTGACGCGCGGTGAATTTTGCGTTTGGTTTTGCGAAGGGTCATGTGGAGGGGTGGAGGGTGATGAGGAGGCTGCGAGGGTGAGCATGTGCCAGAGGATAGCGCTGGCGGTGATGCCGTCGACGTCGTAGTCACCGTAGATGACGATGGGGCGATTTTGGCGGACGGCATCGACCAGATGTTGGGCCGCGTCGGTGCATCCGGGAAGCAAGGCCGGGTCGTGGAGATGTTTGAGGTTGGGCGAGAGAAAGCGTTCGATGTCGGTCGGATCATGCAGGCCACGCTGGGTGAGCAATTGTGCGATGAGGCGATGGACGCCGAGCGAATGGGCGAGGTTGGGATTGTCGGTGGTGGCGGAAGCGGGTGAGGTTTGAGTTGAGGTAGATGCGGATACAAGTGCAGCCGTGGAAGTATGAGGGGGAACGTGGGGGGGGTGGTGGGGAATGTGGGGGGGGGGTGTGGGGTGTGGGGTGTGGGGGGTGCGGGATAGCCAGCGTTTGGTTGGGGGGTCGGTGGACATGGATTGATGATAGCGGACGTAGGGATTTTGCGGGCCGATTGGGTGAGCAAAATGAGGCAAGGAAGTGTTCGCGGGGTCAAGTGAGCTGGGGTCGTGCCGATAATAGAAGTAGGTACTGCGGTGTCTCCGTGCCCAGACGGGGCGGGGGCGGGGGGTCGTGGGGGGTCGTAGTGGGGGGTCGGTGGTTGACGTGATCGATCCATCCGTTGACGCATCCGTTGACGTACCTGGTTGGCGCATCGGTGAGCGGTGCGAGATGTTTTAGATGTGACAAAAAGATTATTACCCAGCGTGATGGCAGGCGTTGAGGAAAGGAAGAAATTATGTTGAGCACACGACCACAATGCATATCAGGGGTCGATGCGAAATTCGCAAGCCGAGGGTCAGCTCCGCGGGCCACACGCGTTGCCCATCGCGGACAAAATCGCCTTGGCGGTTTCACGCTCATTGAGATTCTGATCGTGGTGGTTATTCTCGGCATCCTCGCCGCGATTGTTTTGCCCCAGTTCACCAGCGCTGCCGATGAGTCGCGCACCAATTCATTGAAGATGACGTTGTTCCGCGTGCGTACCCAGATTGAAATTTATTACCAACAGCATGGCGCCTACCCGTCGTTGGCCACGTTGGAAGATCAACTTACCCTGGCCAGTAACGATGCAGGCGACACCGCCGCGATTGGCACATCGGGTTACAAGCTCGGGCCGTACTTGCAGGAATTCCCATTGAACCCTGAGACGGGGACGAACACCGTGTCGGCTGGCGCGGTCGGCACCAGTGCGTGGTACTACGATGAAACGACCGGCGAGCTGAAAGCAAACAACTCAACTGAAGCGCGGGCGTATTGAGTGATGGATGCAAGGCCG
>JAUHYI010000046.1 GCA_030426385.1 Phycisphaerae bacterium
GTGATGGAGCTGTTTCCTTGCCCGTGTATTGCGCCCGTAGCCGTTAGTTGGATGACGGCTCTTCGGGCGTGTCCAGTTCGGTGCGGCCGATTTTCTGGCCCAGGCGGTGGACTTTTTCGGCCAAGCCCTGGGCGTCGCTGGCCCGGTCGATCATGTCGGAGGCGGAGATGACGCCACGTTCGTACAGTTGCCAGAGGTGGTCGTCGAGCAATTGCATGCCGAATTTTTTACCGGTCTGGATGGCTGAGTCGATGCGGAAGGTTTTGCCTTCGCGGATCATGTTGGCCACCGCGGGGGTTACCACCATAAATTCGTAGGCCGCGACCACGGATGGCTTGTCGATGCGGGGCATCAGTTGCTGGCTGAGCACGGCCATGAGCGTGGTGGAAAGCTGGACGCGGATCTGTTCCTGCTGGTTGGTGGGGAACGCGTCGATGACACGGTTGATCGTGGATGAGGCGGAGTTGGTGTGCAAGGTGCCGAACACAAGGTGGCCTGTTTCCGAAGCACTGATCGCCGCTTCGATGGTTTCCAGGTCGCGCAATTCGCCGACGAGGATAACGTCGGGGTCCTGACGCAGGGCACGCCGCAACGCTTCGGAAAAGCTGGGCACGTCCGCCCCTTCGCCGACTTCGCGTTGGTTGACGATGCATTTTTTGTGCGGGTGATAGTATTCGATCGGGTCTTCGACGGTGATGATGTGATGGTCCTGCGTCAGGTTGATGTGGTTGATCATCGACGCGAGGCTGGTGGATTTACCCGAACCGGTTGGCCCGGTGACCAGGAACAACCCGCGAGGCCGACGGATCAGTTCCTGCACAATGGTGGGCAGGCCGATCTGTTCGAACGTGAGCAATTCGTTGGGAATTCGACGCAGGACGAGCGTCATGTTGCCCTTGCATTTGAAAATTGACACACGAAAGCGGGCGGCATCGCCATAAGCAAAACCAAAGTCAGCACCGCCGCCTTCCTGGACTTCGTTCTGAGCACGTTCGGGCGAGATGGATTTCATCAGGGCCATCGTGTCCGCTGGCTCGAGCACTTTGGTTTTGAGTTCCACCAGATGCCCACGCATACGCACAGTCGGCGGTCGGCCCACCGTCAGATGCAAGTCAGAGGCGTTTTGTTTGATGACGGTGTCGAGCAGGCGATCGATCTGGATGGTGGACATAATGAAACCTCAATGCCATGGAAAGAATGAGAGCATGCCATCATATTAAATCTGGCCCTTCCCCACACGCGGACGTCGTTGTTTTTACGCTGTCGGCAGGTGGGGTGCATGACCAGCTTTATCTGATCTTTATGCATTGACCTCGTAGAGAGCCACCTCGCCGAGGGCATGATTGGCGGCGAGGATGAGGTTGGGTTGGATGACAGCGATATTGGCTGGGCCGGTGTGGCGATCGATCCAGGTACAGGTCATGTCAAGCGAGCCGGGTTGTTTGGGGCGAAGCATGTACAAATCTTTATCGCCCGCGCGATTGCCGATCAGCAAGGTAGGCTGGCCGGTAAAGAGTCCTGCCCAGACCACATGCCCGAAACGGATGGCATGTTCGTAGGCCGGTTGCCATTGTCCGGCATTTGAGCGTTTGTAAATGACCAGGCGATCGCCGTGGAAGGGTTCGATGGTGATGAGTTCGGGGTGACCATCTCCATCGATATCAAAGACTGCCATGTCGCTGACGTCGTGATCGAGCAGACGTTCGTGTTGCCATTGGGGTTGGTCGGTTGAGGGCGCGGTGATAGCGAATAGGCCGTCGATGCCGGAAACCATCAGGCGTGGTTTGCCGTCGAGTTCGACAATATTCATGCCATGATTGCGACGAATACCATCGAGGATGGTTTGCGCTTCGAGGGGTGTTCCCCACTGTTGGGTAAGTGGGGCTGCGACCACTTTTCCGGGGACGGTCCAGTCTTCCTGCGCGGCTTTGGCATTCGCCAGCGTTGCACCGATGACCCATTGGCCGAAAATCATGACGCGATGGGCAAACGGCAAATCCAACACGGGGGCGACCTGCCATTGCTGACCGCTGGCGTCGCTGGGTTTAATGTCAACCACGCAGGCCTGATCGAAATGGTAAATCGGCCAAGCCCGTTGAATGGCCAGAGCACGCCCCGTGCCATCGTTGATCGCAATCAAACTCATCACGCCGCCGGGACGGTCCCAGACCTGAATGGGTTTGTGATGCGGTGGTGAATAGGCATAACACGGGCCATGCAGTTCTGTGGCGGCCATATAAAAAGGTTGGTTGCCGATGCGATTGACGCAAACCGCATAGACCATGGGAAGTTCACCGAGCACTTGCTTGCAGATGTTGGGCATGTTTTTAACAATCCTGATGGCGAATCTGTTGCCAGGCGGTGGTCATCACTTGTCGGATATGGCTTAAAAAATTGTCAGGCGACGTGGCCATCCAGTTACGCTGTTCGATCGCGACGGGGGTAGGGCGGTCATGGGGTTGGCGTAATGCGAAAGCCCGCGCCAGAATCGCCGTCAACATTTTCATATCCAATGCACCCGGAGGCTCGCCGACGCAGACATGGGTATCACCGAACCACGGGTGGGTCCGATCGAGCACCGGGCTGGACAGATGCAATTGCTCGACCATCGGCCAACATTGATTAAGCGAAGCGATCGGCTCCTCTTGGTTGAGCATGGCATGGCCGCTGTCCCAACATAACGAAAAGTTGGATTGGGCTTGACGCACCATGTCGACCAGCTTTATCGCCTGGTCCGAATGCCCGAGGAGCATGCACTTGTGCGCGTCTTGATCCAGAGGTTCGAGCACCACGCGCATGTTGTTTAATTGTTGCGCCCGCTCGCATAATTGCACGAGGCTGTCAGCCAAACCGCGCATGGCTTCTGGGCGCTGATGCGGTTGCACATCGGGACCGCTACGCACGCAAAATGTTGTAGCGCCACACGCGGCAGCGATATCCATTAGCCGACCGGTGAAATCAATCGCATGGTTGCGAATCGTCGCGGCTGTTGATGACAAGCTGCAATCGGGTTTGTCGATCATCCCCGGACACCAAACCACCAGCGTCGCGTCATGTTGTTCAAATAACCGCCGCAGCCGGGCCTGATCGCTAAATGCCGGATTCGGAATCATCCATTCGATACGCTGAAAAAAACCGTCATCCAAAACGCGTTCTATCGCGGGAATCATCACGTCCTGACGTTCAATGTACGGAAAATATACTTCGGAGATTAATAAGCTGGGTTGGAAATGGGTTAGCATTTTACACAGCGACCGGCTCTTCGCTTTCGGCGTTTTGTTCTTCGACGACGCCTTCAACCTGCGCGACGCGTGCGATCTCTGCCGGACTGGTCATGCCAGCCAGGGCTTTGAGGCGACCGTCGGATAACAGGTTGCGCATGCCGCCATCGATGGCCGCCTTTTGCAATTTGTTGAGCGGTGCTCGTTGGTAAGCCATTTCGCGGATCTGGTGATTCATCAGCATCAGTTCGTAGATGCCTTTTCGACCGCGATAGCCGACGCCCTGGCAGCGTGTACAGCCGACGGGTTTGTAGATTTGGTTGGATTTCAAATCGTCGGAGGTGATGCCAACCTGCCGCAGAATTTTCTGGTCGGGGGCAGGGTCTATCGCTTTGCATTTTGGGCATAGCAAACGGATCAGACGCTGGGCGAGCACGGCTTGCAATGAGCTGGCTACGAGGAAGGGTTTCAATCCCATGTCGGTCAATCGCGTGATCGATGACGGAGCGTCGTTGGTGTGTAGCGTGGAAAAAACCAAGTGGCCGGTCAAGGCTGCCTGAATGGCAATGGTGCCGACTTCCTGATCGCGAATTTCGCCGACGAGAATAATCTCGGGAGCCTGACGCAACATCGATCGCAACACCATTGAGAACGTTCGGCCGACGCTTGCATCGACCTGGCATTGGTTGATGCCTTTGAACTGAAATTCAACGGGGTCTTCTGCGGTGATGATTTTCTTGTTGGGCGTGTTGAGTTCGTTGAGCGCGGTGTACAGGGTGGTGGTTTTACCTGAACCGGTGGGGCCAGTCACGAGGAAAATACCGTTGGGGTATTTGATGACCTTGTTAAACAGTTCGAGCGTGTCGGGGAGCATGCCTAAGTTGGGCAGGCCCACCAACGCCGAACCGGGCCGTAAAATACGCATCACGATACTCGGCCCGTGGTAGCACGGACAGCAACTCACGCGGAAATCCAGCGCTTCATTGTCGATGACCATTTTGATACGGCCGTCGAGCGGGATGCGTCGTTCGTCGAGTTTCATACCCGCCATAACTTTCAGACGAGCGATGATGCCGGACTGCGCACTTTTGGGGATGCGCTCGCGAATGTGACACACGCCGTCAATGCGAAAACGCAGGCGCACGTAGGACTCCATCGGTTCGACGTGAATATCACTGGCACCCGAGCGCACCGCGTCGGTGATGAACTTGTCGACCAGGCGAATGATCGGCGATTCTTCGACGTGAGCACGTCGCTTTTTTCGGCCTGCCTGATCGATGGACGAGCCGCGATCGATCGATGAATCAATGCTCGACGAATCCATCGAGACGCCACGGTCCATCGTGTCCATCGAGTTGCCCGCGTCGATCGATGACCCGCGGTCGACCGAGAGGTCCCGGGTGATCTGGTCGATGCTGGCCTGCGTTTCACTCAGGTTGCGTTCGATGTAGGACTTGATCTGCGAACGCGATGCGATGGCGAATTCGAGATCTTTGTTTAAGCGAAACCGCAACGTGTCGTGCAGTTCCATATCGTTGGGATCAGCGATTAATAATTTGAGCTTGCCGTCATTGATTGCCACCGGCAGTACGAGGAATTTGGTGATTACCTCGCGTGGGATGCTGGTCATGACTTCTTTGTCAATTGCTCCGGGTTTATCCAGATCGACAAATTCCCAGCCGACCTGCGATGCCAGGGCCTTGGCGACATCGCGATCGGTGGCGTAGCCCAGCTCGACGAGGGTTTCGCCGATGCGATGCCGTGTGCCCTTGGCGACATTGAGCGCATCTTCCAATTGAGCGTCGGATACCTTGCCCCAACCCCGCAGGATTTCGCCCAGCATTCGGCGTTTTCGAGCCATGAAACATGCACCTCAAATAATCGGATCACTCGGTTCGCAACGATCTCCGGATATGCATTATGGATTGCATCACGGCCCACCGCAAGCGTTGGCCGCTTGTGATGCGCGTTGCATATCCAGATTATAGCCGTTGTTACGGTTGGGGAAGGTGGGAGGGAGGCGTGGGATTAGCTGGCCAGGGCGGCGATTAGGCCGACGGTCAGCAGTATCGCGACGGTCCAGCCCGCGATGGCCGCCCAGAACACGGGTTGGTCCACGAGGGATGGCTGCGTTTCGACGTGTTGCAGGGTTTGGGTGGCATCGCTGGTCGATTTTTCTTCGACGGCCGAGAGCGAGGAAAAGTCGAAATTCTGGCGGGCATGGATCGGCGGTTCGCCTGCCTTGACCGCGTTGAGATCTTCGAGCATTTCGGTGGTGCTGTTGTATCGCTTGTTGCGATCCTTGGCCATCGCCACTTCGATGATTTCACTGATGCCGTTGGAGAGGGACGGATTCAATTCGTCGGGTGGAATCATGTCCTCTTTGAGATGCTTGTGCATGACTGCCGACGGGTTGGGCCCATCGAACGGCACCTGGCCGGTGACCATGTGATAGAACGTGGCACCGAGGCAATAAATGTCAGCCCGAAAATCGATATCCACCACGCCACGAATCTGTTCGGGAGAAATGTAATACGGCGTGCCGTGGGCTTTGCCTTTTTCCGCCTCGGCAGCTTCGCGATCGGACACCGCCCGGGCCAAACCCATGTCGGCCAGTTTTACCGCGCCATCGTTAGCAATCATGATGTTTTTCGGTTTGACATCACGATGAACGAAGCCTGCGGCGTGGGCATGCTCAAGAGCCTGAGCGACCTGAATGATGACATTCAGCGCTTCTTTTTCGCTGTAGCGTGTCATCTCCACGATGTCGTCATAGACGGTTTTGCCTTCGACGTATTCCATGACGAAATAATGGAATTCGCCTGACTTGCCTACGTCGAGTGCCCCGACGATATTCGGATGATTCAGCTTCGCCGCCGCCCGACCTTCCGCATAAAACCGTTCGACGAATTGCGGGTTGTTGGTGTGTTTGCGAGGCAACACCTTGATCGCAACCATGCGGTCAAGGCTCATCTGTTTGGCCTTGTACACCGTGGCCATGGCTCCCGCGCCGAGCTTGCCGAGGATCTGGAAGCCGGGGATCTGTTGGTTCGAGCGTTGCTCGTCAACCATCGGCCTCAAGCGTGATAACTGTTTACGGGTGATGATCTCGTTGGTGACCAGCACTTCGCCGAGGGTGCTGCCGCCTGGGTCGCTGGCTTCGTTGATGCCCGGAGCGCCAGCGCGGACCAGTTTTTTTTGTAATTTCAGGGCTTCGCGCACTTCTTCGGTGGTGGCCAGACCTTGCTCAATGACCAGTCGGCCTAAGACGGTGTCCTGGCTGCCCTGAGTGCCGCCGCTGGTGCCGCCTGATGAAGCCGATGAGCCTGAGGTGCCCGACGCGCCTGGGGTGCGAGAGGAATAGCCTGTGCCACTGGCGCGATTAGAAGAGTTGCTTGAATTGCCTTGCGCCATAGCGACCTGTATTTAGAAAAGTGAGGCCGGAATCTTTCGAACCATTCACCCATTCCGCAATCGGACCGGGGCACAATAATTTTGGATCAGAATCAGGAACCAACACACACCAAATTGATCCAAAACAACCTATGCACGATGGCCGGTTACTAACCTGGAAACAGGCCTTGGCCGGGATCGTGCTCCACGCCGTCAATTGTACCCGGAAAAAACCGCGTTGCGAGTAAGTATAGCGGCGTCTCGCAAGAGGGTGACGGTAGATAGCTGGCCTGATTTTGTCAACCCTATCTTCTGGCAGAATGGCTGTTTGAAGCATTATGTCGTGGCACAACCGATACTTTTTAAGCATGTTCACACAAACTGGTCAAAACGGCAGGCGAAAAGTTAAGATTCCGTCTACTATCTTGTCATCCGTTTCATCATCGTGGTGCTGCTCAAGCGTTTGGGTTTGCTGCGATGGGATAGGATCGTTTCGTGACCATGCAAAGCTCCGCTTCTCGTGTACCCGAGGCCTACGTGTTGACACGTTTGGGCAATGCGACCTTGCGCGATCAATTGGCGCTGGAATTGGATGACGTTTGGGCCAGGTTCCGGGCGGAATTGGCCAGTGACCTGCCGTGCGTCAATGACTTGGTTGACCATGTGGAACATTATCGCGGGAAGATGCTGCGGCCGACGCTGGTGTTTGCCAGTGCGTTGGTGTGTGCTGGCAATAGTGCAGACCATAGTGCAGGCCATGGAGAGACGGGCAATAATGGGGCAGCAGCAGGTCAGCCGATCCAGCCGAACCGTCCGATCGTTGATGCCCATCGCGTGTTGGCGACCGTGGTGGAAATGGTGCACATGGCCACGCTGGTACACGATGACATTCTCGACGAAGCCGACACGCGACGGCGCGGCGTGACCATCAATCGGCTCAAAGGCAACGAGGCCGCAGTCATGCTCGGCGATTACCTGATCAGTCACGCGTACCATCTGTGTTCAAGTTTGAACGACCAGCAATTTAGCCGAACGGTCGCGGACACCACCAACACCGTGTGCGAAGGCGAGCTATTGCAATTGACCAATCGCAATAATTGGCTGTTGGATGAACGCACGTATTTCGACATTATCCGCCGCAAGACCGCGAGCCTGTGTGGGATGTGTTGCCAATTGGGAGCTCAGGTGTCCGGCGCCGAAGCGAGTACCGTCGATGCCTTGGCGGGTTACGGCGAAAAATTAGGCGTGGCATTTCAAATTGTCGATGACGTGCTCGATCTGACCGGGTCGGAACAGACCGTGGGCAAAACATTGCGCAGCGATTTACTCAAGGGCAAATTAACCTTGCCGTTGATTCATCACCTGTCGCAGATGTCGTCAGCAAATCGGCAACAGATGATCGAACAAATGGAATTGTTGGTGGCTGGTCATGAACCGACATCCACGTTGGAAAGTTTAGCCAAGGATGTCGCGACATCAGGTGCCATCGAGTACGCGCGGCAATGGGCTCGACGCCTGGTCGATCAGGCGGTGGAGGCTTTGGATGTGTTGCCAGCGTCCGCGTCGAAAGCATTGTTGCGCGACATGGCTGAGGCAGTTATCCATCGCAAGCTGTAAAAAACAATGGGGCGATCGACGGACGACATTGATTCGAATAACACGTCACGTCATGTCACGGCAACGGCGGCGGCAATGGAAATGAAAATAGCAACCGCGACTTGCGCGAACGAGTGTGCGCACTTCGGCACACCATTGGTGCGCATCGCGTGCCGCCGTCAACAAAACCAATCCCGGCAAAGATTCATGCGTTAGCTGCCGCTTTTGTAAAGGCGCGAAAGTGTGCGTCCAACTCTACGTCGTCGCGCCACCCATGGGCGGTTGCAAACGATAAATGACGCACGTGTTTTCGGGGATTCGGTAGCCGTCCGTTTTTGTGGAAGTTGATGTAATCGTTACAAACCGATCAAGTTTGCTAGAGAAGGGCTGCATAATCGACCGATAAGTTACCTGTATCGGTTGTTTTACGAGATTTTAAGGCGAATTCGATTGAACTGTGACCCAACAGTTTCTAGCATACTACGGTGTCTATTGTCGCAGAGAATTTAAAACGTATGTCCAATTCGGACCAATTTCGTTATCGGGTTTTAGTGGTGGGTGGCAAGTACGCTGGCCAACAGTCACTGGTTGAAGCCCTGCGCCATGTTTGTGATGTGGATATCTGTGAAAATCCACACGATGCGATGGAATCATTGCGTCAACAGGATTATCAATGTGTGATGACCGACGCGGGTGATTTCTTGCCGTTGGAACGTGGGCTGGTCGGGCAACAATCAAGTCTGGTCCTCAACACGATCGGCGAAGGCGTTTGTATCGTAGATGCGGATGGCGTGTGTCGCTGGTCGAACAATCGTTTAAGGCGGTTCACGCCTGAGGTGATTGAAAAGGTCAAGCAGATCTGTCGTCAGGCCTTGACGATTTTTGCCAAGCAGACCTCGTATGACGCGCAGTTGAATGGGAAGGGCGACGCGCCGAAATCGCGCAGTAAAAAGTTTTCGTTTAATGTGGATGACGATCGCTATTTTGAAATGATGACGTCGCCGGTGGTGAGCGAACGTAATGAGGTGACGCAGGTGGTCGCGGTGGTGTGGGATGCGACCAGCGGTCGGCGTTTGCAACAGAAACTCGATGCGATCGATAACGCTGGGCGTGAATTGTCACGTTTGGAAAGCGAAGCGGTGGCCGGTCTGACGCCGGGTGATCGGTTGAAATTGTTGCAGGACAAGATCATCGGCTTCTCTAAAGACCTGATGCATTTTGATCATTTCGCGATTCGTCTGTTGGACAAACGTACGAATAGATTGGAAGTGGTCATTGCCGAGGGCTTGCCGCCCGAAGCGATCGACATCGATCTATACGCCACACCTGATGGCAATGGTATCTCCGGCTACGTGGCAGCGACGGGGCGAAGCTATATCTGTCACGACACGGAAAAAGATCCGCGTTATGTCATCGGGCTGGAGCATTGCATGAGTTCGCTGACCGTGCCGCTGATGTTGCACGATCGCGTGATTGGTGTGTTCAATATTGAATCCTGCCAGGTGGGAACGTTTAACGAAGACGATCGGCAATTTGCAGAAATTTTCGGACGATATGTAGCACTGGCGTTGAATATTCTGGATCTGCTCGTGGTTGAACGTTATACCACCACAGGGTTGATGGCCGACAATGTGGTTTCGGAATTGTCCGCACCGCTCAACGATATTGTCACCGAAGCTCAATCGCTGATGGAAGATTACATCGGCGACGATGCGATGCGTAACCGGCTGAGCAAAATTGTGACCGATGTGCAATCGATTCGCGATACCGTGCGAGATGTGGCGGCGGGGCCCAAAGCGGTATTGGGGACGCATGAAACGCGTGTGGATGATCACGATCCAATTATTTCCGACCGGCGAATTTTGATTGCCGATGATGAGCCGAACATTCGTCGCACGTTGGGTGAAATCCTGACGAAATTGGGCGGCCAATGCACGATTTGCAAAGATGGCTACGAAGCCGTTTCGCATCTGGAACAGAGTCAGTTCGATATGGTGCTCAGTGACATCAAGATGCCGTATCGCAATGGCTATGAAATTTTTGCGGTGGCAAAAAGGCATGATGCCACGATCCCGGTGTTGCTGATGACCGGTTTCGGCTATGATCCCAACCATTCAATTGTGCGTGCGGGTCAGGAAGGACTGTCCGGCGTATTGTTTAAGCCGTTCAAGGTGGATCAAATGTTGACTGAGGTTCGTAAGGCGTTGACAACAGGTGCGACATTGCGTGCTGAAAAAAGTGCGACTGAGCCGACTGCAGTGCGTTCGCAGACTGAGGATGCCGGGTGATCAGCGCACGTGAAGTGGCCGCCGAGGCGCTCGAACAATTTGTCAAACAGTTACCGCATCCCTGGCCGATGACGTTGGATGTCAGTGCGTTGGAACCGCGTGAAGCTGCCTTGGCAACCGCGATCTATCGCGCGGCAGTACAGCGCGTGATGACCATCGAAGCGATTCTGGACTGCTACCTGAATAAACCGTTGCACTTGTTAGAGCCTGCGTTGCAAGGCATTTTATTGTCCGCAGGAGCACAGATACTGACGATGGACCGCGTGCCGCGACATGCGGTGGTGGACGAGTCGGTCAAGCTGGCCAAGCAACGCGTGCGCCCGGGTGCCGGTGGGGTGGTCAACGCGGTGTTGCGACGATTCAGCGAAGTGGTGGTGGGCATGACGGACGAAGTCTGGTCGCCTGCGGCGGATCGGTTGCCATGTGACCAAGGGTCGATTCAGTTGGCCGAGCCTGTGTTGATCAAGCCGACCACGAAATATGCGAACTACCTGTCGGTGGCATGCAGTACGCCGATGCGATTGATTGACCGTTGGTTAGATGCCTATGGCCGCGAAGATGCCACGGCATTGGCAGCGCATGGTGTGATAAATCCGCCGACGATTGTGATTGATGAAAATGAACAGTCGCAAGTGTGGACCGACTCGCATGAGAAATTGCGGGATTTTTTGGCAGGCCACATGGCTCGACGCGTGCAGGATCCCGCGGCGGCGTTGCCCGTGCAAAGCACGCGTGATTTATCGCCGGGCGTGATACTCGATTACTGTGCAGGTCGTGGCACGAAGTCGCGACAACTCGCGGCGATGCATCCACAAGCCAAAGTGTATGCTCACGACATTGCGCCGGATCGGTTGCGAGGTTTGTCTGATGTGCCCAACGTCACGACCGAGCCGTGTGCTGAAGGTGTTGATTTGTTATTGCTGGATGTGCCATGCTCAAACACGGGCGTGTTAGCACGTCGTCCGGAAGCAAGGTATCGATTCGATATGAAAACACTGGAGTCGCTGGTGCAAACGCAGTGCGACATCATTCACGAATCGATTCGGCGAATTTTTCCCGGTGGCCATTTGTTGTATGCGACATGTAGTTTGGAACCGCATGAAAACCAACAACATAAAAAATGGATCATGAAAAATTACGGCGCAGAATTAGTGCACGAATCCATCATGATGCCGTCAGCACCGGGCGAACCATATCACGACGGAAGCTATCACGTTTTGTTCCGTATTCCCAAGGACCAATGAACGTGGCTATGCGTGGGAATTGATTGTCGGCGTTGTGACGTAACCGCATATTACGAAATCGCAACGCTGTAAAAGCGTAGAGAGTTTACCGCTCCGAGCGGCCTCCGCGTGTAACTTGCACTCACAGGTTACTACAAAACTCGGCTATTTCGACGGCTTTAACTCTTTCATGGTTGACTGGTTTGATAGCTGATTTGCTTGATGCGCCGGGCCAAACACTGGGCGCGCCGCGACTGCTCAAATAGATCATACCCATCCCATTAAAAACTCGCGCGGCCTCAATTTTCCCTTTACACAAACTCCCGGTATTCACCGGGAGCTAATAAAAGGGAGCTAATAAAAAACTACGCGCGAGTATTTATCGTAATCCGTATCAGTCATGCAGTATTGATGGGTCATGGCAAGTCGGCGGTTTCACTGGTTGGTTTTTTTGCGGCCACGTCGCAGCAAAGAGTGAGGCGTCGTTGAGGTAAAACCGTATGCGGATGGCATGGCGGTACAGTTGGTCGAGGTTAACCGCATCTGAAAGTCTCCCGCCTTTCCATCGTACCGTTTGCTTAAGCCCATTGGTTTCAATGGCGATGCAATCGTCACGGGTAAAACCTTCGAGAACCACTCCATTAAAATCGCACAGTTCGACGGTGATACGTCCATGCGTGGCGTCGGCGTTGATGGTGAGGTCGCCATCGTCGAGGTATTGCGGTTTGGTTTCGATGATTGCCGGTTGACTGGTTCGTCGAGGCTTGAGTGCCTGGTAGCGATCCTGTGGCAGCGTAGCGACACCGATGGAATACCGATGCCCCTCGTCTCGGCCTCGGTTGGTTGCGGCATAATAAAAATGCATTTTGTCATTGTGGCAAACAAACTGGCTGGCAGTGACGATCCACGAACTGTCCCACTGTCCGTGTTGACCCAGTGGGAAAAACAAGGCTCGATCGGCGACACGCGAAAAGTTCAAGCCGTCGCGACTGAAGCATAGTTGTGTGTCGCAAGTACCAAGCTCCATCGTTTTGTGTTGATCGCATGCCACGCAATGATCGACATGGAACATCGAGAGGAGGCCGATATACATCCCGCCTCGTTGTGTCACGCTCAACTGGTGGAACTGGTGATCGGGGTCGCCGTCGATTTCATCGGCGCGCATGATTTCGTAGGGTTCCGACCAGTGTTCGAAGTCGGTGGAGGTTGATGCGCGGACATAACGGACGGTGCGATTTTCGCCATAGGCCGAGCTGTGTGGGTTCTGCGGATCGGGCATTCGCGTGCCACGCACGTAGGCGATGTACTGGCGGTTGGTGGGATCCCATACGACGCTCTGGCCGATGTCGCTTTTTCCTGGGATCGCGGGTCGACCGAGTCTGGGTGACCAGTTCATGCCGTCTGGACTCGTCGCGGTATAGCACCAGCGTGAGTCTTGAATTCTCGTCTCGTTGGGACGATGCCACCAATACGAATCGTACATCAACTGGTAGCGGGTGTCGGGGTTTTGGTCGTGCTCGTTGCGGATGACGCATGGGCCGTGGACGTTGGGCTCAGGTCCTAGCAGAATGTTCGTGGTGTCGATGCCTTCGTAGGGATGTTGGTTGGACATGACGCGCTGCCATTCGAAGCCGTCGTCGCTGCGCGCGAAACAAAGCATCTGATGGGCCTGCATGCCTTTGGCGCCGGACATATACCACATGCCGAAGCCGCCATCGGGCATGGGCAGAACACTTCCGTAAATGGTCGTGTATTCCTGTTCCCAGGGGTGTTCGGGGCGAAGGATGGGGTTGGCGTGGTGACGCACGGGTTGTTGCAAACGTCGTTCGACGTTGTGTTCCCAACTGATTTGCTGCCGATCGAGGAAGAGCTCGGTCATCGCGTATTGACTCTCTTTCTAAAACACAAAAGTGATCCGGTTGAATCGACGCCATACACACGTGCTTCGGGGCCGCGGGCCAATGGCGAGAGCACCGGAGCGCGAAGGTGAAGCCGATCGATGTCGTCGAGTGTTGAGGCGTCCAGTATGTTGAGATAGCCATCGCTGGACGCGGCCCAAATCTGTTCGCCGATGACGCAAGGTGTTGCGGGACAGCCCCAGGATTCGCTGCGGTTTGGCACGTCCATGCCACGGCTCTTGCCGAAACCACGAAACGCTAATCGCTGGTTGCCGTCTTGTGTGTATCGACAGATGCCTTCAGCCGTGCCGATGATCAGGCTGTCGTGGTAGACGGCGACGCCGGACGTGATCGCGTGCTGTGAAATCTGTGTTTTCCAGAGCGGTTGGCCGGTGTTCATGTCAAAGCAATGCAGATGCCCACTCATGTCGCCGATGAAGTATCGCTCGCGGATTTGTGTGTGACGCGAAGCGTAACGAATGCGCTTGTCGTCTCCGACGCCGAGCACGTTTCCCGATTCGAGATCGAACAGATGCGAGGGTGTGGCATAGCCTGGAAGAAAGGCGTGATTGTGAAATTGAGCGAGGCCTTGTAGCTGGCAAAATGCATCCGTGGTGGATTCGGCATGTCGATGCTGCCAGAGTAATGTGCCGTCGTGCAGGGCCAATCGCGTAAGCAGCGATGTGGTGCCGATGATGACAGAATCCTCGACGATCAGCGGTGGGGCGTACAGCCAACGGTCCAAAGTGTCAGGCAGTTGGTGGGTCCATAGTTGCTGGCCCGTGTGCCGGTTGAGGCAAATGATTTGGCCGACTTGTCCGACTGCGATGACGTTCGATTCGGACACGGCGAGGGGAGCGGTGAACGATCCAGTGCAGGGGGTTTGCCACAACTGATAGCCATCGTGATCGAACGCCACCACGCCGCCATGGGTTCCTGCCGAGGTGTCGATCAGGCCGCAATACACCGCATGGTCAGTCACGCAAGGGCCCGCGAGATTGGCAAGTGTTAGTGGCGCAGGACTCCGCCATGCCATGGCGATGCCGCTTTCGCTTTCGGATTCGGGATGCGGATTTTCGGGCGAGGGAATTTCTCGCGTGATAGGGCGGCTGGTCGGTCGTTGTGCCGCATGGGTTTCAATCACACGGGCTTGCACACGCGTCTGGTCATACCCTCCCATTGTGGGCGTGCCGGTGGCGAAGATTCGGATGGCTCCTTCGTCGTGTACGCGATCGATATGGAAATGCCCGTGCAACCAACTATCAACACGGCAACCGGCCTTACGAAATGGGGCGATGTTCCATGGATAGGGATGCTTGTGCGAGCATACGGTGACCGGTTGTTTCTCGCCGAATAATTTAAGATCGTTCTCGACGAAGGTTTGCTGCATCGCCTCGGTTTGCGGATCGAGAAAATGCGTTTCTGAGACGAAGCTCAGGAAGTGCCGATCGCCCCAGTTCCAACTGTAGTAAGGGGGTGCGAGATAACGCATGAAGTGCTCGGCACAAAACCGTCTTTCGCCGCCACTGTCGCTGTTGGTGCTGTTTGCGTTGTTGGCCGCTCTTTCGGTGTTGCCATCGTGTCCCCCGAAGATTGGATAAACCGGGATCGGTAGCGACGCAAGGATTTTTGCGGCGGTTTGCAATGCCTCAGGCTCGCCCATGTCGGTGATGTCGCCGGTGAGCACAAGAAGGTCCGCAGGTCCTGCGTCGTTGGCCAGTGTCAGTAATTCGTGTAGCGCTGCGCGTAAGCATGCCGCGGTGGGTGTGTCGCGGCTGGGCTTGTTGTCCTTGCCGAATTTATAGTGTGCGTCGTTGCGCGGGTCGGGTTGATCAGCACGCAGATGCGTGTCGGTGATATGCAAAATGACGGGGTTGCTCCGGGGTGCAACGGCCATCGTTTTCAGTAAGAAGTTGGGCGCCTTGTCGGTCGGCCCTTGCAGTGCGTAATGGTGCCAGAACGGTCCGACGCATTGGCTGTCGCTTGGTGGGATCACGAACACGAACCGATGTCGGCCCGGCTCAAAAGTCAGAGCAAACCGATCGTCCTTGCCTACGAGCACGATGCTTTCACCGTTGCTCACATAGCAGGGCAGGGACGATCGGTTACCGCTCCAGCGGATGCATCCAGATAAAACCGTTTCGCTCACGCGAGAAAATCCTGTGTTTGAACGTGTCGATTATACGGGCATACAGGCATACATTCGCCTATTCGCACCGTGTCACGACAAGAGCGTCACGATTCTGGCATGCTGATTAGTCAGAGTTGGCCCTGTACGAAAACAGATCGCCAGTGCCGCCTGGCAAGTTGATTTCCAGCCAGCCGTCCTCGCCAATTGCCAGTCGCTCCGTCTCGCCACTAACGCGGTTGATGCGATAGATTTGCTTGACGTAGGGATGGAACTGGATTCGAAAGGTCTGTGCCGCTTGATCAGCCGAAAGGTCGGCTTCGTGCCAGAGGTTGGTGAGCATGAAGTAGCTGCGATTTGCTTTGTCTTTGAAATATCCGATCAGACCCACTTGTCGATCGGCCTCTGTTTTCTCGGCTTCAATGGCGAGAATGTATGGGTCGTGGCCTGCACCTTTACTCCAAAGAGGTGTTCCCGTAGGAGGTGCCTTGGCCGCACCGGCGATAAAACGCACGTCGGTGCTGGTGAGCATGCGCAGGGTATCGCCTAACGTTAGGACTTCCTGATTCAATAGCGCCGCGTGGCCATAGAGCGCGTTGGGAGTGCCATCGGGCTCCAACAATCCACGATCAAAAGCAACGTCATAGGTGAAGTACGCAATCCCTGTGAACCCATAAGTGAGCGACGAGTAAACCTGCATCCGTAAATCAGATTCGCTGGAATGCCTACGGTTTGTGGTCTGGTACGACTGAACAAATGTCCAGTAAGGCTTCTTGTCTTGCAGGCCGGTTTTTCGGACGACCGCCAGGTTAATCCAATACACATCCGAGACGCTGCCTTTGCCTTCGCTGAAAGGATAGATGTCGACCATCAAGATATCGGGCTGAACAATGGCGGCAAAGTCTGTGAAGTAATCGGAGTAGCTGTAGTCTTTGCGACTCGGGTCGCCGCTGTATTCCTTGGCATCGCCACCGATTGGGTAAGCGTTGCAATACGCCAGTTTGTCGGGGTATTGCTGACGCATCCATTCGAGCGCTTCGCCGGTTACCTTCATCATGGGCAATTTGGGTTCGTCGTTGATCATGACGCCGACGATGCCGGGGTAGGCGTCTAGCAACGAGGTGATCATTTCTTTAAATTCAGGGGTCACGCCTTTTTTGGCATATCGATGGGTATGGATGGGGTAGCCCGCGTTTTGCGCAGGATCGAGTAAACCCTTGCGTGGCTTCCACGCGCCAAGGGCGGTCATCCCCACGCCCTTGTATTCGTCGAGATCGAATGTCGCTTCGATTTGCGTGAGTCCCATGATGGTGAAGGGCCGGCTCTGAACCCATTGCATGCCGAAGTCGGCCGGGCGTTGGCTTTGTTGGGCTTGACTGAGAGCTGCGGGAAGAAGGCATACCAATAACAGACCAGCGAGAGATATTTTTATAGTATTACTCATAACATCCTTTTTAAAAAGAAGATAAAACCATTTTTTTCTTATGCGACCCGTTAAGGGGTGAAGCTCGCATTTCGACTGGATTTCAACGAAAACGCTCCGCCGAAGACCCATTAGTATATGATTGGTGTGTATTCGTCAAGATAATTTTGGCAATATTTCAAATTTTTAGCCAGATTCCCTTGACGTGTACTTGCAGGACTGGTATAAGTATGCCTACCTTGAGCCCAACCACCTTCAATCTTGAAAACTGTGCGGACGCGCCAACTTACATGAAGTTGGCGCAAGAGCTCGAGCGATCACGGATCGGGCTTAAAAAACCCGTGCGATTGCCAACCGAAGTAAAGCTTGCCCAGAAGTATCAGGTAGCAAGAGACACTCTTCGGCGTGCGATGACGGTTCTCGAAGATCGAGGCGGTGTGACGCGACGACGGGGAGATGGTACGTACCTGCACCCGGTCCAAGCCATGCCTGCTTCGGTGAAGCATCGTTCGATCGGGTTCGTGCCGCCGTGGTGGGCGAAATCGCTCAACGCCTGGTATACCGCCACCGTGTTTGACGGGGTTTCCTCGTTTGCCGACGAACACCAATGTCACCTGAATATATTGAAGGCTGATCTCCACGACGACGACGCCGACGCCATGCTCGAAAAGGCAGCCGATCTGAATCTATGTGGTCTGATCTGGGTCCATCCTGTGCCCGAGCAGTTGCCGTTGTTGAAAGCGGTTTCCAAGCGTCTGCCCTGTGTGGTGGTCGGCCGTGATTATCGCGATGAGAATTTGCATTCGGTGTTGCCGGACTATCAAGAGGCTGCGAAATTGGTTGATGCCTGCGCGGTTCAGTTTGGACACCACAATTACTCCGTACTCGGACGAAGCTCAACCGACCCTTATAGCGAGAGTTGGATAAACGGCATTGAATCTGCTTGCGCTGCACGTGGATCGCATTTCAACGAAGCGTCTTACTACGTCAATGTCACGCCGTTCGGACGTGACGGTTTGGCTGACCTGCTTCTTGATCATCATCTGACGACGCCACACAGCGCTCAACTCATGCTTTTGACGTCGTCAAGCTATTTGGCTTTCTTGTTGGCGAACGAACGATTCCGCAAGCGGGTCGAAGACGGGCTCTCGCTGATCACATTCGACTATGGCGTTCAAGCGATGAATACCTATTGGCCAGGCATGTCTATCACGCACGTGAGTTGCGATTGGAATCGCATCGGCGCCAGAGCAGTGGAGGCGTTGGTTTCGATTCTTGAGGGACCCGAACCACCGCAGGCAATCCTCGAGCCGGTGCATTTGGTCGAAGGCCAAACAATGCGCCCTTACGCATGAGCAGGCAAATTAGTTGAAATTGAAATTAGTTAGATAGTTTCAAAAGCTAGTTGCGTAGGTAGTTTTAAAAAAGTTTTGCATAGTAAAAACGGGAACTCTCCCAACAAAACGGCCGCGAGCCCAAACGGCGTTTTTGGTTTCAATAATGGGCGAAAATAAGGATGGAGTTTAAAGATGAAAACGAAACATATTGGAATGATTGCGGTGTTGGCAGCGGCTGGATTTGTAGGCTCAGCTCACGCGGCCACGGCTACATTTCAGCATGGCGTCGGTGGGTATAACAGTTCCGAGGACACCCAGTTATCGAGTGGGGCCAAGGCGGGGTACAACTATGGTGGACAAAACGCGTTGTTTGTTCAAGGGTCTGAAGCGAGTCCTGTTCATCAATCCTTGGTTAAGTTCGATGACATTTTTGGCGCAGGGTTGGGGCAAGTGCCAACCGGCCAAGCCATTACTAGCGCCTCGGTGAGCCTCTACTATTACCACTCCCTGATTCCCGGTGGTGTGGAACGAAGTGTTCGCGCTCACGCGGTGTTGATCGATGTACCTAACTATGGCACGAAAGACGATGCCCCTGCTGCCGTCGGTGAGGCGTCATATTCTCAGCGTGAACAAGCGGTAAATGGCTGGGGAACGTCAAACACCGGTAATGCTGGTCCTATTTCCGGCGAAGATTTTGTGGCTACCCCAGCGGGTTTAGTGACGTTTGTCCCGAACGATGACCTGGGAAGTTTTCTGACCATCGACATCACATCGCTTGCGCAAGATTGGTACGACGGCACATTGCAAAACTACGGTTTGCTTATTCGTCCCGACGACCAGACGGCTGACCTTTTCCGCTCTGCTGAGGCGGGTACTTTGGGTGAGCGTCCGATCCTCACGATCAATTACACGGGCGCAGCCATTCCCGAGCCAGCGTCACTGGCGATCCTTGGGTTGGCCAGTGGACTGATGCTTTGCGGGCGTCGCCGTTAAGACTGCTAATAAAAAATTACTGTGACGGGTCTTACTCGGCCCGTCACGGCTTTGATTCATCTCGCCACGACGGCGCGCATATTGGCTTTGGAAAGATACGGTTGACGCATGCGAACACTGGACGATCTGATTACAAGTTTGGACGGCCTCAAGGCGGCCTGTTTGTATGGGGGGCGCTGGCTGACGGATGTCTGTCAAGTTGCCACGGAAGACCTTCGGAATAATGAGAACCCGCGCGGGCTCCAGCATCAATACTGGAAAGGCGCCTGTCGCGGAGATTACACGACCGCGACTCGGCAATGGAGCTTTTTCTGTCCCGTGTGGCATACCGGGCAGGCGATCACAGCCCTTGTCAGATTGCATCAACTAACCGGCGACGCCAAGTGGCTTGCTGCGGCCGAAAGCGGCGCGGGCTTCATTCTGAACAACCGATTAACCGAGTGCGACGACGCGGGTTTGCTACTGGCTTACGAAGATCATCCCGACAAAGTTAACGTCAGTGCTGTGGTGGAAGCTTTGGATGGGCTGTTCGAATTGGGTGACGCGTGTTCTGATCCGAGCTACACACGCGCGGCATTGGCGGCGGCCAAGTGGTGTCACGATCGTGCTTGGATTCGAGGCCAAGGCTTGATCCGAGACCTCTACGATCCCCAGGAAAAGCATTTTATCGATCGGCCTTATGTTTCCAAAGATGACGGGCCCGGACGTCCTTTGGTGGATGATTCGGTTTGGTTTACCGCGTATCAACATAGCGATGATTCGCAGTACCGTGAAATGTTCTATGAAATACTCGACCACTTGATCGAGAACGAACGGCCCGCAGGAAACTGGGTGGACTACGGTCCGTGTCATCCGGAACAAGGGTGGTGCCACCCGCGCCACGCTTACTGGTGGGGGCGTCCGATGTTGACCGCTTGGCGTGACACCGGCGAACAACGATGGCTGGACACCGCCATCCGTGCGGGTCGCTGGTATCTCAAAGCTCAGCGCATCGACGGCGGGATGTTTCGCGATACCGATCTCCACTTTAATACACCCAGCTTCGGTCACGCCACGAGCGGCACGCTGTGCGCCGGGTTGCTGTGGTTGGATTTGTTTGATGCCACCCAGGACCCTTGTTGGCTCGAGCCGATCCAACGTGCGGTGCGTTTCGCCATGACGATGCAGTTCACTGCTCCAGAAGACCCGCAACTGTCAGGCAGCATCATCGAACAAGTTTTGCCGCCTGATGGCACGGACAGGAGTCTGTATGTCGTGCGTGACGTGGGGACAATTTTCTTCGTGCAAATGGCAACCGCACTGCTATTGCGATTTCAAAGTGATGCGGGACGCAGTTCTGTTCTGCCGAAAACCCATGTGTCACCGTTATTGCCGCAAAGCGTAAGTCGCTCATAATAATTTGTAATCGGGAAAGGATAGACCGATGGATCATGACACGAATAGGCGTGGCGCTCTCCGATGCCGTATGGCTGGGCGAGGTTTTACGCTGATCGAATTATTGGTGGTGATCTCGATTATCGCGTTGTTGATAGCGGTGCTGTTGCCAGTTCTCAAATCCGCGCGTGAGGCAGCAAAAGATATGCTCTGCGCCGCAAACCTTCGACAAATCGGCATTGCAATGCATGCTTATACCGTGGACAACGATTCCACACTGCCACCCGGATTCGGCAGTGAGATGACCACGGGGAGTAATTGGGATAATAATCAGTTTTGGATAAGTTGTCTTGGGTCCTATGTTAATCGTCCACCCACGATTGCAGGCACACTTGAGAGTGGCGTTTTTGACTGCCCATCGACAGAGCTCACAACGTATTCCGAGTTTGCGATGCCGCACAAACTGAGTACCACCACGTTATTTTTTCCAGATAACTGGCGCCAGATCGATTCGTTTGAAGACAGCCCTTCCATTATTATCATGGCATTGGATTATTATTTTGCGACCCCAGTGGCGGATTGGTGGATTCCTGCGTCCGGCCCCATTCGCAGCGACATCGATACGAGACGAACTTTGCGGCACGGCGGGGGCTTGACTGATAACTTCCTGTTCCTTGATGGACACGGCAAACCTCTGGCAGACCGCGAAGACGACTTTACTTATGGAACTTACCCCGACTACTACTAAGTTTATGCACGCCCTGCGTACTTTCTACGAAGTGCTCTCCATGTATTCCTATGTACATATCCGTACAGCCGATGTACGGCCTAAATACTTTCCTTATACTCGTGAAAGTTTCCAATAATGCGTGTCGATTTGACAATTCTCAAATGTGCGATGGCGATCCTTGCCGTCTTCCTCTTCGACAACATGGCGATGGCTGACCGTCCGGCTGACTTCGGTCAGCAATGGGTTCGATCCAACCCGCTGACTATTTCTGCGTTGGCACAAGACCCCACGCTCATGGATGGCGATCTGTACACTGGGGCGGGACTCAACACATTCCTGGCCTGGAAACGGCCCGATCAGTTGTTGCCCACCGCCGTCGCTGAGGACCTGCCTTGGCATTTTGCGGTCAATGAATCTGTACTCACGCCGGAGGTGATGAACGAGATCACGACGAGTTATGAAAACTATCCCGGCAACACCGGGTGGTTGATCCGCGACGAGCCTCGTCGACTGGATATGGAAAATGTGGCAGAGCTCACCGATTGGGTCAAGCAACAGTATCCCGATTCACTGGCATACACCAATGCCTTTCCTATCGGTGCCGATGCGACCGAGTACTACGGCGACAACTCGAACCCAAGCTATGGTTACAGCGACTACCTCAATGACATCATGACCATCATCAGGCCCGATGTGTTGGCCTATGATCTATATCCACTGGGTATTGGTGGAGGGCCCGGTCAATCGGGTTTTTTCTATCTGAACATGATGGCGGTACGCGAGGTTGCACAAACGCACGAGGTGCCGTACTGGTCGTTTGTTCAGTCTTACGAAAAACTCGACACACCCGATCGGCGATTGCCTAGCGATTCGGACCTGCGTTTCATGATGTTTTCGCACCTGGCTGCGGGCTACACCGGCTTCCATTATTTTGGTTACGACCCCGGTTGGCCTGGCCTGGTGGATCATAGTGGTAACCCCACCTCGGCACACGTCGTCGCCGGGCCTGTGAATGCGGAGGTCGCTCTGGTCGGCCATGCTATGCGTGCGTTAGAAAGCACCGATGTTCGCTACATTACCAACACCGGAAACACGACGCCCAGCGGTATTTCCAATTGGAGCATCGGCGCGGGTGGCGATCCGTTTATCAATCACCTTGCTGTCGATACCAATCCTATTTACGGCGATAGCTTCGGGGCCTACAAAGACGGCATGATCGGGTTCTTCACCGATGACAATGGTGAGCGATTTTTTATGGTCACGAATGTCTATCACGATGAAGATCTCACTGCCGAAGAAGCCTTGCTGCACTTCGAGATTCGTTTCGACCCGTCGATCACTGAGATCCTGATGTTGGACAACCACACTGGCGAAACGGTGGTCCTGACTTTCGACGTGTCCAACACGTTGCGCATCGCGATTCCCGGTGGCACAGGTTATCTGTTCAAGTACAACACGGGGGTTGGCTTTCCTGCCATTCCCGAACCAGCCACCGCGGTCCTGTTCTCCATCGGAGCGGCGGCCCTTGCTTTTGGGAGAAAGTCGCGATGTCACTGAAGCAAGACGCTCCTGTTCGATTGCTCCTGTTGGGCGACTCAATTCGACGGTCATATCAACCTGCCGTTACCGATGCTGGCAGTGTCGGCAATGCTTTTGATGTTGTTGGGATGCCTCTTGATATTAATTGCGGTGACACATGCAGGACCTTGCGGCTAGTGGAATCGTTGGACACGCAACTGAAGCCCACATGCATTCATTGGAACAACGGCCTGCATGACGTCAAGCGATGTGTGGAATCAGGTTTGTGCCTGGTTCCTTTGGAAGAATACCAACAAAATATTCGTCGTTTGCTCGAAACGTTTCAGAATATTTGCGGTGATCATGTGATCTGGTGTCGCACAACGCCAGTGATCGAGTCACGCCACAATAACGGACGTGCGTACACCCGCCTCAATCAGGACATCAATCTTTACAACGCCGCGGCCGACGCGATCATGCATAAGGCAGGGGTGTTCATCCACGATTTGCACAAAGTTCTCAAGGAACAAGTGGACGAGAACATTTGCGGAGACGGCGTCCATTTGACTGACGCGGGTATTCGGTTGGCAGCTGAGTCAGTTGTGAAACACGTGCAACATTATCAGCCGACTTCCCACGGTTCGTCTGTCACGGTGGCAAATAAATAATTCAACACGCGATGGCTATGCGCGTAACTTTAACGACTCACATTATCCATAGCCTTATCACGCCATGCTTCATAAAAACTTCCACTACAACACTTCCGATCATAAACATTACCTGACACATGGCTATCGTTTGATGCCTGAGTTTTTGAGCCTTGCGGGTCTTGATCGTTGTCGGCAAGAGCTCGATCACATGCTCAATAAAAAGCGTCATCCCGACATTCCTCCCGATCAGGTTATTGCGGCACACCAACAAGAACCATGGATGTGGGAGCTGGCGACCCAGCCGGCTTTACTCGATATGGTAGAGACGCAATGTGGCCCGAACATCGCGCTGTGGTCGTCTCACTTGGTCTGTAAACCGCCCCATTCGGGCGTTTCGGTTCCTTGGCATCAGGATGCGCCATATTGGGAAATCACCGGCAAGCTGCCGGGCGCTATCTGGATCGCTTTTGATGACATCGATGCGGAAAACGGCGGGATGTGTATTCTTCCTGGTTGGCATAATAAAGGCGAGCTGGCTCGACGTAAGACTGGTGAGTCGCTGTTTACCGATGAGATCGAACCCTCGGTTTTAGGGGTGGACATTGAAAGCCGCATGGTACAGTACACGTTGCCGGCTGGAGGCATGGCCACGCATGACACGATGATTCCGCACACGTCTGAGCCGAATCGATCGGATCGTTGGCGGCGCGTATTAGTCTTGCGATACGTCTCTGCCGATGGACAGGTTGGGCCTAAGACGTATCGCGATTACCGCACGGGTGAACCTTTCGAACGCGAAATGTTTTTGGTTCGCGGAAGCGATCCAACCTGCAGAAACCTGGCAACCACGCCGTTCTCATAAATCGTCACAATGACTCCTGCGAATCGGTCATGGCTGAATTGCCTCTTGGATGACACCTTGGGCGATCTCTTGAAAGACAGGGTAGAAGATCATGCCTAAGACGTGCCACCACGGAAATCCTACGATTGTTTTACCCCGAGTGGATCATGGCACTCGAAGTGTTGTGCTTTGGGATGACACGCGAACGATCATTTGGCAAAGTCATCAAATTCCGTGGTCGAGCGAAACGGAGTACGTGCGCGTAAATGCATGGCAGGGAAACTTTGTAGGCCCGGCGCGCGATTGGGCGATACTTGCTCCAGGCACATATTCAGCCCATTGGTTCGGACAATCTGCACCCGACCACGAACCATTGATGACGCTGAACATCGAGTCGCAGGTGTTGTTTGAACAAGTGTTTGGCGACACGGTGATCGGCGAGCCGTGGGAATCACACGGAACGTGGCAGAAAAGCACGTGCGGAATAACGCCCGTCAAAGAAGACGCATGGTTGTTCCGCGAAGCTGCGATGCATGGCGAGTTGATGGCTCAGTTCGAGGTGGATCGGTCTTCGGCCTTGCCAAACAAACATGGCTTGGTTGCTCGCCACTACAACGCTTCAACTCACCTGCGTGTGGAATGGGTTGGGAGCGAAACAGATGAATTCATCCGCCTGATCCAGCAGTATTCTGATGGTTCCGACAAGGACGCCGCTGGCGTTTTGGCCGAAGCGCGTGTGCAGACGAATTCGAACCGCATCGAAATCAGTTGGCAATTCAATGGCAGTCACCATCAGGTCCGACTCAACGGCCTTGATGTCTTGACGATAACCAATGGTTTCATGGGCGGCGTTGATGTTGTAGGCTTGTTTGCGAGTCCCGGCACTACTTTGAAAAAAACGCGGATGGTAACGACCCAACACGTACCCCGTCTGGAGATCGAACACGAGAGCTACCGCGCGTCGGTGCAACCTGGCAATGTTCGCCGTTTGTCATTCGGCCCCAGTGGTTTGTCGGATCAAAACCTGTTTTGGGAAAGTGGTATTCAGTTTGGGCATATCGGTGGTTCGGAGATCAAGTTCACGCAAGGGGCCAGTCTGGTGGCGACCGCGCAAGGCCCGGTTGCCACGCGAATACAATGGGACGGCCCCATGCCCAAGTTTGTCGAGCAATCACACGATGTGCGTGGTCACGCGTGTGGCATGGCTACTTTTTTTCCTGACCATATTGTCATTCGCGATGAAGTGCTCGCTTGGGTTCGGCGATCAACTGGCCCAGACATCGATGTCCTGAGCCGACTGCTTTCCAGCCCGGCCCGCATCGCGACCGGCGAGGATCGGCACTTCACACCCATATCAATGCCGGCCGATGGAGTGATGACTTCGCTCGCTCCGCCGGATGGTTCGGCGTTTCCTGTGGCGATGCTGCAGCCGTTTGATTTGAGTGGACGTACGTGTTGGCTCCAAACTATGATTCACTTGCGCGTGCCTGATTCTACGGTGACGCCTGCAGCATTTTTTGGATGGCACTGTCCGCATGGCTTGACCGGTAGTTACGATTTTCGTGCGGCACCCACCGTGCCGGGCCAGACGTATCTTTTCGAGATCGTGGTCTCATGGTTTTTTGATGGCGATGCCGCGCTCGCGGAGGATGATTTGTTGAATCGCCGCGACGACTGGCTTTCGCCCATGCAAGCAGTAATGACACACGGGCGGGCTGTGATGTATGACACAACCGTGGAGCAACCTCGTGAAGCGGTTAGTTTTTGTGGTGCTTTTGACCGATCGATGGGGATGTACACGTTCGAGGCGGAGGATGAGCATTGCGAATTTACATTAGTGCCCACACATTCCGATCGTCTTACGCGCCGAGGGATTGGCATCGCGGTGCGTGGACTGTCCGCTAATCGTTTGGCCACATGGAAATGCAATGACCGGGAAATACAGACTCCTGGCGACGGACAGGTTCAGCGATTACCTAACGGCGACGCTTGGCTTTGGCTCAGCAGCCCTGCGGATCAAATCAAGCTGAGCGTAACCACATCACCTGATACTTAAGTTAAGCATCACGAGCGACCCTTATGAATTCTTACACCTAGATGAATCAATAGCCCACAAACTACACCGTGACGGTGCCATCGCGTCGACACTCAAAGGTAATATGTGGAACGGGCAGTTTCACTTTCCTTACCTGGAACTCCATTGCTGGAAACTGTTGGAAAAAATGTAGTGACGTAGCGAAGCATGTTGATTCTTTGTGACCCGTTGACTTGTTATTGCGTTTCCGATGGCAGGCGACGGATGGACGGATGGACGGATGTGCGGGGAGCCTGCTGAACTGCAGGCCTCAATAAATCTACTGATTGGCGCCCCCCCCCCACACACACAACCACACACATACCTATGCGGAATCTGCAATATCGCTGGTGTTTACTTGAAAAACTATTGCAACCTCTACTCAAAAAAAGTCAAACATTATGAAAATCACAGATATACGTTGCCAACTTTATACGGCACCCTACGCGAATGAGTTGATGCCCAAGCCACGATCTTACGGGGTCGTGGCGATCACCACGGAGGATGGGCGAACGGGATACGGTGAACCCTATGCGGCAGTTAATATGCCCACGGTTTTTCGCGAGATCGTTAACCAGCTCAAACCGCTGATCACGAACGAAGACGCCGAGTTACCCGATGTTCTACTTCAGCGACTCTATCGCGTCGCTGAATATTTTGATCATCGTGGCATGGTGTATTGCTGCATCGGCGCGATCGATTGGGCTTTGCACGACCTGGTGGCTCAGCGTGCGGGTGTCCCGCTGTCTCGTTTCTTGAATCCCACGGCTGCGGATTCAGTGCAAGTTTACGCCAGCGCAGGCCATTTTTCGCGAACGCCAGATGAGATCGAGCAAGAGTTTTGCCAATATCTCGCGAAGGGTTTCCGTGTTACGAAAATCCGCGCTGGCGGTAATTGTTACTCCCCGGAACATGCCTTGCATCACATCCATGAAGTGTTCAAGCGGATTCCGACCTCCATGCAGGTCGGAGTGGATGTCGGGCAACAGGTTTTTCACGAGAAGCAATGGACATACGAACAATGTGCGAAATTTGTGGATGAATTGGGGCACCTCGATTTACTGTTTCTGGAAGACCCCTTGCTCATTCATGACTATGAAGGATATCGTCGGTTGCAAGCCAAAGGATGTGTACCAATCGCGGGGGGTGAAATGTTTGCCGAGCCGTGTATGTTTGAGCGATACATACGTGGCGGGGCGTGGGACGTTGTGCAACCAGATGCCGCGGTCTTGCCAGGGCCGGCAGCGAGTATGCAAGTTGGCAAAATTGCAGCCGAATACCAAAAGCCTGTCATCATGCACGGGTGGGCGGGGCCGATCGCGCAGATGCAAAACATACATATCGCCTTGGCGTTGGATTCATGCGACATGGTGGAGTATTGCATGTTACATCACCCCTTCCTTCATGAAGCCATGAAACCTGTTTGGAATTTTTCAAACGGTCGCTTAGCGGCTCCAGAAGCGTCCGGGTTGGGGCTCGCGTTGCATGATGAATGGGCAGATCAATATCCATTCAAGGGTGTGTCGAGCCTGATCGCATGATTCTCGTATTTGGGTCTTGACAAAGTAGGGCGGCGTAGTTCATCGCATTCGACGACTAGAAATAAAGGTTGGATTTATGAAGCCATTCGTATTGGGTGTTATTGATTCTGAAGGAACAGAGATGGTGGCCAAGCTGAAGAGCATGGTGCCAACGGGAGTCAGGGTGATCGACTGCACCGAAGAATCTGTGCGTGACGAAAACAGGTCTATTTTAAATGGGCTGGTGACGCAGAGTTGGTTTCCTGTACCAGATGAATTTCCGCTATTGCGATGGGTTCATGTCCTTTCTTCAGGTTATGACCATGTTCATTCGGAGTTGATCGTTTTGCCACAGTGGACGATGACCCATGGAGGCGGTGCCGGAGTCGTGCCGATGGCAGAATGGTGTTTGGGCATGATGTTGGCCTGGGCACACCGTTTTACGGACATTGCCCGTTACCAGGCTTCACGCTCATGGTACAACGACCGTGTTACGGACATGACCGCTTCAGTCTTAAGAGGTAAGACGGTTGGGATTCTTGGCTACGGTGCAGTGGCCCGCGAAACGGCGCGACTGTGCCGGGCTTTGGGCATGACCGTGGTCGCTTCCAAGGGGAGGCAGGGCAGTCGGCAAACATCGACCTACACCACGCCTGAAACCGGAGATCCGCAAGGCTTGGTACCTCATCACTGGTTTGATCTGGATGATTGGCCGCAGATGGTCGGCGATTGGGATTATGTGCTTTTGGGGTTACGCGCCACAGAGCAGACACGCCACCTGATTGATTCGATTTTTTTAAAAAAATTGAAGTCTACAGCGGTCTTGGTTAACTTTTCACGTGGCGAATTAGTGGATGAAACAGCTCTCATTAATGCTTTGAAATCCGGGGAACTGGGCGGGGCAATACTGGATGTGTTTCAAAACGAACCGCTCTCACCGACTGATCCGTTACGCGGCGCTCCTAATATAATTCTCTCGCCTCACTGTTCGCCTGAATCCGATTATTATCGCGAACAAATGCTGCTATGCATCGTGAATAACGTGGCGCGATTGATTGCGGGGAAGCCTCTTGTAAATCAAATGGAAGTATAGGGTCGCTTGGGTTCTTTCTTTAGCGAATCCGTTCTCGCGATCGGTGTGGCTTAACTCTTTTCAATCCTATGCGCGCGGCATCGGCCATTCGGTTCGCGGACATGCGGCCGGGTTCGCGAGTCACGAGGTCTTTGTGTTTATGCCTGTCGCTCTAACTCTGCCGAAACCCGATCGCGATTGTCCGTGTGCGGGGTGGGCATGTGTCACATCCTGTGAAAATTACAATAAGGTCTTAGGCCTCACCGCTAAACCAAAGGATTCCAATCGTCATTGTTTAACACGTCACCAACGTTGAGGCTTTTGAAGTAATCGTTTGGCAATATGTTTTGTTGCCCATTGAACGTGCTGCCATCGGGCATGTAAGCACAGGTCATCGCCATACGGCGTGTGCGTGTCATGTTCGCGCCAGCCCCGTGCGCGGTCAGGCCGTTATGAAAACTGCAATCGCCAGGTTTCATTGGGAACGCGACGGGGTCGGTTTCCGCCATGCTCGGGTAAATGTCGAACAGGGCGGCGAGATTTTCACCGATGTCGACATTGTCAAACTTAGCTTGTTTCTGTGAGCCGGGGATAAAGCACATGCAGCCGTTGTAGGGCGTTGCTTCATCCAACGCGATCCAAACGGAAACCGCATGATGCGAATTGAATGACCAGTAAGGGTTATCGAGGTGCCATCCGGTTGGGTTGCCGAAGGGTTCTTTGATCAACGCTTGATCGTGCCAAACGCGATAGGCTTTCTGATCCGACAATTGACAGAGCATACGTCCCAGTTCGGGGTTGAGCATGAACTTTTTAACCGTATCGTTGATCCTCCACAGGTTCAAACGCTGGGTAAACACCTTGTCGTAATAGCTCTCGCCTTCGACGATCTCCGCACCATCGCCAGCAACTTTTTGCTTGCCCATCGTGCTGATTGCCTCAAGGACTGCCGCTTTAAGTTCAGCGACTTCATCCTGATTGAGCAATCCCTTATATGAAAGAATGCCGTCACGTCTGTAGCTCGCAATTTGTTCCTGGGTCAGGTCGCATTTCATTGGAATCTTCCTTTGGGGGCTGAAATCTACGTCAAAAAAGCAATATAGACAATAAAATCAGGAATAGTATGATTATATTGATGTCTAATCCTGATTATCTTGATTCCTCTCCGTTGGTCTCGGTCAAGCACGCCGACCGGCTGGCCACGTTGGCTACGCTCCGAACCATCGGTTTGACGGTGGAATATTTTCCCGATTTTGTCAACCGAACCCTGCGGCCCCACAGTGTTGACGTCGTTCTATTTACCTGTGTCCTCAGCGGTCACGGCGTTCACCACATGGGCGACCAATCGCTCGCCGTTGAGCCGGGGACGGTCGGCGTGACGCTTTATGGGCAAGACCACGACTTGCTTTGTGATTCCCCGGGAGCTGATGTGATCAACCTTTATCTGGATCTACAGGAACATCCATTGCCGGTCTTGCCGTCGCCGTGGGAGCAGATGCTTTCCTCAATGCTCACACCACATTCTGGATTGGTTTATGAGCACAACCGTCGTGTTCATCTTGTGTTTGAAGAACCGCAGCGCATGGCCCAACCGTTGCAATGGATGCTCCGGGAGCAGACCGAGGCCGCGCCGGGATACGAGGCCGTGATGCTTCAACTGCTGGTGCTTTTCCTCGTTGAATGTTGTCGTGCTGCCGAACAATCAGGGTGGTCAACTTCGGTCAACACCAGTCGCGATGACCCCGATTGGCTCGAGAAAGTTCGTGTCTTTATTGATGAGTCGTACAACCGACCGATTGGTCTTGCCGATCTTACTCAACTGGCGGACATCAGTGCGGAGCATCTATGCCGACGTTTTCGGCAGTACACGGGACAGTCGCCGATTGCGTATTTGACCAGCCGTCGCCTCCAGGCCGCGATGTGGATGCTGCGCACCACGCGCCGTTCGGTGACCGAGATCGCCTACGAATGCGGGTTCTCCGAGCCAAGTTTTTTCAACCGAAAATTCAGGGAGCAAGTCGGACTGACGCCAACGGTCTATCGCAAGCTGGGGTGATAGCCAACAGTGATGTAATGCCCGATACCTCAATCAATAAGTAGTGCAGCCCTCTCGTAGATAAATCCGGATCAGGCTAAATATGAATTGGCGCCGTGGCAGTCGACAGGCCTTGGGGATCACTACCGATGTTCGGGTTGGGTTGGTAGAGTCATGGGGATTTCGAACATCAAGCGATCACGGGAATTCTGTGAGTTAATCGGCTAGCGGAAGGCGATAACACCCCCATACGAATTAAATCCCGGACGCTGTGGCGATGAATTTGCTAAGTTATGTACGTGCTTGCGCAAGTCCATAGTTTCGTGCAACAGGGGATTGATCCTCTGGCGTGTGAGGTCGAGGTCGATGTGGCTGATCGGGGGCTGGCTAAAACGACGATCGTGGGCTTGCCTGATACGGCGGTGAAAGAATCGATTGAACGCGTGCGTTCGGCATTGGGCAACAGCGGCTATCCATTTCCGATGACGCGAATGCTGGTGAATCTGGCACCGGCGGATATTAAAAAAGAAGGGCCGAGTTTTGATCTGCCGATTGCGGTGGGGCTGCTGTTGGCTGAAAATATAATTCAAACGCAAAACCACAAGCGGTTGCTATTCGCGGGTGAGTTGGCATTGGATGGACGATTGCGGCCGATTAACGGTGCGGTGAACCTGGCGTTACTGGCCCGCGAGATGGAATTCGATGGGGTGGTGGTGCCGGTGGACAACGCGTCGGAGGCGGCAGCGGTGGCGGGTGTGACGGTATATCCGGCGGATACGTTGGCGTCGGTGGTATGTTTTCTAAATGAGGTGCAGACGATTGAGCCGCACCCCGAAATAGATTTTGAACGCGAGTTAACCAGCACTGTGGCCGACGTTGATTTTGGTGACGTGCGTGGTCAGGAAGCGGCCAAACGAGCATTGACGATTGCTGCGGCTGGCATGCACAACGTGATTATGATCGGTCCGCAAGGCACGGGAAAAACGATGATGGCCCGCGCGTTGGCGGGTGTTCTGCCACCGTTGTCATTAGACGAGGCCCTGGAAGTCACGCGGATTTATTCGAGCGTGGGGATGGTGCCCAAAGGTAAGCCGTTGATCGCGCGTCGGCCGGTGCGCACGCCGCATCACACGGGTAGCAGTGTGGCCATCATCGGCGGCGGTATGATCCCGCGGCCTGGCGAAGTGAGTTTGGCTCATCATGGCATCCTGTTCCTCGACGAATTGCCGGAGTTTCCGCGCGCGGTGCTGGAGACATTGCGTCAGCCGTTGGAAGACGGCGACGTGACGATTGTACGTGCGCAGGGGCGATTACAATTTCCTGCTCGTTTTATGCTGGTTGCTGCGATGAATCCAACACCACAAGGTGGCAAGCCGGACGACGAGTACAGTCAAAGGCAAATGGAGCGTTATCTATCAAAACTAAGTGGGCCACTGATCGATCGTGTGGATGTTCATGTTGAAGTGCCCGCGATTTCACACGCGACATTGACGAGTAAAACTCGCGGCACTGATTCAGCCACCATATCGCAAGCAGTACGTCGAGCCCGCACCATTCAAAATCAACGCAACGGCGGCTCGACAAAACCGAATTGCATTTTGACCGGCCGTGAACTGGATAAGTTAGCAGTACTGGATAGTGCCTCACAGGAATTGTTGCGACAAGCGATGAACGAATTGGGATTGAGCGCTCGTGCGTATGACAAGGTGCGTCGTGTCTCGCGCACGATCGCTGATCTGGATGACCGCGAACACATCACGATGCCTGATGTGGCCGAGGCGATTCGGTATCGGCTGTTAGATCGTACGATGTGAGTGCGTAGCTTCTGTGGTGGGGCAAGATGGTTGCACTCAGCACTTCTTGAAAATTACACGCCCAGGTCGGCTTTGGATTTTAGGATCGTTGTATGTTTGTAATATCCGGTTGTCCTCGATCGTATGAGTGACTTTGTAAAACCCGTGGATTGATCAAAGCCCATGAATGGGCTTTGTAGTCGTTGTTGCATGTAGACCCCTGCGTGCCAGCGTGGGGTGTGCGCGTATTATGATTAAATAAATAATTTTATAGCAAAATCATATTAAATCAGGGTGATTGTCTTTTGAATTGGTATAATTGATGTTGCCTTTGCGCTATTTTTAATGCCAATTAATTAAATAATTAATCGTTTTGGATACATAGATGTGGCATGATAGATGCCAGTTTCGCAAGGATTGATATTTATGATTCATCGTTTTTCTGAAAATCCAATTCTCACCAAAGACCAGGTCCCTTTTGACGCGTCATTGGTATTCAATGCAGGCGTCGCAAAGTGGGGCGGTCGATACGTCATGCTGTTTCGCAATGACTATGGTTTTGATTCACGCGATGCTACGTTCGAAGGCACTAATCTTGGGGTTGCGTTTAGTGCTGACGGTATTAAGTGGGAAGTTGAGCGTGAGCCCTGTGTGGTCAATCCCGGGCCGCTGATTGATCCTCGTGATACCAGTAAGATTCATCGTGTCTATGATCCGCGTTTGACGGTCATCGATGGACGATGTTATGCCTGTCTTGCCGTCGACACCGCGTATGGCATATGCGGTGCGGTTGCGGTGACTGATGATCTACGGTCGCTGGATATACTCAGTATTTCGGCGCCGGATAATCGAAACATGGTGCTGTTTCCTGAGAAAGTCAATGGCGTCTTTAAACGCTTTGAAAGGCCGATGCCAATCTACGGCCGTGGGAAACCTGAAGCGTTTGATCTGTGGATGGCTGACTCGCCGGATCTGCGTTATTGGGGCAATCATCAGTGCATTCTTGGAAGCGAACAAGTTGCGTATTGCAACAATAAAATTGGTCCCGGAGCGCCCCCGATCAAAACCGATCGTGGTTGGTTGGCGTTAATACACTCCGTTTGGAAAGATGATGAACAGCCCCTGCATGGTTGGGAGCTTCATCCGTGGACCAAGCAGTACAGCGCTGCCTTGATGCTGTTAGATCTTGATGATCCATCAAAGGTCCTGGGGATTTCCCGCGAGCCACTTCTTAGTCCTGCCGAAACCTATGAAATAGAAGGCTTTCGCGAAGCTATTTTTCCAACAGGTGCCATTCTCGAAGATAATGGCGAAGTTAAAATTTATTACGGCGCTGCTGATACAGTCATTTGCTTGGCAACCGCACAATTAGATGATTTGCTCGGCTGTATCGTTGCGTTGTAAATGATTATGGTTGGCAAGTTCACGTTAGCGCGATAGCTGTCGCCTTTATGGCTGTGTTATGGTCTGTGTTTTCCCTGCGATTCGCGATGCGATTAAGGCGGCCGCTAACTATCTATAAAACTACGCGCGTGTTTTTGGGGGATGAATAACCGCGTTTCGTATTTAGTGTTTTGTAATAATGTTTTCCATGGAAGATGCCCCTCTCTCTCTCTCTCTCTCGATGGGGCGGTGTGGCCATGGATAGCATAGAGTGTTGTGCGTCTCTATATAAACGTGCAGCTGGGATTCGATGAACTATTTAAAAACGATTGTCTATCGCTATCGATATAGACATGTAGTTGTTTGGTATTCACCTTGCGCAACACAATACTGAGGCTCATTTAGGTGCGTTTTGAAAAGCGCTTGATAATGACGGAGAAAGATATCATTTTTGTTCAAGCCACGAAGCCAGCCAATTGATCCATGATTCGGTTTGCCAGAAATCGGGCTGATCGTCGTCTGCCTGGCCCAGTGGTAGGGCAGCCACTTGCAGCACTCGGCCACGTCCCAGCCGACGTTCGATCAGCAAGGGGCGATCATCTGATTGGATAAGCACACGAGCTTGTGGCTTGAGTGGCCCTAATGCCTTGGCGTATCGTACGCGCCCGATCGGATCAATGTGTTGCGGTGACGGCATCGGGACGATGCTGAAATCAGGCCCTAAATCTGTGGGTAATAGATTGGAGAAAGTTGATTCATTGTATCCACCTGATTTGCCGGTCATCGGGCCTTCGCAATAGATAAGCGTTCCACCGGCTTGCACGTAAGACTTGATCATAAGAATTTGCTTGTAAGTCAACGCCCACAGAGGTGTGTCGGTCATGATGACCGCACGAGTCTGTTCAAGCATTTCGGATTTGAATGCGAATGCAGGTGGTATGGCGCCGTCTTTGCGCTTGGTAACCCAGCCTTTATTCAAAATGAATCCCATGGATTCAAGTTGGTCGATGTTGAAAAAATGCCCCATGAAGCCTTCGATATAAATCAGTGATCGAGAATTGGGATTAACTGATTTTATGCGTGCCAGAGTTTCGCTTTGATTGCTTGGTGGAATGCGAGAAACTGCGGTTGCCCAGGATCGACCGGGTTGGATTTCCTGATCTCGTTGTGGCTCGCCATAGCCGTTGCGTGTGGGTTTTAAACGAAAAACCTGACTCATTTGCATGGCATCGAGCGCGGCTACTTCGGGCCCAGTCATTTCTCCTTGGTACTCAACCTCGGGTACTATGGCGACTTCGCCATCAAAGCGAATGCGGCGCACCGCGACTAGCAAAGATTCGCCATCGCGTGACAAACCATGCACGCGGCCGATCGATACATTCGATATCAGGCCCAGGTCATTAAGTGCCAGATGATTGTTGTTGTTGTTGTTGTTGTTGTTGGAGAGTGTCATGCTCATAAGCCGACACCCCTCATCTTCCTGTACCGCAAATTCAAGCGTGAAAGGTTTGCGGCCGAGTGTTATTGCTTCAATGATTTGTCCAGGAAAATGAGCAATGACACGTTCGTTATCCAGAGTGATCGTATTCTGGTCTGTGATGTCCCATTGAATAATGGAGCTGTCGCCTTCGTTGGTAATCCAGGTTGCAAACAATGCGGAATCGCCGTTGCCATCGAGGTCGCCGAGGATGACATCGCTGAAGCGACCGCCTTTCCGAGGATCAATTAGTGGAACATGACCGCCGAGTAGTCCGTAGCGATCGACCGAGACGCGAACCAATAACGCATCATGAACCCGTTGCTTGGTCACGGCCATGACAAGCTGGAGGTATCCATCTTTTCGTGCGCGATCATGGATGGCAGCGCCCCAGATTGTGTCATCCGTTCGATACAATCGGCGTTGATCAATCAGTGTCCCGTCTGCCCCAAGTTGGTACCACTCAACGGCACAGGGTGAACGTGGACCGGCATCGCTAAAGCCCATCATGCCCACAAACAAGTAGTCGCGCTTGTCTGTTCCTAATGGCGAAATAGCCTGGGCGGTAGCACATAAATTCCCTAGCACACAGAGCGCTAAGATAATGGGGAGGTAAAGATTGATCCACTTGGTAAACGGCTTCATACTAATTCCTTTGCAATCTCGCGGGCTTGTCTGAGATTTTTACTGGGCTTCAAGTTCAAACACCACCACGGACCATGTTTTCAATGTAGGCAGTAGGGCTGTGACATCAGTTTGTGTCGT
>JAUHYI010000047.1 GCA_030426385.1 Phycisphaerae bacterium
GAACGATTGAACTGTTAGAGATCCAAGCCCCCGGCAGTAAACCTATGCCCATCGACGCATTCACGCGCGGCCGTCCGATGCAACCGGGCGATCGATTCGTGACGTCTTCGTGAATCACACGGGCACTTCGATATAACTACCTTGCCTGCGCAGACGTTCGTCACGTTTTTTCAGCAGGTTGTCAATTTTAAAACGTTTGAGATCACGCAAGGTTTGGATGATCCATTTTTCCAAGGAATCGGATGCCGCGCTGGGATTGCGATGGGCACCGCCCAACGGCTCGTCGATGATGTGATCGATCGTGCCATATTTTAAATTGGATTCTGCGGTCAATTGCAACGCTTCTGCGGCGGCCACATTATTCGTGGGGTTCGCTTCTTTCCACACAATGCCCGCGCAGGCTTCGGGACTGATCACGCTGTACCACGCGTATTGCATCATGGCAAAACGATCAGCCACGCCGATGCCCAATGCGCCGCCTGATCCGCCTTCGCCAATCACCGCGGCCACGATCGGCACCCGCAGCCGACTCATTTCCAACAGGTTGACCGCGATGGCTTCGCTCTGCCCGCGTTCTTCGGCACCAATGCCCGGAAACGCGCCGGGGGTGTCGATCAATGTCACGACAGGCAAGCCATATTTTTCGGCCAGCTTCATTTTTTTGAGCGCTTTGCGATAGCCCTCAGGGTGAGGCATCCCGAAGTTAGCCGCGAGTCGTTCACGCACGTCCTTGCCCTTGTTGTTGGCGATGACCATGCACTTGTGCGGACCGATGCGACCAAACCCGGTGAGGATGGCCCGGTCGTCGCCGAACGTGCGATCGCCATGGAGTTCGCAAAAATCTTTCACAAACGCACGCAGATAATCCGCGCCCTGAGGTCGGCCGGGATGGCGGGCAACCTTAACCGTGTTGGCTCCGTTGAGGCCTGCGTAAATTTTCTTCAACATCCGCGTGTGGTTCTGACGCAACTTGCGCACCTCAGCGGTGAAATCAATCCCATCAGTCGGGTCATGATTTTCCAGTTCCGCGATCTGTTGTTCAAGCGCCGTCAAGGGCCGTTCAAAATCCAATTCGTAATGGACGTTGGAAGGCGAGGGTGCTGCGGAGTTGGGGGATGTGGGAGTGGTGGGGGGGGTGTGGGGGGGCATGGTGTAGTTCTCCTGCAAACAGATTCCGAACGCCAACATGGCCGACATCCGTGTGGGCATTGGGGCCGAAATCAGGCTACCATGATAACCTGATGTTGGATGCGAAACAGGTCACGATCGTCGGGGTGGGTTTGTTGGGAGCAAGTCTGGGGTTATCGCTGCGCCGAGCGGGCTTTGCCGGGCGATTGATCGGCGTGGGACGCGGCTCGGCTGGCGGGCAAGTTTCATTGGATATTGCCATCCAGCGTGGAGCGATCGATCAGGGCGTGACCGATTTGGCCGACGCGGTCCCGGGCAGCGATCTGGTGATTTTGGGCACGCCGTTGGGGACATTCGAATCGCTGTTCAAGCAATTGGCCACGCTGGATCACCCGCAACTGGTCATCACCGATCTCGGGTCAACCAAGGCAAATGTGCAGGCCCTGGCTGAAAAATATCTGCCCGAGCCTCGACGATTTGTGGGATCACATCCGATGGCTGGCAGCGAACAGCAGGGACCCGCCGCAGCGCAGGCAGACCTATTCGATGGCAACAAACCGTGCATCATCACGCCGACATCCGACTGCGATGCCCATGCGTTGGCGATGGTGCGTTCGCTGTGGGATTGCGTGGGCATGCCGATATTGACGATGACCCCGGACGATCACGACCAACAGGTGGCGGCAATCAGCCACCTGCCTCATGCGATGGCCGTGATGCTCGTGCACATGGCCCAACAGTTCGGGGCCTGGGACGTGGCATCAACCGGGTTCCGTGACACCACACGATTGGCCAGCAGCAATCCCCCGATGCGTCTGGATATCATGCACGCCAATCGCCAGGCATTAGCTCGGGCCCTTGATGCGATGGCCCACGAAATTGACACGCTGAGTGCCAAATTATCCGACGAAGATTCAACCGCCTTGTTGGCCTATCTGGAAACCGCAAAAACCAAACGTGAATCCTGGCTCGAACCCGATTCGAAATAGACCCTCATCATGACCAAACCAGACTACTCCTACGACCTGGGTTTTATCGGCGCGGGCAACATGGCCGAGGCCATCGTCCGCGCTGCGATCAATCAGAACATCGTGTCCGCATCACGCATGCTGGCCTGCGATCCCAGTGCACAGCGGCGCGACATGTTCGCGTCATTGGGCTTGGCCACCACCGATGACATCACACAAGTGGTATCCGGTGCTCAATCGATCATGCTCGCGGTCAAACCCCAGACATTGCCGGAAATAGGCGAAGCGTTGGCAGGTATCGATGTGGGAGAGCAGATTGTGATATCAATCATGGCTGGCATCGGTTCGCAAAAAATCGCTGACGCATCGCATTGTGAAAAATTACGTGTGGTGCGCGTTATGCCCAACACGCCGTTGATGGCCGGTGCCGGTATGGCGGGAATCGCCTTGGGCGCGCAAGCTCAACCCGGTGACGAAGCGTTGGCCATGCAATTGTTCGGTGCTGCTGGCCAAGCGATTTTGGTCGACGAAGCGATGATCGATGCGGTGACTGCCGTGTCAGGCTCTGGGCCTGCGTATCTGTTTTACCTGGCCGAAGCGATGGAACGCGCTGCCGGTGAATTAGGGTTGGGTGAGCATGCTCGTTTGCTGGTGGCCCAGACGTTACTGGGGTCAGCCAAGTTGTTGCTTGAGTCAACCGACACGCCCGCCGAATTGCGACGAAAAGTGACCAGTCCCGGCGGCACCACAGAAGCTGCCATCAAACATATGCAATCCCGGAATCTGATCGACACGGTGACCGAGGCCATCCATGCGGCCCAGCAACGTTCGATCGAACTGGGAAAAAATTGAATCGGTGAACACCAACATGTATGCGAACCTTCGTGAATTTGTGGAAGCGCTCGATGCGGCTGGCGAACTGGTGCGAATCACCACGCCAGTGTCTTCGCGTTTGGAAATTACCGAAATTGCTGATCGGGTCAGTAAATCTCCTGCGGCCCGTGGTAGCGATCATGCGAAAACATTCGATCCCCAGCATCACCAACTGGGTGGCAAAGCGCTCCTGTTTGAAAATGTGCAGGACAGCGTTTCCAACATGCCTGTGTTGATCAATGCATTTGGCAGTTACCGGCGTATGGAAATGGCATTGGGTTGCGAGCAGGGCGGTTACGAAGCCCTGGCGGAAAAAATCGAAGCGCTGGTTAAACCCGAACCACCTACCGGCCTGATCGAAAAAATGCGCAAGGGGTTGGAACTGGCCAAGATCGCATCTTTCGCACCGAAAATTGTGCGATCAGGCGTTTGCCAGGAAACGATCATCACCGGCGACGCCAACGGCCCGGAAATTAACCTGTTGGATTGGCCGATCATCCAATGCTGGCCCGACGATGGCGACCCGCGAAAATGCGGTTATCCCCTGTCACCTCAACAAGCAGGCACCGCCGACGGCCTTGGCAAATACATCACCTTCGCGGGCATGTACACCATACATCCCGACGATGCCAACAAGCCCGAAGGCACGCCGCGTCCTTCACGCAACATCGGCATGTATCGCGCCCAATTGATCGACCGCACGCGCACGGCCATGCATTGGCATGTGCATCACGACGGCGCGCGTCATTGGCGAGCCTGGAAAAAACTCGGCCAACCCATGCCATGTGCGATCGTGTTGGGCGGCGAAGCGGTATTACCTTTCGCAGCGACCGCACCGTTACCGCCGGGCATCAGTGAATTGTTGTTTGCGGGTTTTCTCAATGACGGCGCGATCCCGTTGGTCAAATGCCAGACCATCGACATGCATGTGCCTGCCAATGCGGAGATCGTGATTGAGGGCTATGTCAGCACTGAAGCTGGACCCATCGGCTACGACCCGCGTGATCGTGATGCCAAACCTTTAGACCATGAACATGAGGTTTTCGAAGGTCCATTCGGCGATCACACTGGGTTCTATTCCTTGCCCGATCGCTATCCAATTTTTACAGCGACGGCTATCACGCATCGCAAAAACCCGATCTATCCGACCACGATCGTCGGCCAGCCTCCCATGGAAGATTATTACCTGGGCAAGGCCACCGAGCGTTTGTTTTTGCCGTTGTTAAAAACCATCGTGCCCGACATTATCGATTACGACTTGCCTATGTTCGGCGCGTTTCACAATTGCGCGTTCATCAAAATTCGCAAGGACTATCCATTGCAAGCCCGACGTGTCATGCACGCAATCTGGGGCGCGGGTCAAATGGCCTGGACGAAAATGATTGTTGTGGTCGATGAGGATGTCGATGTGCATGACCACGAACAGGTGCTGTTCCATCTGTGTGCGAACATGGACCCGGGCCGTGATTTGGAAATCGTCAATGGGCCTTTGGATATTTTGGATCACGCAGCGCCACGACTGGGGGCCGGCCACAAAATCGGATTCGATGCCACACGTAAAATCACCGGCGAAGAAGGCAACGGCCACCCCGTGCGCGATTGGCCAAATCTGTTGAAAATGTCACCCGACATCAAAACACTCGTCGATGAAAAATGGCACCAATACGGCATCTAACCCCCTCCACATTTCCCCTGCAGTCTTGTCGTATTTTCTTTGCCCATGCCCATGCTTTGCGATCATTTCATCTTTCGCCACGCCAACAATGGGATCAATCCTCCAACGGCACACACCATCAATACCGGACTGACTGCGATCGACATCATCGCGATGCTAGGCGTCCCCATGCCTGCCATTGATGCCACGCCGTACGCAGCCAAACCCGTGGCTGGCCCGATGGCAAAACCCGCACCGATCAATCCTTCGTGTTGACCGCTTGCGTCCACCGATGCATTCTTCACCACCATCGCATAATAAAGCGCCATGTAGTACGTCATCCCTGACGCCAATCCAAAGATAACTTCGCCGATCAAAACCATCCACAGATTGTTGCCATAGAGCACCAGTAAAAAACCAATTGGAACGCCGACCACTACCAGCGGTGCAGGCCACCATCGATCATGCCACCCCGACCATCGCTCCAGGATCACAAACGTCACTACCCGTACCACGTCCATCAACGATGACAGTGCCGCAGAAATTCCAATGGCATAACCCAGTTTCGAAAAAATCTGAGGCATCAACGGAGCCAGAATAAACAGCAAGGTATAACTGGCAAACATCGTCCAACGACTGCTGACCATTAACGCGCGATGCCATGCCAACGTATCACCGCTGGGCCGTTGCGGATCGTCATCGGATAGATGGACCGGGCGTTCTTCCAAGGGTCGAATCCAAATGAGACTGACCACGCTCAGGACCGCCGCCAAAAGGAAAATGCCTGAGGGCCAGTCCGCAGGCCAGTATTTTAAAATCGGCCAAACGAGCACCAAAGCGATAGGCACCGCCGCTGACCATGAAATATTAAATTGCCCCACCGAGCGTGCCACGGCCCGCGGATCGCGCCCGGCACTGATATAGCTTTCCACGATCGGCCATTTCAAACCTGTCAGAATGCCCCATATGACCATCACCCCGGTGATGGTGTAGCCGTTTGTGTGTACGAGCAACACGCCCATTGCCAGGATTTGCATCCAGATCGTCGCACGCAATAGTTTCTTTTCACCGAAACGTCGGCAAGCATGACCGCTAGCCATTGCCATCGCGCAATAAAAAACGCCAAACACCAACGCGATGCCCAGATTTTCAACGCCTGAGAAATCCAGATGTTTGTCGGTATAAAAATACAAGCCCCGTTCCAACAAAACCGTCACAACGCTTTCGACAAATGTGATAGCGATCAGGCGACGCAATCGATCCGTTCGAACAACAGATGACATGGGACTGATAGACGATGACATATTCAAAAACCTGTATGAAAGAGATCGCAGGCGAGAATGATAGCCTATCGCGGGTCGCTTCTTGCCAGTGGGGGGGGGGGAGTGTGTGTGGGGGGGGACGACGGTAGGGAACGAGGGGGAAAAGTGGGGGGCGGTTAAATAATTTTCCGCGTCATGGCTCGCCGCATTTCTCGATCAGCATCTCGGCCCTTGATTGATTCGCGTTTGTCGTAATGCTTTTTACCGGTGCCGATACCGATTTCGATTTTGACCCGACCATTCACAAAATACATGGCCATTGGTACCAGCGTTGTTCCCTTGGCCGTGGTCGATCCTAACAACGATTCAATCTGTCGACGATGGGCCAGTAGTTTTCGACGCCGTTTGGGATCATGACTCTCCGGCGAAGCATGGCTATAAGCCGCAATGTCAATGTCATATAGCCATAATTCCGTTCGCCCTTTACCTCGTGGCGCTTCGACTCTGGCATACCCTTCGGCTAAGGACACTTGCCCGAGTCGAATGCTTTTGACTTCACTGCCAAGCAGTACGATCCCACATTCGATTTTTTCATCGATCTGGTAATCGCGCAACGCTCTGCGGTTCACAATGCGTGGGCTGTAACTCTCGTTTTTCTTTTTCTTAGCCATTCAAATGCCATTCAACACATCGCGAATCCCAAACCGGGCAATCCAGACGAACCCGTTAGCATACCTTGATTATCGTCCCGATGCCCCGTTCACTTGCCTACGCAAAATGTGGCGAACACACGTCCGATCACATCATCAGGGGTCATTTGGCCCCCCAGCTCGCCGAGATGATCCAGGCCTGTCCGCAGTATCGACGCGACCAGCTCGATATGTTCGATCGCATAGCCGGGGTTGCGAGTCCGCAGATGCTCGCGGGCTACGTCCACCTGTTGTTGCGTGTCACGCAACGCCTGTTCATGCCTCGGCTGCAAGGTTAATCCTTCGCTGCGTGCAGTCGGGCCCGTCTCGTTCAAGCATGCCCCAATCGCATCCCGCAAGTAATCCAATCCGCGCCCGGTCGGGGCATGCACCGATACAAGTGCGGGACATCCATCATCTGACTGCCACTCGCGGCACGCTTGGATATCATTTGCGTCATCCACTTTCGTTCGCACACGCAACGTCGACCGATCATGAACCATCACTGGTGCATCAGCCTGGCAATGCACGTCCAATATCAGGTTGGCCGATTGCATTGCTGCCCGTGCGGCGGATTGGGCCGCATGGTCCAGTATGGCCGCGACATCATCCAATCCAGCCATGTCCACCAACATGATCTCAATTCGTCGCTGATTCGATGTCGTGATGACCACCGATTCTTCAATCACGTCGCGCGTCGTTCCCGGCAGGGCATCGATCACCATGCGCTCGTGTCCCAACAGCGCGTTGAACAGTGTGCTTTTGCCCACACTGGGCGGACCAGCCAGCACCACGCGTGGCAACACTTCCAAATCGGCCCATCGCTGACTGTGGTCCAGCAATCGCGACAGTTCGCCGTGCAGCGCATCCAAACGTTCCAACAAATCTGCAGCACTGATTGGCACGACATCTTCCTGGTCGACAAAATCGATGCCTGCTTCGACCAGCGCCAGCAACGTGGCCAGTTGTTCCACCAGTCGCTGTGAAAATTGCCCAAGCTCGCCACGCCGCAAATGACCCGCCGCTTCCAGTTGTGCATCACTGGTCGCGGCGATGGTGGCGGCCACACCCTCAGCCCGGGTCAGATCAAGTTTGCCATGCGTGTAAGCAAGAAATGTAAATTCCCCCGGCTGGGCCAGTCGTGCGCCTGCATCCAAAAACCGATGCAGCACGCGCTCAAGCAGTGCGGGATGTCCGGGCAATTGCAGCTCCACCATATCCAGGCCGGTGTAACTACGTGGCCCGACAAACACGGTCATTAGCATCGGCAACAAACGCGGCGCGGAACCTGATGACAATGCCATGCAAACCCGCTGTACGCGTCGCGGCTGGGGCCAATCAATTCCACATGCACGCAAGACCTGTTGCGACTCAGGGCCGCACATCCGAATCAACCCGCGGGCCGATCGGCCAGGTGGCGAACTTACCGCCACGATGGTATCCAGTTCATGCGACATGGCGCATCACCGTTTGGGCTTACGCTTTTTGTTATTGGATTTGCCCTGATTCTTCTGCTTCATGGCTTCCTCCTGACGGGATTGCATTTCCGCCTGCATGCGCGCGGCCCATTGTCCAAAACGGCCCGGAGCTTTCTTTTCCTTTGGCGTCAGCAATGTGCCAGCTTCTTCTTCACGCTTGATATGGCGTCGCACAATGGTGCTGTCGATGATGCCCGCTGCGGTCGAGGCCACCATGTACAGCGTCAAACCACTTGGGGCCGAATAGAGGAACACTGGAAACAGCAAGGTCATGAAGCGCATCATTTTTTGCTGTTGCGCTTGTTGCTCGTTCTGAGCTGGGGGCGTCATCAGTTTTTGCTGAATGAAAAACACCACCGCCATCAGAATTGGAATCACATTGATGCCCGCAAAATGCGGATTCACAAACGGCAACCATGTCAGCGTATAACCCTCACCGGCAAACCGAATAAAATTATCCGGCTGTGACAGGTCTGCTAGAAACGCCCAGTTGCCATTGCTCAGCCATTGGAACACGCCGTAAAACGCCGACTCATGACGCAGTTCGATGGCGTAATACAACATCGCATACAACGCGACCCAGATTGGCATTTGCAGGAACATCGGCAAACAGCCCAACATGTTCAGTGGATTGACTCCGCGTTCGCGGAACAGTCGCATCTGTTCCTGCTGGATTTTCTGTTTGTCATCGCCATATTTTTTCTTCAGCTTTTCAATCTCTGGCTGAATCGATGCCATCTGTTTGCTCATGCGCATCATGTTGATCTGCGACCGCTTGGTAATCGGGTGCAACAGACCACGCACGACAATCACCAGAATGATGATTGCTACGCCCCAGTCAAACACGAGGCCGTGAATGAATTCCAGGAACGACAACAGGAAACGAGCCAACCACTGGAATGTGCACAGAGCGCAGCCCAGTTCGTAGCGAATCATTTCCATGAAAAACAAACGTTCGTAGGGCGGCGTTTGGAAAACTTCTTTTTTGCGAGGCCCCGCGTAGATGGCAAAGTCAACGGAGGTGCTCGCCCCCGCGGCGATGGTTGTCGGATTGGTGCCCAGGGTCAACACTAATCCGTGATCGTCCAGTTGCCGTTTCGGGCCTTTCTGACCAATGACGCGCACACCCAAACGGGGAAACAATTCGTCCATTGCGGGGATGTTATGCGTGGCCACATCGTCAGCGACGTTGGGCATTGTGGCGACCACGAAATACCGGTTTTCCGAAGCGATCCAGGCCAGCTCTGTATTTTTGCTGGATAGATCAGGGTTCGGCCACAATGGTCGCAAATCCGCGACGAATCCACGGTCAGGTTCGATCAGAATCGGTTGGCCATTCGAATCACGAACGATATTGCCTTGACTGTCGCGCTGAGCGCGAAAATCGATAAACGTTCCGCCAAATTTAGCTGCCAGTTCCGCCTGATTGTCGGCACTGACCAGATCCGTTCGGGCAATGAACGCATTTTTCGTGTAAATAAAATCACGACTGTAATTCAGTTCGTACTTCGGATTGATATCGAAATAGCCGGCCACGAACATACGACGATCGCCCAGATATGCGGCATCATCATTAACCGGATCGCCTTGGCCGTTTTGTTCCCACACGATTTCCAATGGGCCATCGGTGTGGTTGGTTAAACGTTGCTCAACGCGCAGGTGGTAATCACCCGGTTCCAAATGGTATCGACGATCAACAGTCAGGACAGGCGTTTCGCTCGCATCCACAATCACGGCACGATACGTCACCGTATGCACGCTGGCGTCGGTTGTGGCGATTGGGAGCGCGGTTGGCGCTACAGTTGGCGCGGCCGATGCGGTATCAATATCTGACGTGCTCGCATCAACCAGCGTCCAGCGCACATTATCCAGCGCGACAATCGTGCCGTTAATGCTGACATTGCGGGCCGCATACGGATACAACTCGTAGCCACCGGTCGCGACGGTCTGAGCTACCACATAGGGTTGCTTCGCGCCCTCGCCTTCGACGGCCATGCGATAATCCGACAGACTGATGCGCCAGATGCCAGCGCCCCATGTCGTGGTTTCTGCGCGAATTTTAAACGCGCCGTCAGGCGTATCCGATCCAATGTACGCGTTGTTACTTTCACGCGTGGGTTCGGCTACATGTAAACCTTCGATGGCATCCACATCGACAGCAACCGGCGGTGCGGCAGCAGCACTGGCATCAGAATCTTCTACAGGTTTTGCAGTCACTGACGCGGTTTGTTGATCGGGCACGCCGCCAGCTTCTTCAGTCGCTTCATCTGTGGGTACTATCGGTAACGCTGGGGGGGTATCGGTGTTCGACACCGAATTGCCATCGGCAGATACAGACGTGACGGCGTCATCGTCCGACACCGTCGTGCCCGGTCGGTTGGCCATCATCAAGACGCCCAAACCCACCGCACTGGCAATCACCCAAATTGTGATTAATTTTTTATTCAAAACTTCGACTCACACTGGTAAACAGGACATAAATAGCAGATCGGCAAGTATACGTCGTCTGGCTAGTTCCAGCGAACGCGGTGGATAATCCTAAGGCTCCACCGTGCCCTAAAATGGCGAGATTCTGCGTGTTCAGACTCGCGGACACAATAGATGTGCCAACGTGGGCATGCATAGGTTCAGCTGAAATTACGGTCGAGGCTATTATCGTCTCAACAAAATGACCTAAAATGGGAATTCGTGAGCCAATCCTTGCAAATCCAATACGTTCTAGGCGGTGCGGCGACCTATTTGCCCGGGGCCAGTTTTGGGCCGCGCCGGTTAAACGATTATGAAGCGGTATGGATTGTCGATGGTGATGTCGCCTATTTCGTCGACGACGATCGATACGCGGTGGGTCCGGGTACATTGATTTTGGCTCGGCCAGGTTTTAACGACCGGTTCGTCTGGGACACCGTCAAACCCACACGACATTTGTATTTTCATTTCACGCCGATGTCGGTGCCAGATGATTGGCCGCCGACCAATGATTGGCCGATCGTGCGCATGATGCCCGACGGTGATATTTTGCGACCGCTGTTTCGCTACATCGTGGGCCATTGCCTTGATGAACAGGTCACGCCGAATCTGACGCGCGCGGTGGAAATGTATCTAGGTGCTTATTTGCTGGGCCCGATGGGGCAGGTCAATGAATATGAACAGACCTACCCCGAACCGGTGTTCAAAACGTTGCAATACATCCAGTCGCACATCCAGTCGGCCAACGAAGCACCCGAAGTCATGGTGTTGGCCGACTTGGCCAATGCTGCGGCGGTCAGTCCGGAACATTTGTGCCGGCTGTTTCGTCAGACATTTGGCATGTCCCCGATGCAAGTGGCTCGTCTGATGCGATTGGATCAGGCGGTCACGTTAATCGCGCGTTCGAATTTCAGTTTGAAACAGATCGCCCACCGTTGCGGTTTTGCCAGTCCGTTTCATTTTTCCAAATGCTTTCGCCATACCTATGGGCGTAGTCCCAGCGATGTACGAAAATCAATTCAGGCTGGCGAGTTCCCCCCGATGTCGCCGCTTCATCGCGCGGCAAATCCGTGAATAGTGATTCATGAATCGCCATGGATGAACGTTTCTTCAGACCGTGCGATTAGATTCCAATCCAATTGCGAATGTCATTGAACGTCACCATCAAAAACACCACCGCGATGGCCGCGAGTCCGACGTAGGTCACCGCCGCTTGAATCTGTGGGCTGACGGGTGAGCCCTTGATTTTTTCGATGATGAGTAACACCATGTGTCCGCCATCAACGATGGGGAAGGGCAGAAAATTGATGACCGCGAGATTGACACTGATCATGCCCAGGAAAAACAGGGTGTAGGTGACGCCATGATTGTTGGCAATGATAGTGCCGATGCGAGCAATGCCGACCGGGCCGTTGAGGTGTTTGATGCTGAGTTTACCCTGCACCAATCGCATCAAGGTGATGTAGGTTTGCACCACAATCTGCTGGGTTTTGCGAACGCCCAGGGTTGCGGCGTGGATCGGACCCGTGGCCCGGATGGGAACTTCCAATTGCGTGACATCCAAGGGCTGGTTCCACGAGGCGGAGGCCAGCGCGGCAATTTGTGCGTCATCGATCGCAATGGTGTGCGTTTCGGTCGGTTGGCCCGCGACGTTCAACGCAAACCCTAATGTGATTTCGCGTTGGTCGGGTTGGTCGTGAATCAGGTTTTGCAAAGCACGTTGCAGGTCGGCAAAACTGCTGATTGGTTGGCCGTTGAACTCGGTGATTTTTGAGCCCGGCGTCAACAATGCAGCCGTCGGCGAATTGTCCAACGTCGTGCTAACCAGATTCGTATGCGTGGCTGGAAAAGGCGAGATGCCGATCAACCCCTTGCGATTGGGCGTGACCGGATTGATCTGTAATTCCACACCCTGGCGCATCACGGTCAAGGCAATCGGCGTGCGGCCTGATGCCTGGACGATCTCGCTGATTTCACGGTAGCTGGGCCATTGCCGCGCCCCGACCTGAACCAGCAGGTCGTCAACAAGCAACCCAGCTTTTTCTGCAGGCGAGCCGGGTTCCACATACATCACCTGTGTCACCGGCACCATGCCCAGCAAGTTGGACATACCTTCATTATCAAACGGCGGGATGGCCACGGCCGACACCGGAGCCACCGCTTGTTCACCGGTTGTTGGATTGGTGAACGTCACATTGACCGGTTGGCCTTGCGCGGCGGTGATGATGTTGTTGTATTCATAAAACTGTGACACGGGCTGCTCGCCAACGTGCGTGATCATCATGCCGGGCTTAACGCCATGCTTCGCCAATTGTGGCTTTAACTCTTTATGTCCCTCGGGTGTGACCATTTCCAATGACAACGGTCGAGCAATGCCAAACGCCAAAAGCGGTGGGGCGTTGAACTGTTCCAACATGACAGGCTTCATGCGATACGTCAGTGGCTCGGGTTCGCCATCACGTTGAATCGTCAGCACAGTGGCCTCGTCTTCGCTGCCCAGGGCTGCGGCGATCATCACATCCGTAAAGTCCAGCGTTTCCTCACCATCGACATGCGTGATGCGGTCGGCGGGTTTGAGCCCCTGGTATTGGTCATCACCATCATGGCCATCGGCATAGGTGATCGCAGCAGGCATATCCGCGGCGACATCACCCACCTGCGCCGGTGGGAAATTCACGCCGATCATAAATGCAATCACGAAGAATATGAACGCAAAAATCATGTTCATGATCACGCCTGCGCTGATCACACACATTCGCGCCCACACAGGCTTACTGTTGTAAGCACGCGGGTCGTTGCTGCGCGCAGCAGGATCAAGATCTTCCTGGCCCACCATTTTGACATAGCCGCCCAATGGCAATGAACTCAATCGATATTCCGTCTCGCCCAACCCCAATGCCTGTTCAGCGCGGGCATGGCGTTCGTAATCCGGCAAATCGTTTAATTCCGATTCGTGCGCTTCGATCCATTCGGCAATCTGTTTGTTGTATTTTGGCTCGGTCGAACCGAAGCGAACCCCCATCCCCTTGCGATACGAGCACACGGCATTGCCCATGCCCACGGCAAATTGCGTGCAACGGATGCCCACTGATCGGGCGACCAGGAAATGCCCTAACTCATGAACGAAAATCAGAAAACTGAATCCGATCAGGAAAACAATAAATCCGCCGATGCCTTGGAAAATACTTATCAACGATTCAATCATAGGATTCTCGGGATTCTTAGGAAGTGCTCAGATACTCAGGAAGACGCGCCGACCTGTTGACGAACATACGCTCGTGCCTGTTGGTCGGCGCCCAGAATTGTTTCCAAATCCGTGGCGGGTTTCAGATCAATGGCCGATAACGCATCGGCTACTAATTCAACAATACGACCGAACCGGATGCGTTGTTCTAAAAACGCAGCGACCGCAGCTTCATTGGCGGCATTAAACACGGCCCCGGCGGTGCTGTGACTCACTTCTGACGCTTGATTCGGTGAACCTTTGTCACCAGAGCCGGTGGTGGCAACGGCTCCAATCACATCGTAGGCCAGTTTGATTGACGGAAATCGTTCGAAATCCGGCGGCTCAAAGGCCAACCCTGTTAATGTCGACCAATCCATCGCCTCGCTACAGCCCGACGAACGGTCCGGATAGGTCAGGGCATACTGGATCGGCGTTTTCATGTCCGGAGCGCCCAATTGGGCCAAAATCGAATGATCCGTAAATTCCACAAAACTATGAATCACCGATTGCGGATGCACGATGACCTCGATCTGTTCGCCCGGCAGGTCAAATAACCAGTGCGCTTCGATGACCTCGAGCGCTTTGTTCATCATCGTGGCGGAATCGATTGTGATTTTCGGACCCATTTTCCAAGTCGGATGATTGAGCGCCTGTTCCACCGTGGCCTCGGCCATGTCCGATTTTGATTTCGTGCGAAACGGTCCGCCCGAGGCGGTCAACACAATGCGTTTGATCACGCGTTTGGCCTGGCCGATCAAGCATTGAAAAATAGCGGAGTGTTCGGAATCCACCGGAATGATATCGACCCCGTGTTGGCGGGCCAGGGGTTTAACAATCGCACCAGCGGCGACCAGGGTTTCCTTGTTCGCCAATCCAATGCGACATCCCTTGCGTATCGCGGTCATCGTCGCAGGCAAACCCGCGCTGCCCACCACCGCGGCCATTACATCGGTCGCATCGCAATGTTCGACCAATTGCTCGGCTGCCTGTTCGCCAGCAAACACCGTCACGCCCGGCAGCGCTTCACGTAATGTGTCGCGTTGCGTAGCGTCGGCAATCGCAACCGCCTCCACCTCATATGCCCGCGCCTGTTCGATCAGCAAATCGGCTCGCCGACCGCCAGCAATACCTACCACTGTGACGTCCATCAATTCGGCATCGCGCAAATGTTTGGCCACTGCCAACGTATTCACCCCGATGCTACCGGTGCTGCCCAACACAACCAACCGGCGCGCATCGGGCATCACGCGTGGCGACTGGGATGCGACGGACTTGTCCCCGGGTCTGGTGTTGGCCGATGGAGCGGATGAGTTTCCAGATTGTGAGAGGGACGCAGGTGTTGGTGTGTGTATGTGAGGCTGTGTGGGAGGGGGAATGTGGGGAGGAGTGTGGGGGGGAGTGTGGGGGGATGGGGGGGTCATGCTGACGTGTTCTCCGTGTCGTTCTTGTGGTCAGTCTCGGTCACGGATTTTGAAGCGGAAGATTTCGCGGATGAGGTCGATGAGGATTCATCGCCAGCCTTTTTTTTGTCCGCGATATTGCCAGGCGAGTTAGCCGGGGTCGTATCACCCACCGCATGGATTTTGTTGGAATAACCATTGGATGTCACGATGGGCGCCGCATCGGTATGGTCGGACTGATCGGTTGATTTGGCGTTGCCATTCGATCCTTCGCTTGAGCTATTGCCGTCACGATTCGATGAGCCATTGCCACTACCACGCCGTCGCCGCCTACGTCGACGTTTGGGCTTGGCTTCGCTGTCACTATCACTGTGGCTATCATCCTGACTTTCGTTGTGACTATCGCCGCGATCGCCTTGCTCAAACAGACCATCTGATACCTGATTGCTCGTGTTTGAATTGGCCGCATTATTCGCATGTTCCGAATCACCCGAATCGGACGTCGAGGATTGTGACGATTCTGTAGCCGTATCCAGATTGCCGTTTGTCGAACCGTCGCCGGATTCGCCGTCTTGTTCATGATTGCCATCACGATTTCGACGATGCCGACGCCCGCCGCGCCGTCTGCGCCGTTTGGGTTTGATCGGGTCACCGTTTTCATCAAACGCAGCCACCGAATCGCGACCCGCAGTTTCCGGTGAATCCGAAGAGTTAGAAGACTCCGATTTTTCATCCGTTCGTTCGCTGGTGGACTCGTTTGAATCACGGGTCTGGCCATCCGAATATTCACCGTCGGCGTTACCCGTTTGGCTGTCGCGATTTTCCGCATCAGCCGAGGCGTCATTTTCGCCATAACCTGATTCGGATGATTCTTCGCCTTCGATTCGTCGATGCTTACGGCCACCGCGTCGTCGCCGTCGTCGCCTTGGTTTGTCCTGGCCCGAACCATCGCGATTGTCATCGTTCCCAGTGGTGCGACTTCGTCCGCTTGATGCGTCCGCATCCGCACCATCACCATCATTGGTGCCGTGCACGTCATCAACACCATCGGCGGAGCCCGATGAACCGGATGCACTTTGATCGGTCATGGTTTCATCGAGTTCCGATTCGACGAGTTCGTCAGCCGGCTCATCTTCGAGAATGTCCAACTGGCTCATCGGCGTCGGAGCGACCGCTTCGAGTTCTGGCTTTTGATTGATCCGTTTGCCGGATGCGGTAACCACGTTGCCGTTGATGTCATAGGCATCGATCGTGAGATGATCGATGCGTCCGCCACCGACGCGAACCAGCACACGTTTTTTGAATCGCCGTTCCACGTCAGTCAATTGACTACGCTTGCGATTGAGTAATTGGAATGCCACGTCCGGGCTGATCGTCAGTTCAACGCGATCCACCTTCGGATGTTGCAACACCACCGCCAATCGTCGCATCACATCGAGTACCACAGACTCGGGACTTTTGACGTGACCCAATCCCGCACAGGCATCGCACTCTTTGACCATCGCGGTATTCAGCGATGGCCGCATGCGCTGGCGTGTCATTTCCAGAATGCCAAACGTACTGATCGTACTGACCCGGGTGCGGGCTCGATCGTTTTTCAGGTTATTGCGAAAACGTGTTTCCAATTCACGCCGATGCCGCATGTGCCGCATATCGATCAGGTCGTTGACAATCACGCCACCAAGATCGCGCAATCGCAACTGTCGACAGATTTCGTCGCAGGCTTCCAGATTGGTTTTATACGCGGTCGTTTCTGCGTCTTTGTTTTCACGACTTTTGCCGCTGTTGACGTCGATCGCAACGAGCGCTTCGGTCTGTTCGATCACCAGCGAACCGCCCGATGGCAAGGGCACTTCCCGAGCACTGATGTGGTCGATTTGCCGCTCGATATCGAATTTTTCAAAAATCGGCGTCGGCTCGTTGTATAGATAAACCCGCGATGCAGCACGTGGATTGGCAATTGATAGAAAATCGCTCGCTCGCTGGGCTGCAATCGGATCGTCCACGATGATCCGTTCGATGTCCGTGGTGAACACATCACGGATCGTGCGGACGACCAGGTCCGATTCCGCATAGAGTTCGCCCACTCGCCGGGCGTTTTTTCGCCGTTGTTCGATTGATTTCCATAGCCGTTGCAAATACGCCAGATCGCGTTTCAGTTCGGTTTTGTTTCGCCCCATGCCTGCGGTGCGCACGATGAACCCAAACCCCGCAGGCGGATTCAATTCATCAAGAATTTTGCGCATCTCGCGTCGCGCTTCGTCGTCTTCGACTTTGCGTGTGACGCCAAGACGTTCCATGAATGGCATCATCACGATGAATCGGCCGGGGATCGACAGGTAACTGGTGAGCGTTGGGCCTTTGGTGCTGATGCCTTCTTTCAAGACCTGCACGAGAATATCCTGACCACGTCGCAAACATTTCTGAATAGGTGGGCGATCACGTCGTGGCGTTTTCATACCCACGCGTTCGACTTCTTCCTTGTCTGCACCGGGGAAATACATCGGGTGCAAATCGGAAATATGCAGGAACCCATTGCGTTCCAATCCGAAATCGATAAACGCGGCCTGGATGGATGGCTCGACGTTGGTAACTCGGCCTTTGTAAATATTGCCGACGTGCAGATCGGAACTGGCTCGTTCCTGATACAGCTCTTCGAGTTTGTTGTTGGTGATCAACGCAATCCGGCATTCTTCGCCGGGAATGTAGTTGATGATCATCTCGGACTTGGCCGCGGCAGAACCACTTGACCCGCTTGACCCACTGGAACTGCTGGACCCACTGGTTCCGCGGGATCCGTTAGAAGCGCTAGAAGCGGAGGAACTGCGGGAAGACGACGATGATGAAGATGACGACGTGCCGGAACTGGAATCGGCCCCGGAGTCGGATGCAGATTTGTTGGCCGGCCGGGATGATGATTTGCGGGTCGGACTAGCCGATTCGCTATTGTCATCGGCGGTGCTTGCGTCACTTGCCGTCGCAGACTCGGTCTCGGTCTCGGTACTTGAAACGGTTTCTTCGCTTACCGCGTTTTCTTCGCTTGAAGCACTTTCTTCAGGAATTTCAGGGGTGCTAAGGGGGGCACTCGAGGGGGTGCTGGGATTACCAGCGTTTTCATTTTCGGACATGGTTGCGTACTACATGCAATGTAGCGCAGTCAATGCGATTCAACGGTCAGGCGATCGGCCGACTTCTCATGGGCTTGGTCTTGGACATAGCCATGATCATGGGCGTGATCGAATGTTGTCGACGCGCGTTGGTGCGTCACTTTGCAATCCTTTGCGTTACGGCCTCCGGCTCCAGTCAGCGTTGATTAGCTTGGACGAGCGGCGGGGCCTGGCTTAATTGTTGTCCCGATTTACGTATTGCGTAGCAAGGGTCGGCGATGAGGGTGCGTGTCGATTCTTTCTTGTTTTTCAGGCACGTGCGAGTTCGCTTGGTTTCTAAAAATTCAGCGTTCTGCTCTGCTCATCGGCTCAACCGATTGCGATGGACCGTCCATCAGCAACATCGGGGAGGACTTTTCTCAATTCGTCTCTTAAAAAATTCAATACCTGTCGATCCGAGTCGAACGTACTGGCTTTACGAGCAACGCGTTTGCATTGTTCGACCGTGACCGCTCGAATCACATTTTTAATCTCCGGCAGGGCGGGCGGGGTCATCGATAGATTCCGCAAGCCACATCCTATCAGCAACATGGCAAACGCCGGATCGCCTGCCATTTCTCCACATAGACCCAGCTCCACTTTTTCCCTGTTGGACACCCGGGCCACATCCTTGATCAGTTGCAAAACCGCTGGATGTGCCCCTGAGTATAGACTAGCGATGCGTTCATTGGAACGGTCGACCGCTACAGTATACTGGATTAAATCGTTGGTGCCGATGGAAAAGAAGTCTGCTTCACGACTTAGGGCTTTGGCCTGAATCGCCGCTGACGGCACTTCGATCATGATTCCCACAGGAATATCACGGCGGAATTCAACCCCCTGGTCTTCCAGGTCCTCCATCACGTCCTGCAAAATCATCTTGGCCTGACGCAATTCCATCACATTGCTGATCAGCGGAAACATGATTTTCAGGGGACCATGCACCGACGCTCGCAGGATCGCTCGCAGTTGGGTCTGGAATAGCGGCAAATGTTGCAAACACAAGCGAATGGATCGGCAACCCAGAAACGGATTGCGCTCGTTGAGGTCGATAATCGGCGGCCCGTCATAGCCCACCAATTTATCTGCCCCCAGGTCCAGCGTACGGATGGTCAAGGGTTTGCCATCGAGTGCCAGCAAGGTTTCCACATACGCGTTGTAATGATCCTCTTCGGTGGGCTCGCTGTCGGCCGAGAGGTATAAAAATTCTGTGCGATACAGACCGATGCCGACTGCGCCTTTACTCACCGCAGTGGCGACTTCATCCGGAAATTCTATGTTGGCTTGCAACGTGATCGGCGTGCCGTCTTTGGTCACCGCGGGCAATTGCGCCAAACCACCCAGGGAACTTTCAAACCGTTCGAGCTTGCGCACATACTGACGGTATTCCATCAGCTTGGCCGCATCCGGATTGACCACCACGCAACCGCGATTCCCATCGATGATGAGCGTATCGCCCGTGGCCACATTCGACGTGATGTCTTCCAGTCCGACCACTGCGGGAATACCCAGTGCATGAGCCATGATCGCTGTGTGACTCGTACGACCGCCCGCATCGGTGGCGATGGCTTTGATTTTATCTTTGTCCAGCGCCGCGGTTTGCGAGGGTGTTAAATCGTGAGCCACGATCGCGGCAGTGCCACTGATCTGGTTGAGTTCTTTGCGGGCTGATCCAATCAGTAACGCCAACACGCGTTGTTGCAGATCGAGCACATCAGTACCACGTTCGCGGAAATAGGCATTGTCGAGATTTTTATATTTTTCAGCATTGCGCTGCATCACGAAATAGACCGCGTATTCCGCTGTCACCCGGTCTTCTTCGATCATCATCACAAACTGATCCGTCAGATGCGGATCGCGAATCATGCCGAGGTGAAAATCGAAAATGCGAGCCAGGTCTTCACCCAGCTTCGCCGATGCCACGTCGCGTTGATGTTGGATATCTTCGGCGGCCTGATCCAATGATTTTTTCAACCGATCGACTTCTTCGGCCACCATCGAGGGTGGCACAATCCGCCTGGGCACACGGCTATCAGTCGCGTCCACAACGAACGCTTTGGTGATTGCCACGCCGGGCGAAACCGGGATGCCTTGTTGAATGATCATGGTCTGATATTAGCGAGATGTTCGCGCGGGGACGAGTCGGGGTATCCATCAATGTCCTGGATGTGGATACGTGACCACACAGGACGGGCCTTCATACATCGGCCCGATCCCATCCTGCCTCGAACGATATTCCCGATTAACCCGCGATTGGTTACACACCCGCTGCTTTTCGCAGCTTGGCAGCCATATCGGTCTTTTCCCAGGTAAATGTGGCGTAGCTCTTGCTACCGACTTTAATCTTACCGGGCTTACGACCGAAGTGGCCATGCGCTGCGGTCGGCGAGAAAATCGGAGCTTTGAGCTTCAGGTGCTTGAGAATGCCACTTGGGGTCAGTGGGAAAAATTCGCGAACCAGTTTGCTGATCAGCGCTTCGTCGACCTTGTTCGTGCCGAAAGTGTCCACGTGCACCGAAGTTGGCTCAGGCACACCAATGGCATACGACAGTTGCACTTCACATTGATCAGCAAGTTTGGCCGCGACGATGTTCTTCGCCACGTAACGCGCCATGTAAGCGGCTGAGCGGTCGACCTTGGATGGGTCCTTGCCGGAGAATGCACCGCCACCATGACGGCCGCGACCGCCGTAGGTGTCGACGATGATCTTACGGCCGGTCAGGCCCACGTCACCGTGTGGGCCACCAATTTCGAATTGGCCGGTGGGGTTAACGTGGATCGTCACCTTCTTGGCATCGTACATGGCCTTGGGCATCACAGGGTTGATGATGTGCTTGATGACCTGCTTTTTCAGCTCGGCCTGTTTCTTGGCACCGTTCCAGTCGGCGGTGTGCTGTGTCGACAACACAATCGTGTCGATGCGCACAGGCTTATTGGTTTTCTTGTCATAAGCCACCGTGACCTGACTTTTCGCGTCGGGACGCAGACCTTTGATTTTGCCGGAGACGCGCACCTTGGCATGTTGTTCGACCAGTCGGTGTGACAGATCAATCGGCAGCGGCATCAGCGTGGCGGTTTCCCGACAGGCGAAGCCAAACATCAGACCTTGATCGCCCGCGCCCTGTTCCTTGTGCATGCCTGAACCTTCGGTCACGCCCATGGAAATGTCAGCCGACTGGCTGTGCATCACGCGAAGCACGCCACAGGTATCGGCGTCAAATTTCATCCCTAGGTCACCGGCATAACCAATGTCACGCAGCGTTTGGCGAATGGTGTCTTCAGCATTGTTCAAAGCTTCGACAGCTTTTTGATTGTGCACGGTGATTTCACCGCCGACGACGACCAGGCCAGTGGTACACATGGTTTCGCAAGCCACGCGAGCTTGGCTATCCACGGCCAACAGGCTATCGAGAATCGCATCGGACACTTGGTCGGACACCTTGTCGGGGTGACCCATCGATACAGATTCACTGGTAAATAGGTACTGATTGGCGGCTAATGATTTGGCTGATTTGGCCATGATAAAAATCTTCCTTGATCGCTTGGGTTGCTGTAAAACTAAAAACCGAGGTTTTTTCGGACCCACCTTTTTAGCGGGCGTTTTGCTCCTTGGCAAACTGACCGGCCGCAAAACCTTGTCCGATAAGTCGAGAATTCTAGGCTATCAGGGGTCTTGCAGGATTTTTTGACGGTGAAAGTCAACGCCTAGCCGATCATAAAACTCAATGCCCCATCGCATGTCTTCGTGACGACATGTTGCCTTTCAGTTTTTATCCCTTCACCGCCCACTCGCCGCAGGAGGTGCCCTGGTGTCCGATTCACAACCTCATTATGACCCACGCATGAATCATTCCCAGGCAACCGGCAACACGCCCCAAAACGGAGCCGGTCTCACTGGTCCCAATGAGTCCGCGGCGATTGATTTCGCGTCGGCCCGACTGGTTGAAGTGATTCGGCAAGCGGTGGTCGAACGGCAGCGTTTGTCCGAACTGTTGCTACAAGCAGAGAAAATTAAAAGCGTGCAACCGGTGGCCGGCGCTGGTCGCGCCCCCATGCACCAACAGCCTACTCAGACAAGGCCATCGCTGGCATCCTTAGCATCTGGCGCATCTGCACCCAAGGCGAACGCCGGATCGATTCCACTCGCGGCCATGGATGATGACAAGCATGAACGTGTGCCGGCCGGCTCGTCACGTGCCGAGCATTGGCGAGCGATGGATGTGGCCGTCTCGCGTAAGCTCGAAAAATTGCAAGCCACCGAAGCAGCGCTTGACGCGCGGCTGGATAAATTGGCTCGGTTTGAAACCAGCATTCAGAAATTAATGTCCGGCTTCCAGACCAAGATTGATGAAATGGCCAGTGCTCGCCAGATTAGCACGCGGCTGCAGGAAGAGTTTGCCGCACGCATCGAACATGCGGCCAATGACGCCGATACCCTGGTGGCCCGAGTGGATGAACGCATCCATGATCAGTTGGGCACGCTCAACAATCGCGAACAGCATTTCATTCAGAAAACCGATGAACTCGAAGCACGCCTGGAACGGGCGACCGCCGAATCGGATGAGCTGGTGAACACGCGTCTGGAACGTGCGGAACGACAGATCGGCCAACGGCTCGATCGTGCTCACGTGCTCGTGTCTGAGCGATTGGATGAGGTGGAAAGCGTCATCGATCGGCGATTGGTAGAAGCGGGCCAGACAGCCACGCAGTTTAACCATGAGCTTGAACAGCGCATGAACGAATTGCGAGAACAAGTCGAAGCCCAACGCGGTAAATTTGATGGACAATTAAACGACTTGCAAGCCCATGTGCAACGATCGGTGGCCTCCGCACAAAACCTGATCGGCGAAGAAGCCGGGCGACTGCGAACCTCAGCCGATGAATTGCAGCGACGCGTGACCGAGCAATGCGAAAATGCCCAGCAACACGCCAACAAAACCATGGCAACCACGGAAACCGAATTGTCCCAGCGCTGTCGAGAACTGGATCAACAGGTGGCTGATGCTCAGCACAAGATGACTGAACATGAAAACCACCTGCAAGCGGTGATGGCCAATGTCTTGCGACAGGTTGAAGCCGCCGCAGCCAAAACCGAACCGCGTATTGCATCGATGGCTGAGGATGCCACGAGCACGATGGATATGGTGCTGCACGATACATTGCAAAAAGCCTGCGAACGGGTGCGACAGATTTCCGAAGATTTTGAACAGGAATTCAAACAACGCATTGATGGCATCGCGGTCGAAGCGATCGAAAGCGTCAATGGCACGGAGGTCAACCTGCGAGATCGCATCAAACAACTCCGCGAAGATGCCACGAGCATGGTCGACATGGTCGAACGACAACTGACACGGCGCATCGACAAACTGGACCCCAAGGCCAACCGCTTGTTGTCGATTCGTCGCCAGCAATTGGATCAACTGACCCAACAGATCAAGACGATCGCAGAAATCGAAAAACAACAACCGTCGCAATTTATTGACCCTGCGGCATAAGCATCGATGAGCCCGAAAAACCCCCATCCCAAGCCCATGGCACCATGCCATGGGTTTTTTTATGGCCGGGGCATGGCGCGTGCCGGAATGGTCGGTTATTCTATGGATCGTTTAGAACTGACGTACCGCGTGACCCTATTTTTGAAGAACCGAGCATCATGACCCAATCGAATTCAGCGACCGGCCCAACCCGTATTGAAAAAGATTCCATGGGCGAAATGCCCGTACCAGCTGACGCGTTGTACGGAGCATCGACCGCCCGAGCGGTGGACAATTTCCCCATCGCGCATCGGCCTGTGCCCGCAGCGGTGATTCATGCGTTCGGCCATTTGAAAGCGGCGTGTGCTCAGGCAAATTGTGATCTGGGCAAATTACCTGCCGAGACTGCCAAGGCGATCATCGCCGCAGCCGACGAAGTGGCCGCGGGCCAACATGACACACACTTCCCCGTGGATGTCTATCAGACCGGCAGCGGCACCAGCACGAACATGAATGCCAATGAGGTGATTGCCAACCTGGCCTCGAAAATTTCAGGCGAGAAAATTCACCCCAACGATCATGTGAACATGGGCCAATCGAGTAACGATACATTTCCGACCGCGATGCATATTGCCGGGGCGTTGTGCGTTCAAAAGGAATTGCTGCCGAAGCTGGAAAAACTGGAACAGGGTTTGAGCGATAAGGCCAAACAATGGGATACGATTGTCAAAATCGGACGCACGCATTTAATGGATGCGACGCCGATTCGGGTCGGTCAGGTGTTGTCGGGTTATGCTCAGCAAGCGAAGTACGCGGTATTGCGAGCGGGCTATGCGTTTGAAGGCATGCGTTTGAATTTGCCGATCGGCGGTACCGCGGTGGGCACAGGGATCAATACCCATCCGGAATTTTCAGGCAAAGTTTGCCAGATATTGAAACAACGCACGGGGATTGATTTTGCCGAGGCCCAAAACCATCCCGAAGCACAGGCATGTGCCGATTGTTTTGTGCAAGCGCATGCGAGTTTCAAAACCATTGCGGTATCACTTTCAAAAATTGCCAACGACATTCGTCACCTGGGATCAGGCCCACGATGCGGGTTAGGGGAATTGGTGTTGCCTGCGATTCAGCCCGGGTCTTCGATCATGCCCGGCAAAGTGAATCCGGTGATGTGTGAATCAGTGATGCAGGTGGCGTGCCGCGTGATCGGCAATGACGCGACCGTGACGATGGCTGGCATGGGCGGGGTGGGTTCGATATTTGAATTGAATGTGGCCATGCCGGTGATGATCGATGCGTTTTTGGAAAGCGTGTCGTTGCTAGCCAATGCGTCGAACGTGTTCGTGGACAAATTGCTGGTCGGCTTGGAAGTGAACGAAGCGCGTTGTGCGGAATTGCTCGACGCATCATTGATGACCATCACCGCTTTGGCACCCGAGGTGGGCTATGACAAATGTTCCGCACTGGCCAAGCAGGCTCACAAGGAAAACAAAACGATCAAAGAATTGGTAAGCGAGTTAGAGCTGATGCCTGCGGCTCGCCTGAATGAGCTGATGGATTATGACAGCATGACCCGGCCCGGTTGATTGCTCGTGCTTTGATTCATGTTAGCCCCCGGTGAATACCGGGGGTTGGTGTGAGGGAAAATTTTAGAACGCACGCCTTTTAATGGAACTGGCATTAGAACGTAATTTGCGAGGCGATCTGGGCGAGGGATTGGTCGGTGGTCTGGTCGGGGTCGCCCATGACGCATAGCCATCGGTCATTGTGGTTCGCCATCATCATGCGGGTGTTGTTGAGTTGGTGGCCGAAGTATTCGCGGTTATCGATGGTGATGGTTTGGCCCATGCGATGAGCAAAGTCGGGGGCATCGGTGACAACCAAAGTAATCGGGGCCGTGGTGGGCGGGTTGTCCTGAGATAATTGCAACACAGCCACTGCCACCAATCGCCCCTGAACATTGGCGAGGCAACAGGATTGGATTTGCAGGTTGTTTAATATGTTGGGTGATTCATTGGATAAAGCATGGGGTAAGGCGGGGGTGGTGTTTTGTTGTTGAGCCAAAGCAGCATTGACGTCAGCGATAGTGGCAGCCGGTGCGATTGGAAATCGCCCTTGAATCAAATCGTGATGCAATTGCGACAGATTGAAAGTTCTGGCAGTGGCCTGAGGGGGATTTGTGCTGAGCACGATGAATAGCGTGGTCACGATGGTGAGCGTCGCCGCGAGACTTGCCAACGTTTTCACCGTGAACCAACGTGAAATACGAAAAGTCAACGGCACATCATCCGCAGCACGTTTATCAGCATGGATGCGAGTCATAGGCGCATCGGGATCAAGGAGAGGGACGATTTGTGATTCGAGTTGTTGATCAAGTTGTTGCGCAAGACGCGTGACATCGATCAGACGTTCGCTGAATTGCGCCAAGCGGCGCGCGGTGGCCGTATCGAGTTCATCGAAGTTGTTGCGCTGCGGTTCGGGTTGTTGGGGTTCGTGTGGCTGTGTCATGGTTCTACTCTCCTGAAGCGGCGGGCACCCAGCCATGTTGTTGTGCGATGGGGAGAAGGTATTGACGCAATTGAACACGGGCGCGACTGGCACGTGATTTAACAGTGCCCTGTGGGATGTCGAGAATGTGGGCCGCATCAGCAACGGATAATTGCTCGACATCAACGAGTAGCAACACCCATCGCATGCTTTCAGGCAACGCGCGCAGTGCACTGGCGATCGTGTCGTTATCAAAGCGATTCATAAGCTCATCAGGGTTTTTCCAGTCGGTTTCATCGGACTGTGTGAGCGTGGACTCGGAGTTGGTATCGACAGGATCACGTGATAAGGCATCCAGCGATTGGGTAGAAACGCGGCGCGTGTTCGCGCGGTGGGTATCGATGTGCAAGCGACGGAGAATGGTAATGAGCCAGGCGTGCATGTTGGTGCCAGTTTGGAATGAATCGATATGGCGATAGGCCCGCAGCATGGTTTCCTGCACGAGGTCTTCGGCATCATGTGGGTTGTGAGTGAGCATCATGGCAGTACGCAAAAGCGAAGGAAGCAGAGGCCAGGCATCCGTTTTGAAACGTGCCAATAGTTCACGTTGGTCACGCACGGACGAAGCGTGATCGGCCGGACTGGCATCCGAGGTTATGGAGTTGTCCGGGGATTGTTCGTTCATGCACGCGGTTACTTATATCAACGTCGGAACAGTGGCGGGCGGTTCCAGGCTTTGTCAATTTTTATAAAAAACAAGAAAAATGAAACCCGATGGAACCAAATGCGGTGACTGATCGTTTATGGCGATGAAAGGATGTGTAATTATGACAGTTAAACGTGTACTGACTCTGAGTGGGGTTATTGTAATGTCAGCGATGTTGGGATGTTCGGATGAACAGGAGGCTGTTGAGCTTGACGTGACGCAAGAATCGGCAGTGGCAAAAGCTGTGGCGGAATCAAAACCAATGGCCGACGGCTATCCAATTGATTATTGCGTGATTTCGAACGAAAAGTTAGGCGAGATGGGCGAACCAACATCGATAACCGTTGAGGGACGTGTGGTGAAATTGTGCTGTGCGTCGTGCGAGGCTGCGGTGCGTGAGGATCCGGCAAAATATCTGGCGATGTTGGATCAAGCCAATCCCGCAAAGTAAACATGATGAAACGAATCCAGCCTGTTTGGGGATATAGGTGGTTATACCAGCGGCGATCGCGGTGCTTTGCTGTGGCTGTGGCTGTGCCCAGTGTGTTGAGCAAAGATTGCGTGTGTATCGTGATGGGCATTGCATGGTTGTGCGTGGCCACAGGCATAGCGAGCATGGGAGGGTGTGCATCTGGAGATCCATTTGTGGATTGGACGGATCACGATCTGGCCCGGGAGGTCGCCATGTTCCATGACCGTGATCATGATAATAAACAGGATCGTCATCACGATACACAAGCGAAAGCGAAAGCCAGCAACGTGCGAGCATGGGGGCCACAACGTGATGTTCAAAAACGCGATGGCGATCACGTGAATGATGGCATGAGTGTTGATGTTGTGGCTCATGTTGAACACGCGGATGTGGAAGGCTGGGTTGGCCAAGCGATGGCATCCAATGCAGAGATTCGTGCGGCGAGGCAACGTGTTGAGCGGATGCGTGAACGTGTGGCCCAGGTGATCGGGCTGGCCGACCCGATGGTTTCGTTGACATTTGGTGATCTGGCACAGACAGCCACGGGTCAGGTGGAGTACATGGTAGGTGTGCAACAAGCGTTACCATTTCCGGGCACGCTCGATGCGCGGGCAGAGGTGGCACGTCAAGAAATTCTGGTAGCGATATGCGAATTGGAAGCCACGATCAATCGCGTGTCGGGTGATGTTCGTCGGACCTATTGGTCGTATGTTGGCATTGGTGGCGAAATCAATATTTTGGCTAAAAACAAGGCGTTTTTGCAACAAATTGAATCTGTGGTGAATAGTCGCGTCCGTGTGGGCCAATCGAATCAGGCTGATTTATTACGCGTGGGCCGGGAGTTGGTGGCCTTGGAAAATCGCATATCCACCTTGCAGCGACGACAACGCACAGCCGGTGCGATGTTGGCCCGCTTGCTGGGTAAACCGATTCCTGCTTCGTCATTGGAAGCAATAGCGCACGGTGCAGACTCGGATCATGATTATGAATCGACGTTACCGTTTCTGGATGTTGATACGCTGCACACGCGTGCTGATGAACACAATGCACGCGTAAAAATCGCCAAGGCACAGGCAGCAACGTATCGCTATCGACTGGCATTGGCTAAGCGGGATCGCTTGCCGGATTTTACGGTGGGGTTGCAATACGGCGCGGTCGACGAGGACGGCGTGTCGCCGGTGTCGAACGGACACGATCAAGTGGCGGGAACGATCGGCATAACGATTCCGTTGTGGTCAGGCAAGTACGATGCGGCGGAGCGTGAAGCAGTGCGGGGGATGGGTGAAGCGGTGGCCCGTGTGCGAATGGCGCAAGATCAGATAGCTTTTGAAATCGATGATGCATTGGGACGTCTGGATACGCATGCGAAAATTTTGCAACGCTTGCGTGAGCAAATGATGCCCGATGCCCAACAGATTATTGATATCACTTTGTCCGCCTATCGCACGGGCGAAACGGACTTTTTGCAATTGATCGAAGATTGGCAAGTGTTGCTGGATGATCAATTGCAGGCAATTCAGATCGTGACGGAATTGCGTCGGGCCATGGTTGATCTTCGCGAAACGGTTGGCGATTGGCATCTAGCTCAGGAGGGGATGTGATGGCAAAACGATGGGCAGTACATTGGAAGCAATGGCAGGAAACATTGCACCGTTATATCCGGGTTGCGGGCGTGGCCGTTTTGTTTCTGGTGGCATTTATGGTGGGGAGGTATTGGGCAAATGATGAGGTCCATGAAGTGCCAAGCAATTCTGCGTCCGAAGTGACCACAGGCAGGGAAGCGAATCATGACGAAATTCATAAGCCCGTAGCATACACCTGTCCCATGCATCCACATGTACGCATGCCTGACGCAGACGACAAATGCCCGATTTGTTTTATGAGTTTGGTGCCAGTACCTGATGCCAATCGCGTGGGGAACAATAGTTCGGCTGTCAATATTGATCGAGCCGTGATGTTATCCGAATCAGCAATGGCGTTGATCAAAGTCCAAACCGTACCGGTAATTCGACGAGCGATTCAACATCGCGTGGCCATGGTTGGAAAAATCGAATACGACGAAACACGGTTGGCCTACATCACGGCCTATGCCAAGGGACGTTTGGATCGGCTATACGTGGATTACACAGGAATCACCGTGCGGGCAGGCGATCATCTGGCGGAAATTTACAGCCCGGATTTGTTGGTGGCTATGCAGGAATTGGTTGAAGCCAAACGCATGGATGATCGTTTGTCGGGTTCGGCTCAGCGCGTGGGTAGTAACAATCGCAGTGGTGTTGACTTGTTTGATGCGAAGCGATCGATCGTGGCATCAACGCGAGACCGCTTGCGATTAATGGGATTGACCGATGACCAAATCAATGCCGCGGAACACGATGGCGTGGTGAATGATCACATGACACTGTTCGCGCCAATTGGCGGGGTGGTCATCGAAAAACACGCGAAGGTCGGCAGCTATGTCGCAGTGGGTGATCGGATTTTTACGATTGCAGATCTGTCACAGGTATGGGTGGTGTTGGAGGCATACGAAACTGACCTGCCCTGGCTGCGATACGGCCAGTCGGTGACGTTTACAACGCAGGCCTATGGCGATGAATTATTCCACGGCAAAATAGCGTTTATTGATTCGGTGTTTGATGAGAAAAAACGAACCGTGCGCGTTCGAGTCAATGTTGAAAACACATCTGGACGTTTGCGTCCGGGGATGTTTGTACGGGCCAACGTGATGTCAAGTTCAACCGACATCGGGTTAGGCATAGCCCCTGGCATGGCTGGCAAATGGGTTGCACCGATGCATCCGGAAATCGTGCGCGATGAGCCTGGCGATTGTCCGGTTTGTGGAATGGCATTGGTCCGTGCCGAAGATTTGGGGTATGGCTCAAGCAGCAACCAGCAAGAAAAGCAATATGGGCAACAGAGATTGCCTTTGGTTATTCCCGAATCTGCGGTTTTGCGGACCGGCGAACGCGGCGTGGTTTATGTCATGACGACGATGGAACAAGGAGCGAAATTTGAAGGGCGCGAAATAACCTTAGGAGCGCACGGCGAAGGCTTTTTTGTGGTGCGATCAGGATTGTCTGAGGGTGAACAAGTGGTAACGCGCGGAAATTTTCAGATTGACAGTGCCCTGCAGATTCAATCAAAGCCGAGCATGATGAATCCCGACCGATTCAATGAACCCAGCGGATATCACCATGAATGACGCCGGGCCGATGAATCTACTTGATCGTGTGATGCGATTTTGTTTGCACCAGAAACTGGTAGTGCTAATCATCGCGGCGATGCTGTTGGTGTGGGGCGTGATCGTGGCTCCGTTTGATTGGCATGTGAACTGGTTGCCGCGCGATCCTGTGCCGGTGGATGCCATCCCCGATCTTGGCGAGAATCAGCAGATTGTGTTTACAGAATGGATGGGCCGTAGTCCGCAGGATATTGAAGATCAAGTGACCTACCCATTGACGGTTGCTTTGCAAGGCGTGCCTGGCGTTCGAACGATCCGCAGTTTTTCGTATTTTGGTTTTTCGTCGATCTATGTTGTGTTTGAAGATGGCGTTGATTTCTATGGATCACGCAGTCGAATACTGGAAAAATTATCAAGTTTGCCACGCGGCACATTGCCCGCCGAGGTGCAACCAACGCTTGGGCCAGATGCGACAGGACTGGGGCAGGTTTTCTGGTACACCCTGGAAGGACGCGATCCTGATGGCCAACCCATAGGCGGCTGGGATCTCGATGAGATTCGCGCAGTTCAGGACTACAACGTGCGCTATACCTTGGCGGGAATTTCGGGTGTGGCTGAGGTCGCATCAGTCGGCGGATTTGTCCGCGAATATCAGGTTGATCTCGATCCGGCTGCGATGCGCGCAGCGGGGGTCACACTGGCCCAGGTTTATAAGGCCATTCAGCGATCCAATCTCGATGTGTCAGCTGGCTCGATCGAAGAAAATCATGTCGAGTATTTGATTCGCGGATTAGGTTTTATCAAAAGCCTGGATGATCTTCGCTCGGTGGTTGTGGTCGAGCGGGAAAACACACCGATTACCATTGCACAGATTGGTACAGTCGCGTTGGGACCTGCACCACGCCGTGGTGTGCTGGATAAAAATGGTGCCGAAGCGGTGGGGGGTGTGGTAACCGCACGGTTTGGTGAGAATCCATTGGCGGCCATCCAGCGTATACACGCCATGATTGAGGAAGTGTCACCAGGGTTGCCACGAAAGATTGTCATTGACTGGTCGCAGGTTGATCATGACAAAGTTATGGATTTTGCCGAACAATATGGCATCGAACCATTCATCGATTCGGCGCAATTTCATCTCAATTATGCGGCATGGTTGGGTTGGTTGGATAGCGTGACACGCGATCGGTGGCCGACATGGATAACGACAAGCCAGTTAACCCTGGTGCCATTTTATGATCGTAGTGAGTTAATTGGCGAAACGTTGGACACGCTGAGTAATGCGCTGTTTCAACAGGTGCTGGTGACGATGATCGTCGTGATCGTGATGATGATGCATTGGCGCGGCAGTTTGTTGGTCAGTGCAATGATGCCTGTGGCGGTGTTGCTGACATTCGTGGGGATGAAATACGTCGGCGTGGATGCAAATGTGGTGGCCTTGGCAGGAATTGCGATTGCTATTGGCACGGTGGTGGATGTGGGCATTGTGTTGACTGAAAATGCGATGACTCATTTACAGAATGCCGATCAACACGCACGACGTATTGATGTGATTTGGGGCGCATGCCGCGAAGTCAGTGGCGCGGTGTTGGCATCGGTACTGACAACCGTAATTGGGTTCTTGCCCGTATTTACCATGGTGGGCCGTGAAGGAAAACTTTTTCAGCCGTTGGCATATACCAAAACGTTTGTATTGATTGCATCGGTTGTTGTGGCGTTGACCCTGTTGCCCGTGATGATTTATGCGGTCATGGGGAGCAAATCCAAACCTATTTCCACCAAACCTGAATCCTCGCGATTCAGATTGTTTTTCCCGATAAAAACAGCAAAAAAATGGCGTGTTAGTGTCAGTCTGCTATTGGCGTTATCTGTGGGATGGATTCTGGCAACACAGTGGCAACCACTCGGACAAGGCCGAACATTAGCGATCAATTTTTTGTTTGTCGTGATGATGGTAGGCGGATTGCTGGCTGGATTTTACATCTTCGCAAGAATGTATGAAACAATTTTACGCTGGACCCTGGGTCATAAAATTTTGTTCCTGTCAATGCCTGTTTGTATCGTGGTATTTGGACTTTCAATCTGGTTGGGATGGGGAACACTGACTGGCTGGATGCCCGAGGTGATCAAACGCACCGTCGCATGGCAAAAGGCGCACGACTCCTTTCCAGGTTTAGGACGTGAGTTTATGCCTGCGTTGGATGAAGGCACGTTCTTGTTCATGCCGAGTTTAATGCCACATGCTTCAATAGGGCAGGCGACCCAAACATTACAGCAACTCGACGCGGCGATCCGCACCATTCCCGAGATTGATCAGGTGGTTGGAAAAATTGGTCGGGCTGATACTTCACTTGACCCTGCGCCGATTTCAATGGTGGAAACGATTGTTCACTATCTACCTGAATACCAGCTATCAGATGAAGGTGAGCGCGTTCGCCAGTGGCGTGATCACATTCGTAGTCCGGATGATATTTGGCGTGAGATTGAAACGGTGACACAGATTCCCGGAGTGACCGGCGTTTCAAAATTACAGCCCATTGAAACGCGTTTGATCATGCTGCAAACCGGTATGCGTGCATCCATGGGGATTAAGATTCGTGGCCCGGATTTAACCACCATCGAATCGTTTGGATTCGATGTGGAACAAATTTTGCGAAAGACCGCAGGTGTAGCACATGGCTCGGTAAACGCTGATCGAATTGTGGGAACACCCTACCTGGAAATTGATATTGATAGGCAGGCCATCAGCCGACTTGGAATCAATATCGCGGATGTGCAGCAAGTGATTGAGGTTGCCATTGGTGGTCGTCATGTGACGACAACGGTGGAAGGGCGAGAGCGTTTTTCGGTTCGAGTGCGCTACATGCGTGAATTACGCGATTCCATGGAAGCATTAGATCACGTGGTGGTCAGTTCCGCAGATAGCTCCCAACATGTACCACTATCGCAAGTGGCCACGGTGCGATATGAACGTGGGCCACGGATGATAAAAAGTGAAGATGCTTTCTTGACGGGCTATGTCACGTTTGGTGGCGATTCCGATTTTTTCGAAAGTGAAGTCATTGCCAATGCGCGAGCCAGTATCGATAGCGCAATTCGTGATGGCGCACTGACTGTGCCTGCGGGAATCAGTTTTCGTTTTACCGGCAGTTTTGAAAATCAAGCACGTGCTATGAAAACCTTGATGGTGGTATTACCCGTGTCACTGCTTCTTATTTTTATAATTTTGTATTTTCAATTCGGACGGGTATCGGTGGCCCTGATTGTATTTTCAAGTGTAGCGGTCGCATGGAGTGGTGGTTTTCTATTGATCTGGGCGTACAACCAACCGTGGTTTTTAAATTTCGAATTGTTCGGGGCCAACATGCGTGACGTGTTTCATGTCGGCCCAATTAAATTGAGTGTCGCGGTGTGGGTTGGTTTTTTAGCCTTGTTCGGTATCGCCACAGACGATGGCGTGATCATGGCCACCTACTTATCGCAACGTTTTACCAAAGATAAACCAAGCGACCATATGCAGATTCGTGAAGTGACAGTGCAAGCCGGGTTACGACGAATTCGTCCGTGTTTGATGACCACAGCCACGACAATTCTGGCATTGCTGCCTGTGTTAACCGCCAGCGGTCGTGGGGCAGACATCATGTTGCCCATGGCTTTACCAAGTGTCGGCGGTATGGCCATTGCCATGATCACCATGTTTGTGGTGCCAGTGTTGTATTGCGCGTTATACGAATGGCATGTGGCAAAGAACGTTTAAACAGATGCAAATGCTCACATCACTGATCAGCCAAGTGCATGCTATGATTGACGCAGGTTGTGTTCCGTTCGCCGATAAGACGCTGGGGTAACCCCCATGATCTGACGGAACACGCGTGTGAAATAAAAGCGATCACCGAAACCGGTTTGACGGGCTATATCTTCAATGCTCTCATCACCAAGGAGTAATTTTTGTGCTGCCCGTGCGACACGACGTTCACGTATATATTGAGTCGGTGTTTGGCCAACCTGTTGATGAAAACGACGCACAAAGTGATCACGACTGAGGTAACAAATGCGTGCAAGGCTTGCATTGCGCAAGGGCTCGTCGAGATGTTGTTCGATATGCTGAAGAACCTGTGCCATGGCCGAGGTACCATACATAAACGGTTGGCACAAGGCTGCATGTTCCGGTGAAAGTTTTTGCTGAGCCTCTGCAAAAACACAATAGAGCAATGCTTGGATTTGGCAATAGACCGCCAGTGGGTCATCACCACGTTGCCATGGTCGGCAGCGCAGCGGTTTTAACAAAGACTGGAAACGTCGTGTCGACCCCAGTGCGATGGGTTGTGAAAAAATTTGGCGTAAGATCGCACCAGGTAAGCCAATCAGTTCGAAGTGGATATAGAAATGATCGAGTTCGCGATCATTGTGGCAATTGAATCGAACCCACGCCGGTACGAGATGCAGCGTATGGGCCGACAAAACATATCGCTTTTGACGGTCAAGTTGCAGCCAGGCCGAGTCGCGGTTATTGACATAGAGACGCCAGAAATTACTGCAAACATCCTTGGCGTCCCAATGGTGGTCAATCTTGAAATATTCACATTCTAAAGCATGAATCCGGAATCCATACGATGAAAGCCATCGACAAGGCTCGCTTGGATTGTCGCAGTCATCTTCAAATCGCATAATAAGACATATTATAGCCGCATTCATCCATAGTTGTAAGGGCTCGCGGCGCGTATCATGAGACAGCCCAATGATCAATCAGCATTGACATCAGGAATACGCATTGATGACTTCATTACCGCCTGCATTTTCTGGAACTAGTCCCAAAGTTCAAGTAGGTCCCACTTCGGGAAAAATACCTGATAGCGTTTGTCGTTTGCGTGATCTGGCTTATGTTGAGCGTGCGATTCATCGCATGCTGTGCGGGTGGGGCAATCAGTTCTACGCATGGGATGACAAGATTGCAGTATGTCGACATGTGTGGGATCAGGCATGTATCGTGCAACGGCTCCGCGATCGTATTGATCAATTCCCGGGCATCAATAGCGACGTGCCGGTCTCCTGTGATTTGGAAGCGATGACCAATGTGATACTCATGGCACCAACGTTTGAAGATGTGATTGAAGGTATTTTTCACGTCCTCAATACGACATTGGTTAATGCATATTTGAATTTTATCGAGCATGTTCATTCGATTCACGATGCGCCCACGCACCAGATCATTCAAGAAATCGTCGCCATCAAAGACCGTCATCGGCGTTGGCGCAGCGCCTACCGGCGGCAACACCCGCATGTGATTGACGATACTTATCTCAAGCGTGTCGAAGCGGCGATTGCATCAGTCAATCACCTAACCCAACCTTTACCTGTGGATGATCAAAACATAGCAAAGCAAGTTGGTGTAAATACCGATTTTCGAATGCGAATCGGACGCGTGAATCCTGCATGGATCGCGACCGATGATGAGGACATACTCGCCTGTATGTCGGCTGACTTTTCTGAGCACATCACGACTCGGCAGTTGTTCTGGCCTATCGCCTATATGCGCGAACTGGGATTAGCTATGGATCAGTTACGATGGATATATGATTCACCCGAGTTGCCTTGGGAATTCCATTACGAGGAAAGCCGTCACTTGTGGGATGAGTCTAGGCATGGCGACTCCGGCTACAGTCGCATGAAAGATTTTGGGATTGGCATTGAAGAAGTCGGTTTCATGCATCGACCTGTATCGCATAATCAATCCATGCCAGCCCAGCAATTACAGGAACCTAAACCCGATGAATGGCTGACACCGATGACACATGAAGACTTGTATCACGAAATGTTTTTTATTGGCTTGGTCGCTGAAACCGGGCATTTTC
>JAUHYI010000048.1 GCA_030426385.1 Phycisphaerae bacterium
GCACCATCGTATTCGAGTGCTGCACCGCTATTGATTACAAAATTGGTCAAATGACTCGTGGCCTGTGACACGCGAACCGTGACATCGTTGTTCACGGTGATGGTTCCGTCTGATGCCAGACGATTATCAATATTCAGAATTTTGGGACCAAGGTTACCCGGATCGACTCCAACGGTAATGCTTCCGGACACATTGAAGTTTCCCGTCCCTGACGATCCGATTGTGCTGTCGGTGGCCAACAATAACGTCGGCGTAGAACTGACACTGCTCGTGCGGACCTGACCGGTACCCAATGCTTGATCGTGCCCCAGAACATAAACACCACTGCCCAACAAGACTTCACTGGGCAGATTGTTGGCCCCGTTGAATCGCAGGGTCAAGTCATTGAGGACGGTGGTCGTGGTCGTACTGAGATTGCCCGGCATCAATCCAATGTCGCCGTTGAATGTCAATTGGGTGGCCGCGTTATTGCCAGCAATTGACAGGGCACTGTTGCCAGTTGCAACCAGCAAGTCAACATTAAATTCAGCAGGCTGCACAGCACCACTGGTGTACAAGTCATTGCCACCATCGATCGCAATACTATGGTCCCCCGCGGTGTTGAATACAAAACCCGCGCCCGCACTTTCAACAATCAACCAATCGATTTGAGCGTCGACATTGACATTAATTGTTTTGTTCGCATCCGCAGCGCCGTTGTTGAACCGCACTATATGGTCAAACGTTGGCAATGTGTCGGTCGTGGTCCCCACGATGGTCCAGTTGTCCGGATCGTTCCAGAATTTACCATTGGCATCGCCTGTGCCCGAGCCATTCCAATAAAACGTCGCACTGTAGGCCGGACAGGCGAACAACAATGCGGCCGCGATGGATGTAAGTTTGATTGATGGTCGCAAACGCGTTAGTCGAGGCATCCAATTCTCTCCTGCTGATGGTTTCGGGCCGATTGGTTTAGTGTGTGTTTAAAGTGCGTAGGTGTGTGACGAGTGCGCGTGAAAGGGAATCTGTAGGTGTGGAAGGAAGACGGGTTATGTGAGTGGGCGTATGTGCGTGCGTGTGTGTGGGGGGGGGGGGTTATGGTGCTGCGCTGACGCTTGATCCGTTAACCAGATGCGTCGGCAACACTGCAGACATCGCCGTGACTGCGCCTGGTGTTCCCAACAGTTTTTCCATCATTTGGCCAGCCTGATACCCCATGACCTGCGCGTCATAGCCGATGGAAGTCAGGCGTCGCCCATTGGTAAAATCCAATCCCAACGCATCAAACCCCACCAGGGAAACATCCTCCGGAATCGATGCGCCGATCTCGATCAGATGATTACCCAGGCGTTGCGATTGTGGATCACCCCAGAAAAAACCGGTAATGCCTTCGCTACGAATCCATTGTGCCAAATCCGGCTCAGACAACGTCGGCGTTTCGATTAACACCACACCTGCAGCAGCCAGTTGATTGGCAAAGCCTGACTTGATGCGATTGACGGTTCGGTTGTCCGTGGAATTAAATCCCGTGGCAATGCGCTGATGGCCCTGCGCCAACAGGCAGTCCGCTGCAATTTGTCCCACCTGCGTAAAATTATGACTCACGCTACTGATGCCGCGTTCTTCTTCGCCGGGGCGATTGATCGCGATGACCGGGATCGGCTGCTCGATCGCTTCGCCGATGCATTGATGGTCCGTATTCAATCCCATGCAGATCACCCCGTCGTAATCATGCTGCTCGAGCCCGCGCAGAAACATACCGGGGTTGTCTTCTAAACCAGCGGGCAACACAGTGACGAAAACACCATCTTTTTGAAACATGTCCTGAATGCCCGCGATCCATTGCCTGCAATAGTCAATCATCGAGCCGGAATAGGTGAGCGTGGGCGAGTACAGCACCGCCACATGACGCTTTTGCAGTCGCCGCGCATCACGCGGTTTGTACGCTGTGTTTTCAATGGCCCGTTTCACTTTTTGGCGTGTCTGATCACTGACGCGATGGCCATGATTCAACACCAGCGACACCGTACTGGGCGACACCTTGGCTTCTCGGGCGACATCTAAAATGCTACTCATGAATTATCCATTTCCGAAACCAGTGTGATTCGTACATACAGAAACAGGCACAAGATCAGGAGCAAAAGACGAATCGATTCGAAGCCAGCCGCCCTACCGACGCGCGGCTGTGTTCAGTGCGAGCCAAGCTGAGCCGTTACCTGCGAGCCCATGCCTGCGACCTGCCTGGCTCGAACACGGGCGAAGAGCCATGCAACCCTCGCTTTGGCCCTTCCCTTCATCCTGCCCAGGCTCGATCGCCCCCCCCACCACCACTCAGCCCCCCCACTTCGATCCCCTGCGATGGGATTCGTGATTTGAGCTTACCCTGTGAAGGGGCCGATGTCAATCGAATTTTGCAATCGAAACTGTATGATTTATTTCGATCGATTTTATGGCCAACCTACCCAAGACTATGTTATACTGCTATCACAACCCAGCGAGACGATGTGCAGCCCAAATCCACACCGCTCCATTCAAACGCATAAACACCTATTTTACAGATTATTAACCAAATTATAACGCCATGTCAGGCAATACATCCACAACTACCCTCACTTTGAACCACCACCTGGCGTCAAGAATCGCTGCGACTATCGATCGCGGCATCGAATCGAAATTGGTTGGTGGATTTGATTTCGATCGACAGGTGGATCTGACCCCCAGAGACCGAGGCACAGCCTACGGCGTGGCGTGCTGTGTGTTCGGCATCATTCCCGAAACTCGCCTCTTGGGCGACCGCAAAGCCTGGGCCATGGTGACCCGCCTGGTCGATACGCTCTGCTCGCACCAAGCCGAAGACGGCAGCTGGGGATGGGGCAATCGCGAAAACGATAAAGTCTGGCGCATCCACTATTCGTTTTCACTGCCATCACTCGTCAAACTTCTAGCCCAATTCGGTGATGAATTCGAGCCGGATTTACGCGCCCGTTTTGAAAAAATGATTCGACGGGCACTGGCATATCATCGGGACTATGGCACACAATTTCTGCGCGATGGCTCACGCGAAATTGGGTTAAACATTTTGACCGCACACATGGCTGCGCTTTGGTTGGGCGGACAACTATTTAATGAAACCCCATGGATGGATACCGCCAAATGTTTTTTCCAACATCTGGCACAAGCGCAAAGCGCTGATGGGTTTTGGCCCGACGATGAAGATCACACCGGGCCAGCCACGTTGTACAACACCATCACGCTCCGCCATCTCGCCGAATATGCGGCAGCCAGTCGCGATCCAACAGCCATCGAATGCATTGAACGAGCAGCGCGGTTCCACGACATGTTTGGTTACCCCGATGGCACCTGTGTAGAAACGTTTGATGAACGCAATCGATACCGCGGGCAACAACAAGCACGCACATCGTTAATCACAGCATTTGCAATTTTTGATACCACCCGTCATGTCGCCGAAAAATATGCGGGAGCCTTGGCTGACATCGAACAGACCAATGATGATTTTGAATTGACACTCTTAACCGTCGATGCCTACCGCGCACTGGCGTCATGCAATCCAATCCCGAAACCCACCGATCGTCTTGCCAACTATAACGCATCAGCACCCACGATCCCCGCCTCGGTGTGCCGTGCTACGCCATGGCAATTCATTGGCTCAGCATGCACCCGTCATAATCACGCTCGTCGCTACCATTATGATTTACAAAACCATTTGAGCATTTGGCACGATCAACTCGGGCTCGTGTTGGGCGGCGGCAATTCATTACACGACCCTTACTTTTCAACGTTTCGATTTCGTGGTCATTATCTCGCTGACCGTGGCACCACCACCGCCGATGAAAACAGTGTGCGAACCACGCTTGCCTACGGCTCGATCACCGCCACTTTCAACATCACCGTCTTAAATGACCGGTCACTACAGATTGATGCCCGCGCAACACCAGCCACCGGAAAATTGCCCGCAGACAGCCAATTTTCGCTGCATTTTCCGCAAGCACGCGGCCAAACAATCACGTGGCAAACCCATCGCGAAACCCTGGGCCCTAAAACACGATTCGCCATGTATGACGAGAACATCCAATCAATGCAGCTCGGCCGTTGTCGCGTAGAAACCGATCGGCCGTTGCACATGGATTGGCCCTGCATGCCGATCGACATTTACAACCCACCCGCCCGCGCCGAACAGGACGCAGTATTTCGCGTGGCCGTTTCTCTCACCGAAGGGCCGACCCGCATTCGATTAACCGTGGAATAACCTTGACGGCTATCAACAGTAGGACGAATCAAGTTGTGTTGCATCGCGTCGTGTTGCGTTGCACTACAAGCATTGAAACAACATGTCCCGATAGCATGATGAAGTGATGATGTCATGAAGACTCGTACGTGATTTTTTTGGATGTAATAATTGATGTTAAAACCGAACGACAATAAACCCATACGATCGACACCCATGCCCGCATTGCCGCCGTATTATGGCGAAGCGGAGCGAGCCAATGTGTTAGCCGCCTTAGACCAGGGCAATCTGTCGTACCTGCACCCCGATGGTTTTGTAAAAAAAGCATGTCGTCGCGTTGCACAAATGGTCGGTGTTAAACATGGCATCGCCACATCTTCGGGTACTGCGGCATTACACGTTGCCGTGGGCGCTGCGGGTGTTGAGGCAGGCGCGGAAATTATTCTACCCCCCATCACAGACATGGGAACCGCCATTGCCATTTTGTATCAAAACGCCATTCCAGTTTTTGCCGACGTCGACCCGCATTCCTACAACCTCACACCCGAATCGGTATTGGCTGCGATCACCGATCGTACGCAAGCAGTCATCGCGGTGCATCTGGCGGGCAACCCGTGTGCGGTCGATCAACTGCGCGATCTATGCGATGCACGAAATATCACGCTCATTGAAGATGCCGCTCAAGCCTGGGGCGCCAAATTACACGGCAAGCCGGTCGGCTCGTTTGGACACATTGGCTGTTTTAGTCTCAACCAGTTCAAGCACATCAGTTGCGGCGATGGCGGATTGATCGTGACCGATGACGATCACCTGGCCGCAAGGTGCCGGAATTTTTCCGACAAATTTTATGATCGTGACAACACCGGCGTGCGACTGACCGAATTAGCCCCCAACTATCGCATGACCGAATTACAAGGCGCCGTCGCATTGGCACAGTTGGACAACGTCAATGCCATTGCCGAGCGTCGTCAAATGCTGGGCCAACTTCTCACGCAACAATTACAGGAATTGCCCGGCGTTATCGTGCCCGACGTGCAGCCATCGGCCTTTTGCAGTTTCTGGTTTTACATGTTTCGCATTAACCCACAAGAGCTGGACTGCCGTTGCGAAGACATGGTCGAGCGCATCAATGAACTGGGCATCCTCGTTCACAAAGGTTATATCCCGCGCCCGTTGTATTGTGAACCGCTGTTTCAAAACAAACGCTTTTTTCCCGGCGGCGTTTGGCCGGCCGAGTTAGTCAGCGGTCGCCAGTATGATTACACCGAAGTGCATTGCGCTGCTGCGGAACAGGTTTTGGATACTGCCATAAAATTGCCACTGCATCAGGGCATGACTGAATCCGATGTGAATGATATTGCCCAGGCTATTGGCCATGTCGTCCGCACACAAACACCTGCATTGGGATCTACCAGGCCGTGATTTTTGATTGCCATACACATCTGTTTACGATTCAACCCAACGCACGCGTGGATCGCGACGAACAGGCACTGATGGCCCAACGCATGGATCACTGTGGGATCGATCGCGCCGTGATCCTCGGGCCGGTGGGTGAGTTTGGTTTCGAACCAACGCCCGATCAGATTGAAATCGCCAACGCCCACACGACCGACGCGGTGATCAACTGGCCGCAGCGTTACGTGGGGTTTTGTTATCTCAATGCCCAACATGATCCAAACTGGATCGATCATCACATGCATCAATGCCTGATCGATGGGCCGTTGGTCGGCGTAAAAATCTGGGTCGCTGTATCAGCCCGCGACACACGGTATGACCCGATCATGCATCGATGCGCCCAATGGAATCTGCCATTGTTATTTCATGCATGGCACAAAACGATTCATCACTGCGCCGAGGAATCCGATGGCTGGGCCATTGCCGATTTGGCCCGACGCCATCCCGATGTGCAGATCATCATGGCGCATCTGCACGGCGTCGGTTGTGCAGGCGTCGATGCGATTGCCGATTGCCCCAACGTCTTGGTCGACATATCCGGCGGCCAACCGATGGCTGGTCACATCGAACATGCGTTGCGACGAATCGGCCACGAGCGCATCGTGTATGGCTCCGATTGGCCCGTTCGTGATTTCGCGGGACAACTCGGCAAACTAAACGGCCTGGGATTATCCGACGATCAATATCGCGCTATCACCAGTGGCAATCTACTGCGTCTTCTCGGAGCCCGCGCATGACGCTTTCCAAACCAATCACAGACAAAGCATCACAGCCCTCACTGATCGATGTCTCCGCCTGGTTGGGATTGTGGCCCTTTCAACCACTGGTACCCTGCGGCATAGATGACGTAGCCCAATCCCTGAAAAACATTGGCGTCACCACCGCCATGATCACGCCGATGCAAGCCGTGCTATCGCCTGACCCTCATGAAATTGGCCGACGCATGACCGATGATTTGGCAAGCCATTCGTTGTTACACCTGACGCCGTTGATCGACCCGACGCGCCACGATGCGAGCGCCATGTTGCAATGGGCCATCGATCAGCCATCCATTGCCATGGTACGATTCGCGCCCAGTTACCGCTTGCATCAACCTGATGATCCACGTGTCGTCGCGTTGATCAAACGTGCCGCCGAGAGCGGACTAGCCGTGGGAATCATCTGGCGAATGGAAGACGAACGCGCCCACTATCCATTAATGAAAGTGCCTCCGCCCCCGATTGAATCGGCGCTTCGACTGGCCCACAACATCTTCCCGGCACCGGTTCTAATCCACAATCTTTATCGCCCGGAAATCACAGAACTGGCGTCCGCCGAAAATCTGCTTTTTGATTTAGCCATGGTTGATGGCGCGGACCCGATCGCCATGTGTATCGATGCGGTGGGTGTTGATCGCCTGGTGTTTTCCAGTCACGCACCACTGATGCACCCGCACGCGCAACATGCCAAACTCATCGCAGGCGTGCGGGACCAACAACAGCACCAGGCGATCAGTCATGACAACGCGATGCGCTTGCTCCAAGCCATTGCGAAATGATTCGCTTTCAACCCTGATATAATACCCATCCCGTTAAAAACTCGCGCGGCCTCAATTTTCCCTTCACACAAACTCCCGGTATTCACCGGGAGCTAATAAAAACTACGCGCGAGTATTTATCGTAATCCGTATAAAGATATCAACGAGACGCGTGTTTTATACAGCTTCGCATCATCGCTTGTACCCACGCATTGCACCTACGACTTTCAGTTCAGTTCGTAAACCATTTCCATTGAAGCCCACCACTCGTCGTCTTTGGCCTCGGGCACCTTTTCCTGAAACTGACACATCAGCGCATCCCATTCACGGCATTTGGGATCCAGGTCGAGGTACTTCGGAAAATCGCGATCCGCCACGAAGTCGTCGACGGTTTCCATATGCATAAACATGCGCCGGCCCAACAAAAATATTCTCATTGAGACAATGCCAACCGCTTTTAGAGATCGTTCAACCTCGGGCCAAACATGGCGATGGTGTTCCTTGTACTTCTCAATGACTTCAGGATCATCTTTCAACTGCAACGTCATGGCATACGTTTTCATGGCCTTGATACCTCATGCTATAAAAATATTTTTTACACCGAACACTATCGTCGGTATCCCAGCGCTGCACCGCCATCGGGACAGATGGCTTGACCGGTGATCGAGGAGGCTTCGCTTGACGCAAGAAAAGCACATACTTCGCCGATCTCTTCGATCTTGGCCATGCGACCAATTGGATGCCAACTGTCGACCATTTCCAGCGCGGCACTCGGATCATATTGCGTGTCTGCCCATTCCTGCATCAACGGCGTCATCACGCCAGCGGGACACACCGCATTGACACGAACACCCTTGGGAGCCAGGTCCAGCGCCAGCGCTTTGGTTAAACCGATCTGCCCGGCTTTGGATGAGACATAGCCAGCGGCTTCACCCTGACCAATCAGCGCGACCTCACTGGACATGTTGATGATACTGCCCTTTGTTTTGAGCAAGTGGGGCAGGGAAAACTTGCAGCCCATGAATGTGCTCGTCAAGTTCAACCGCAACAGCGATTCATAATCCGCGACGCTGATCTGATCAATCGTCATCGCAGGCGGATGCCAACCGGCATTGTTCACAATACAGTCGAGTTGGCCAAAACCTTGAACCGTTTGTTCGATGAGTTGCGTCATCTGGCCTTCATCTTTGACATCGCATTCAATAAAGCGAACCTTAGCATCGGCTTGCTTCAATTGTTCCTCTGCCTCCTGGCCTGACCCGGGATCGTTGGAACAGATCACAACGGTGCAGCCATGCTTCGCAAAAACTTTTGCGCAGCCCAGGCCGATGCCTTTTGTCCCTCCAGTGATGATGGCCACTTTGTCTTTAAGCTTCATGAGGGGAACTCCATTTGATAGATGTCGATAGCGTTTTTGCCGAAGATGCAAGCCTGTTCATTCGCTGTCAGCGTGGCGATATGCTGTTCCAATGCATCCACGACCGCGCCGTAATTACCCGCCAGAAGACAGACCGGCCAGTCACTGCCAAACACCACACGACGCGTGCCAAAGACATCAAGAACAAGATCGAGATAGCGTTTGAGGTCGTCAGGCTTCCACGTCGACCAATCGGCTTCGGTGATCATGCCTGACAATTTACAACTGACATTCGGGCAATCCGCAAGCGCACGCATGCCGTCGGCCCAATGCGAAAAACCACTCCCACCCGCAATATCCGGCTTGGCCATGTGATCAATGACAAAACGAAGATTTTCAAATTGACGAACAACCTGAAGCGAGACATCGAGATGATGCGGGCGGATCAGCAGGTCATACGCCAAGCCGTGCTTTGCCACAGCGGCTAACCCATGACATACATCCGTTCGCGCAAGCCAGGCATCATCCGGCTCGTCGTGCACCTGATGCCGAATGCCGACCAGACGATTCGATGTCGCACACAAGTCTGCGAGTTGTTGATCGACATCATTCGCGGTGAGATCAACCCAACCCACAACGCCAGCGATAAAGGCATGTGTCTTTGCCAACTCCAGAAACCATCGCGTCTCATCAATGCTACTGATTGTTTGCACAAGTATCGTGGCATCGATCGCATGTTGTTGAAGCAATGGCTCAAGTTCTTGCGGACCAAAATCATGCTGCAGCGCCGCGAGGTCCGAACTCATCCAGACATAGTCAAATTTATCAAGCTTCCAAATGTGATGGTGAGCGTCAATTCTCATCCTGCACTCCTATCGTCGCCGGCCAGAGAATCTCTGCGACCTCACGGCAGGTGCGATCAATGTGCTCGGTCATTCTAAGCGCTGCCTGCGGGGCATCACGCTTGCGAAGGGCGCGTACGATTTCGAGATGTTCCTGAGCGGCACGTTTCTGAATGTGATTGTGGTTACCCACCACATCACGTATCGCTTGCATGAGTACGTCATAACGACAAATCTCATCCTGAAGCCGACGGTTGCCACAGTGTTCGGCAATGAGTTGATGCAGCATTCGATCAGTTTCGATCGCCACTGATGAGGAGCAAGGGTTGCTTAATCCAGTGACATGCATGAGCTGGTTTTGTAAATCAACCAGCTTGTCTTCAGGAACCAAACCACAAGCACAGCGTGCCGCTTCGCTTTCAAGGATTCGTCGCAGGTGGTAGATCTCTCGCAATTGCGCCGGCCCGAACGATCGAGCCACTGCCCCACGGTTGGGCCGAAACTCAATCATGCCCAGCGCCGCCAAATCGAGCATGGCTTCGCGCACCGGCGTGATACTGACTTCGAGTTGTTCAGCGAGATCGGCCAACACCAATCGTTGCCCCGACGCGAAATGCCCGCGGAGCATTTTCGACAAAAGCTGACGGTTCACCGCGTACCGGTAAACGCCATGGCCGACGGGTTCAAGTCCAGAGGATTGCACCATAATCTGATATTTTATAAAATATTTAATTGATGGCAAGTCCCGACCCGTATTCATCGCAATGCCATTTGATGCACGGCCAGGGCAACCGGCAAAAACAATCTCCATGACCGCCGGCAGGTGGACTTAATTCAACCTGCCTGAGTACCAACAACCGCAAAGGCCGATCATGCGAGAGCCACTGGCTTAAATATTCTCGACTGTCATCCGGACTTGCCGCTTATGCGGCCAGTACAGCGCACCGAAATTGTGGCGGTTAATCACGCCAGTGGCACTAATGATGCCAACTCCAGCATAATTAGGAATTTGCCTGAATCCTGCTGGTGGGTTGGGTGTGTTTTTGCTCGGCTAGAATCACCGATGCCCGGGTGTTTATACGTTACGCCAAATGTCGGCGTTTTCCGTCAAAACCACCCCCATTGCTACCCGAAAAAACCAGAACTCTGCGTCATATGGAATGATATTTGACGACGTTGATGCTCGTATTGTCTATTTTTCAGGGATTACAGCCACTTCTAGCACACCCCGTGAAGATTCTCCAATATAAAACCACCTCAAACAACTATAAAATATAGACTTATACCAAACACGTTTTGTTTTATTAAAAAACCATTGACAAGGCTATACGAATAAACTATTATTCCCTGACAATGGTGTTATGAGGTGCGTGCCTCGTTCATGTCTAGCAAGAAAAATTATAGTCCAGGAGATGGCAGATGAAGTCAAAACTAGCATTAATGGTCGTTGCTGCGGTTGCGGTTTACTCGAGTTGCGTTCAGGCTGATGTCGTATTTCAAGATGATTTTCCAGGCACATCCCTTGATGGGTTGAAGTGGACCGCAACGGGTTCGGGCGTGTCGGTCGCTGGTTCGTCTGTGACCGTGACCAACGGTGGAAAGATCTCTTCGATTGACGCCTTCAGTTCCACGGATGGCGACTACACGGTTAACCTGACCGGCTGGGGAATCGCGCGTGACACAAAAGATATCTTCGTTGGATTCTCCGATGCAGCGGGTGACAATCTCGTCCTGTTTACAACGAATACAAGCTCGCCGACGTCGCTGAATGTATCAATGCGTAGTGGTGGTGGCACGGTGCAGACCTACAATATCCCCATCAATTCGCTTTTCTTTCAGAACAACTGGACAATGACCATGAACGAAGACGCGGTCACCATGAATCATGACATTGATGGCTGGATGACGGAGTTTGATACGGATGTGATCGCTCCTGCCGGTGGCGGCTCATGGGTGATTCCAACCGCAGACATGAAATTCGTCCTCGGGGCAGCGGCCTTCGCGACCAGCACTGGACCGCTTGGTGCTGTTTCTATTGACCTGGTTGCTGCCGAAATTCCTGAGCCTGCCTCGCTGGTTCTGATGGGTACCGCCGCTGGCCTGATGGCGTTCCGACGTCGCCGAGCCTGATGATTTGATGGGGGGTGAGTGATTCAACACTTGGCCGTGGTCGCTTAGCGGCGGCTCGCGGCTTTTTTAGAAAGTTTTAATAAGATGCCTTCAAACCAAGCAAAACCTGGTGAAGCGATGTCGCGGCCAAAGGACGACCACAAACGGGTGGCCACGCCAGCGTTCAACCGTCGCTACCAACCGGCCTACCACTTCTCTTGCCCTGAAGGCAACGCATTTCCATTCGATCCCAACGGCGCGATCTTCTGGAAGGGCAGGCACCACCTGTTTTACATCTATGACGATCACGGCCCATGCTGGGGGCATGTCTCCAGTGCTGACCTGATTCGCTGGAAGCACCACCCGGTGGCGCTGGCACCACGTGATGGCGACCCCGAGCGCGGCATCTTCAGCGGTAACGCTTTCGTGAATCATCTTGGCGTTCCCACGATCATCTACCACGGGCTCGGCTCAGGCACATGCATCGCCACCAGCGAAGACGACGAATTAGAAGTCTGGCAAAAAAGCCCGCACAATCCGGTGATTCCCGAAGCGGTAAAAGAAGGCGATCCAGGTTGGGGCGTGTACAACGTCTTTGATCCTCATGCCTGGGTCGAGGGCGATACGACATACGTCATTCTTGGCGGTAAGGTCAAGCCCGATGATTTGCGTGATACCGCGTATCTTTTTAAATCGAAAGATCTGGTGACATGGGAATATCTTCATCCGTTTTTTACGCCCAACGCGCAATGGACCGGCGAAGAAGAAGACTGTGCCTGCCCCGATTTTTTTGAACTCGATGGCCAGCATGTCCTGATGTGCATCAGCCACGCATGGGGCGAACGATATTATCTGGGGGATTACAAAGACCACCGTTTCATACCAACCAAGCATCACCGGATCACCCAGCCGGGCGGATCATGCTTCGCGCCGGAAAGCCTGCTTGATGCAAACGGCCGTCGGATTTCATGGGGCTGGCTGGTCGGCCAATGCAGTGCCGGAAAATTCCCGCATGAGTTAGGCGTGTTGACCTTGCCTCGCGTGCTCGGTATTGGTCAGGACGGCACGTTAAAGATGGCCCCGCCGACGGAATTACAAAACCTGCGTCGCGAAAGTATCCATCACACCGGGCTTGTTATCGAAGCGGGTACTGAACATGAAATTGACGACTGCCGCAGCGACGTGGTTGAGATCAATCTTCAGGCCGAGGTGCCGGATGGTGGATCGCTGGTGTTAGGCGTATGCGCATCGGCCGATCGCGAAGAGCACACCAAAATCATCGTCGACACCACGGCGAATACGATCGCCATCGACACCACGCACTCGAGCTTGAACCCTGATGTTTATCAGGCGCACCCCGTTTTCGCACCGGGCAAGCCCCATCGCGATGTGCGCGTACAAACCTCACCACTGCAACTGGAACCGGGACAAATATTGGAACTACGGGTGTTTCTCGATCGCTCGATCATCGAGATATTTGCCAACGGCCTATACATGGCTCAGCGCATTTATCCCACGCGCGACGACAGCCTGGGCATCTACGTGGCTGCCCGCGATGCAACGTGTATCATCCACGACATGATGTGCTGGGAAATGGCATCGATCGAAGTACTTCAATCCGCAATCGCCGTAGGATAGCTATCTGTCCGCGTTCTTATTGATTGTACTAAGCACCTGTAACTGTTAAGTGATTGATCCAATGGCAGAAAAAGCTCTAACACAACGAGAAGTGGCCAAGCTGGCAGGCGTCAGCTACCCCACGGTAAACCGGGCTCTCCAAGGGAGCAATCGTGTCAGTCCTGAATTGCGTCGCCGCATTCAGGAAATCGCCAATCGCGCGGGCTATCGTAAAAATATGTCCGCGGCCAACCTGGTAACCAAAAAAACTCACTCGCTGGGATTGGTCAGCCAAAACATGGTTTACTCATACTGGGGCGAGGTGTTCAAATCACTTGAACTTGGGGCACGCGAACAAGGCTATCACGTGGTGGCCTGTCATCGCGAAACCGATCCGAAGGCCACCTCCGCCACCGAGATATCCCTGCTTCTGGAGCGGCAAGTCGACGGGTTGTTTGTTGTGCCTAACCCGCAGTGTGAAAACATGTCGGTCTTTCAAACAGTCTACAACGCTGGCGTACCCCTACTGTTTTTGGAACAACAGATTCCAGAAGCAGCAGGACATTATCTGGGCTGTCAGAATTATGAGGGGGCTCGCGATATTTGTCAGTATCTGATTAATCTTGGACACCGACACATTTGCCACGTCACCATCGACAACAATTCTCATTCATGCGAGCGCCGCAAAGATGGCTATGTCGACGCCATGCTTGATGCGGGCCTGGATGTGAACGACGAGATGGTTTTGTGGACCGACGGTTGGGATGCCGAGAACGCCAGCGCAGTGGTCAGCAAGATCCTCACCATGTCGCCCCGCCCCACCGCGATTTTTGCTTTCAGTGATCCCATGGCCATCCAACTCAGCATTGCGCTGCGCAAAGCCGGTGTATCCATTCCCCGCGATATTTCCTTGGGTGGGTTTGCAGGCATGGAAGAAGGTACGTATCTGACGCCCGCACTCACAAGTGTGGCTCAGCCTTCTTTTTCGTTGGGTAGCAAAGCCATAGAAATCATGATGCAACTGATCGAAGGCGATGAGGATGTGCCCGCAGTGACTGAACTGCCCACCAAACTCCTGCTGCGGGAATCATGTGCGCCGCCGAGATCGTTCGATTGATACTTTTTGAAGAGAATGGATCATGAAACAACAAGTTTCGAATAACCGTGTGGCTGCTAACCAGGGTTTCACGCTGATCGAGTTGCTGGTGGTAATCTCAATTATCGCGCTGCTGATCTCGATTCTGCTTCCGGCGTTGAACAGCGCCCGTGATGCCGCCAAAAATTCGATCTGTAAATCAAACCTGAGGCAAGTGGGCCTCGCCATGGCCATGTATGCCATGGATCACGATTCGGTGGTGTACGAATCGTATACGGGATACGCCGGCGGGTCGGGGTTGAGTCCCAGATGGTGGCCGCAGGCGTTGGGACGATATGGTTACCTTCCCGAACCCGGCAATTATCGACAAGGCGCGGTGGGTGAAGACATTTGGAACTGCCCGATTGCCAAGGAACTTGCCGCAGGAGGGACGAATCAGGTTTACTGGACGTATTTACGAATCAGCGATAATTACCCCAATTGGCAACCAGCCGGAATGGCGGTCAATATGAAATTAGACGAATTAACAGAGCCAAGCACGCAGCTATTTGCGATGGATGGCATACTTTCTTGGAACAATGCTCTTGATATGTCGGCTGGCTATGCAGGGGCCCACAACTCCGGCGTCACACAGTATTCGAAAATAAGCGATATCAATTATAACGGCAGCGGGACTGCGGGCTTCATCCACAACCCCAGCGCGAATCTGTTGTTTGCAGATTGGCACGTCTCAAGTGCCCAACGCGAAGAAATCACTCAAGAAATGTGCGACCTGTATCCTTAACCCGGCCCGTTAACCTGGTCCCTATACGGCTAGCACCTCCACACAATATTTTTGTACCCAATGGTTTTTATACCGTGGCGTTATCGCCACTGGTTTCTCTCGAACTGATTTCCCCCCGAAAGGAACTCGCGTGAAAGACACACACATAAAATTGCACCTGAATCGGATCATCGTCGCGCTGCTCGCTGGCATGATGGGGCAGATTGCCATCGGCGCCGATGTGCGATTGCCTATCTACACCGGCACCGTTTTGCCCGTCGTCCAAACGAATGTGACCGAGCCGAATTTCCAAACCATCGGTCAGCGTTGGCAGATCAACATTCCGGATAACGCCAACGATGCGGTGAAACTGGCCCAACAGTTACTCGAGCAGCGACTCAAAGAACAACAGGCAATCGCTGACCAGGATGCCAGCGAAAACGCGAATGCGAATTCGGCGCAACAGCCCGAACTGATCATCACATTGGGTTGGCTTGATAAAGCCAACGCGATTGAAGCCGACGCAAAGGTCGACCTGAATGTCAAAGCCCTGGATCTTCCGGCAGAAGGCTACGTCATTCGTGTTCGCAAAAAGGATGGCGCATTACATGTGTTCGGCCTCGGCGTCGATGTCCGCGGTTTGTTTTACAGTGCGGCAACTCTCATTCAACAGATCGGCGTCGAGAATGGTAGCCTCGGCCTGCGCACCAACGACATCAACGATTGGCCTGCCTGGGAAAGTCGCTACTTCAGTGACTATGTGCCTTACAACGCCTCGGCCATGATCTGGTGTGCGCTGTACAAAATGAATGGGTATGCCATCCAGCACCGCACCGAGTGGCGCGACTTTGCACCCGACATCAAACCGCAATGGAGTAAGTTCAACAACTGGCAAGAAGCGCTCGACCAAATGAATGAGGCCAACGGTGACGCCGACCTGATGGACTACATGATCGTCCTGCATATCTATGCTGCGCGTGGCCGCAAACATCCCAAGATCAACATTGCCAATGAAGACGACATCCAGGAATTCATCGCCTATTGCCGATATGCCGCAGAAAACGGCATCGATCACATTCTGATTGCAGCCGACGACATGACCCGTCACGATGGCGAACGTTATGTCTGCAACTACAAAGAGGAAGTCGAAAAATTCGACGACTCGGTTGGCAAAGCGCATGGCTATCTGGTCAAACGAGTTTATGCGGCGCTACATCCTGAGTTTCCTGATCTCGAGTTTTCATTCTGCCCCGCTCCGTATTCGCTCTACGACCATCGCGTGCCTCAATTAAAAGGCAACCAGCGTTACCTGCGTGACATGGCGCGTATGTTGCCCGATGCGGTCGATGTGGTCTGGACCGGGCCGAAGGTGCTGTCCTCGCACATCTCGAAGGCTGACTCGGATGCGTTTCGCAAATATGTCGGTGGCCACCAGTTGCTTCTGTGGGATAACACCAACGCCACGGGTCATCCACCGATGCCCGTTTGGCAAACGAAATTTGAAGACGATTACATTGCCGAACAACAGATCATCTATGGCAACGCACACATGTTCGGTTGGCCATGGGATCAACCCTATGCCATCGGTGCGAACTCGTATCTGTGGAACCCACACAACTATGACGCGATGCGTGAGCATGGCGACGCGGCGGTCAAAATGTTCGGTAAAGACGCCGACCGATTGGCCGCGGAATTTATCGAACAAAAATTAGCCCTCGACAACAGCGATGAACCTATCGAGAAAAAGCTCGAGCGTGTGGCCATTGTGAAACAGATTATCGCCCAGATGACTGAAAGGAACATGTCGACGAAGTACCTCCAAGGCTTTATCGATTCGCGTGAAGGGCGCTATAGCACGGAGATTCCACGGCTTACCGTGCCGAAGTTTAAAGAGCCCATCAAAGCCGATGGCCTTCTCAATGATGCAGGTTGGAAAGTGGCTGCGCGATTCGAATTGGGACCATCCAATCGCAACCGCATGCATCGGTATGCTTCGAACGGCATGATCGGATACGACGCGAACAATCTTTACCTGGCCTTCACCGTGCATCACAGCACGACGCTTAAACCGCCGTCAGTTCCAGATCGACGCGACGAAGCAATCTACAAAGAATCGGATGCAATCGAATTGTTCTTTCAACCCGAGGGACACGAAGACTATGCCCACATGGTTTTCGATTTCGTCGGCCATCTTTATGACAAGCATCACGGCGATGAAACCGCGATCGGTCTCGGATGGAACCCCGATTGGCTTGTAGGCATTCGCCGCCTCGAAGAGGGGCAGTGGATCGCCGAGGTCGTGATTCCCTTTGATTCATTTAAACCCATCACGACCCAGGCACCGACCAGTGGCACCACATGGCGCGGCAACTTCTGTCGCTTCTCCATCCACGACTCGGTCGTTTCCAATTGGTCGGCTACATTTGGAAAGTTTCACCAAACCAATCGTTTTGGCTATCTGGATTTCGAATAATCCCTGGCTATGAATAACCCTTAGTTTTCAAAAATCCTTAGCACGTGGCTGATCGGCCACCGTGGAAATGAACAATATATGAGTACCGAAAAAATTAAACTCGATCGCTTCATCACGATGGCCTCATACGTGTGGCAATCCTGCACCGAAGATCTAGCACAGGATGAATTGTGCGACTCCATGCACCTGATGTGTCCGCAGTGGAAATCGATCAAGATGCCGTTCAACATTGATCGCCAGATGTCTGGCGTGGTTTCGGACACCAGCCTGACGTTGTCCGATCAATCGAATCTCACCGAACGCTGGCGTGAAGCGGTTCAACAGATCAAAGCCGCTGGCAAGCCGTTCGACTTCTGGGCGATTTTCCATGCTGATCGTCGCCCTGAAGATTACAGCGTCATCATTAAAGAATGCCAGATGCCGCGCGAAGAGTTCGACCACATGATCAAAGAGGTCGGCCACCTATTCCTGGGCTGGGAAATCGGCGAGTGGGACGGGCTCTATGCACGCGACGTTGCGCGACAATGGAAGCCGCAGGACATACCCAAAACGCGACAGGAAGGTTATGACACATTCATGGCCTACCTTCGTCACTTGCAGGAATTGTTGTATGACAACACCAACGCCCTGTGCGGTATGCCCTATGCACATTACTTTAACGAGCTGCCCGTCCGAATGGTCGGCGCGGAAACGGCACAAGGCTTGCTGAATGTGCAGTTGTATGTCTCATCACTTCGCGGTGCGTGCCATCAATATGGCATGGAGTTCAAGCTGTTGAGCAGTATTTTTGACCGATGGGGCAATACCGATTTCATCAACCCGGTCGATGAATCACGCACGCCAGAAGGCGGTGGTCGTGCTGGCCCGTTCGAAGGTCACACGCTCGGCCTGTTGCAGGCCCTGTGGATCACGGGTTATCTATCCGGCGCCGCAATCATGGGACATGAGGGCGCGTTTTACATAGATGAAGTCGAAAACGGCAAACGTAAATACAGTGCGATTGGCGAAGCGATGCACGAGCTGACGCAATGGGCACGCGATCCGGAGCCGCGCGGAAAACAAATCCGCCCACTCGCATTGATGCTTGATTACTACGCGGGTTGGTCTCCGCCGCGCCATTACTATTCCGCCATCGCAGACTGCGTCGTCTGGCATGGGGTGCCCTACGTTTCGTCCGACTACGGCATGGATCGTGCGTATGATTGTTTCTATCCCGACTATCTTGATTCGGGATTCTATCGCGATGAACGTGGCTTCCTCACGACAACGCCATGCGGTGATGTCGTGGATCAATTGCTCAGCGATGCCACGGTGGAACAGATGCAAGCCTATCCCGTGATCTGGTTGCTGACGGATGAAACCCTGGCAGATGATTTCATCCAACGTTTACGAAGCTATGTCGAAGCTGGAGGACATCTGGTGATTGGTGGCCAACCCATGACCCAGCTCGCGTCGGCGTGGTTTGATCTGCGCTTCAATGATGAAACGCGCGAGGGGCTCACGTCATTTTATGGCCCTGATGAAATACTGATCCGCGAAGGCTACCACCATGTTCGCGTCAGTGATGCATGGACGTCTGACTGGACCACGCATGCTAAAACCGACAAGAATGATCCACTGATTATTTCCAAATCCTTGGGACAAGGAAAAATCACATGTCTCACTGCGGACCACGGCCTCACCGATGATATGGTGCTTTCACAAGGTAAGCTGCGCGACTTCGGGCCGTTCATGCCGCATGGCTATGAATTGCTCAACGCGGTCACGCGCTTTGCCCGCGACACGGTGCAACAACACATGCCGATACGGATTCAAGGTGGCCCAGTGTATTACTCGGTCAATCAGCTTGACGGTGACGACTTGCTTGTTTGTCTTTACAACCCTGGTCACGAACCGTGGGAAGGCGCGATCCAACTCGCTGACAATCGCTCGTGTGAGATCGTTGAAATCAAAGGGCCATGGGGTGGCGTAAGTCGCGCCATCGGAGGTACAATTCATGTGGAAACCAATCAGACGAAGGTGTTCAAACTGACAATCGCTTGAACCTGACTACCACGCGCACGTATCCATCGCTTGCCCACCTGATTAAATTGCCTCCATCACAACTAACACCAAGTCTATTGTTATGAAAAATCCCACGCTTGTTTTTCCCGGCCCACAATCGATCACGATTGAAGACCGCGAAGTGCCAACACCCAGCGAAGGACAGTTGCTCATTCGCACGCAACGTACGCTGGTAAGCACCGGCACAGAATTAACGGTCTATCGCGGAGAATTCCCCGAGTCATCATCATGGTCGCGGTTGGCTAAGTATCCTTTCTTGCCTGGCTACAGCAATGTCGGGGTCGTGGTCGAAGTTGGCGTGGGAGTCGATGCAAGTTGGATCGGCAAACGGGTGGGTACCTATGGGCCGCATGCCGCCTACGTTGTCGCGCCGTGCGATCAGGCTCGACTGATCCATTCGGATCGCGTCAGCGATGAAGTCGCAACCTTTTTCACCATCGCTGAAATTGTCCTTAACGGCGTGCGAAGATCACAAGTGCGCCTGGGCGAATCGGTTGCCGTCTACGGCCTGGGGTTACTGGGCCAACTCGCTGCGCGGTTCGCGCGATTGTCCGGCGCGTTACCCGTACTGGGTATCGACATGAGTCCGTATCGCTTGAGTTTGTTGGAGTCTCATGAATCGGTGATCCCCGTGCAAGCGGGTCAGGGCGATATCACCTCATTGGTAAAGCAACACACACGCGACCGACTCGTGGATGTCGTGTTTGAAGTGACGGGTAATGCCTCGCTGATCCCCAGCGAGTTCGACGTATTGCGAAATCAAGGCCGATTCGTGGTATTAAGCAGCCCGCGTGATAAGACATTGTTTGACTTCCACGATCTATGCAATGCACCAAGCTATACCATCATCGGGGCGCACAACTATTCGCACCCGAACCACGCAACCCCTGACAATCCGTGGACCTATTTGCGCGATGGAGAACTATTCTTCGATCTGGTTGCATCTGGCTCACTGGATATCGAACCGTTGATCAGTCATCGAGCTTCTTTTGAAGAGGCTGTTTCGTGGTATCCCCGATTGGACCAGGCACGAGACGACGCGATGGGCGTGGTGTTTACCTGGCCCGCATAACTATCGAACTGATCATCCAATGGTCGCGACGCCTGTTCGTATCGGTCCCGGGCTATTCGCCGATGCGCATGGTGTCTGCAATCAGATGGGGCTGATATTTCATTTTTAAAAATATAGAAAGTGTGCTATGAATCGATTACGGTTTCGGCAATATCATCTGGACAGCCACACGTCGGGCGATATTCCCAACATCGGCAAAGCGTTTGATGCCAAACAATGGCAGGCCTCATTGCGCGAAGCGCATGCCGATTCGATCACTTGCTTTGCCACTTGCCATCATGGCTGGAGCTATTACGACACAAAGATCGGGCCCAAGCATCCCGGCTTATCGTTTGATTTGCTGCGTGCGCAATTCGATGCCTCAAAAGAGATCGACGTGAACGTGCCGATCTACATGACCATGGGCATCCACAACTGGGCTGCACGCCAGCACCCCGAGTGGCGCGAGATTGGTCACGATGGGCAATACCTCGGCTGGACACCATCGGTGACTCGCCCCGGGTTCATCGCCATGTGCTTGAACACGCCGTACCTTCAATGGGTTTGCGATCAGATCCATGAAGTGGTACGACTGTTTCCCAATTGCGATGGCATTTTTCTTGACATTATTAAACAAGGGCCGTGCTGTTGTCGGTGGTGTCTGGAATCCATGCAAGAGCTGGGCATGGACGCGACATGCGAACAGGATCGTCTCGCGCATGCCGACCTGGTGCTGACTCGGTATTACAAAATAGCGACCGCCGCTTGTCGCGTGGATGATCCCAACATGCCCGTCTTTCATAACAGTGGCCATGTTAAAAAAGGCGACCAGCGAATTATCGATCACGTGAGTCACTTTGAATTGGAATCATTGCCCACCGGCGGTTGGGGTTACGACCACTTCCCGATCTCGGCCAAATATTGCAACAAGCTCGGCATGGAATATCTTGGCATGACCGGGAAGTTCCACACGACCTGGGGGGAGATCGGCGGTTACAAGCATCCCAATGCGCTGCACTACGAATGCTCAGCCATGTTGGCCATGGGCGCCAAGTGCAGTGTCGGCGATCAGATGTTACCAAGCGGAAAATTGGACCCAAGTACCGTTCGCCTCATTGGCCAAGCCTATGCCGAGGTGGAAAAAAAAGAACCCTGGTGCGATGACGTCACCGGCGTGGCAGACATTGCCATGATCTCCAATGAGAAAGCGGGCAAGGTCCTCAAGGTCGGCCAACTGGATAGTTTTGATACTGACGCAGACATGGGCGCGGCTCGCATTCTTCTCGAAAGCCATTTCCTCTTTGACGTACTTGAAGAAAAAATGTCATTCGAGGGTTACAAGGCACTGCTATTGCCCGATCAGATTGTGGTAACCGATGAACTTAAATCGCGAATCGATGCTTACCTCGCAGGGGGCGGCAAACTAATCCTCACCGGCGATAGTGGCATTGATGAGTCGGGCCAAACTTGCAAGTGGGATCTAGGTGCAGAGCTCTGCGGCAAGAGCGAATTCTTGCCGGATTACATCGCACCTGTCGAAGGCATTGCGCCGTCTTTCACAGCCTCACCCATGGTGATGTACCTGAGATCAAATCGCTTACGTGTCAGCCAAGGCGAATCATTGGGCAAGGTTTATGATCCGTATTTCAATCGCACCTTCCAACATTTTTCGTCGCATCAACACACGGTCTATCGCGAAGAACCCACGGAATTCGACTGTGGCGTCATACATGGGAACATCCTCTATCTGGCGCATCCGGTGTTCACGATCTATCGCGCATTTGGCTCGGTGATTTACCGACATTACATCACCAATGCCATCCGTCGATTCCTCGGCGACGACATCTCGTTGACCACGAACATGCCGTCGATGGCACGACTCAATCTGTTGGAACAAAAAAACAAACAACGCTATGTCTTGCATCTGCTTTATGCCAATCGCATGTTGCGCGGCGGCTCCATGAAGCTACCCGATGGCATTGCCAAACCCATGCAAGCGGTTGAGGTGATCGAGGAACTGCTGCCACTATGCAATACGCAAGTGTCGTTGAAATTAGACAAACCTATTCGCAACATCACCCTTGAACCCGAGGGAAAAGAACTGCCCTTCTCGCAGAACAATGGGCGAATTGATATTGAATTGGATTCTTTCACGTGCCATCAAATGGTGGTATTGCATTATTAAACGATAACGTGTCGTGCATTGCGCGCACGGCCCAGACAAGGAAAACTGTGATGGATATTGGAATCATCGGATGCGGTCGGCGACTCAAATGCCTGCTGCGCGATTTTGGTGGAAGCAGTGGAAGCAGTGACGGCAGTGGTGGCATTCGCATCAAAGCCATTGCGGATCCGAACACCAAAGACGTGACCACCGCGCTCAATTCACTGGGCCACCACCCGCAGGTCTTCGAGGACTATCAACAACTACTACAACAGGAAGATATCGATTGGGTGTTAATCGGCTCACCCAATCATCTGCACCGTGAGCATGCGATCGCAGCGATGGAAGCAGGCAAACATGTTTTTTGCGAGAAGCCATTGGCCACATCACTGGAAGACTGCCTGGCTATTCGCGCAACACAGGAGCGCACCGGCAGAAAATTTTTCATCGGATTCACCTTGCGCTATTCCCCGCATTACGTGCGCATCAAACAGCTTCTCGATGATGGTGCGATCGGCCAGTTAATCTCAATGGAGTTTAACGAAACGCTTGCCTTCAATCATGGCGGGTTTATTCATCAGGATTGGCGCCGTCTCACGCAATTCGCAGGCACCCACCTGCTTGAAAAATGTTGCCACGATATCGACGTAGCCAACTGGTTCACCGGCAGTCTGCCCACACGTGTCGCCAGTTTCGGCGGGTTGAATTTCTTCACCCCGGACAACGCCCATCACATCGATCGCGTCGGCCCTGATCCCGCCACCGGCAAGCCCGCATTCATGGCTTACTTGGAACACGCCAAAAACCCTTTCACCATCGACAAAGACATCGTCGATAATCAAGTCGCCATTCTTGAATACGCCTCCGGCGTTCGCTCAACATTTCATACCAACTGCTGTGCCGGACAACCCGAACGTCGCAACTACTTGGTGGGCACCGAGGGCACGATCCAGGCGGACATGGTGACCGGAGACATCCGTGTGCGTCGGATCGGTTGGGACACCCCAACCACCACGTATAACGCGCAGGAAAGCGGATCGATTGATGCCCACGGTGGCGCTGACCCGAAATTAATTCAGTGGCTCATCGAATGCATGCGCGGCGAAGCATCACCACGCACCGGAATTGAGGAAGGCATGAAGTCTGCTTTAACTTGTTTCGCACTCGACCAGGCCATGCGCAGCAAATCGGTCGTCGAACTTGCCCCCACATGGAAACAGGTCGGTATCGACAACGATTAACGCAATGACAAATCGTGCGTTTGCTCTGGATGACGACAACCCGATGCCATCAACATTTGGCAAACACATTGAAATCAAAACTGCACGTGCGTTGTCGTTGTTATGGCTGTACCCAAGGCACGATGTCCTGGTAATCGAACGTCATTTCTTTCGCATCGTACTCTCGGTAGCGTTTAACGTGGCCATCCGCGAACAGCACATTCAACGCGCCGTCATGTTGCGGCTCCCAATAGATACCGGGACTAGTGATCAGGCCGGGTAAGCCTACGCAATTTTGTGTGTAATCATCTTTGTCCGCATTGTTGGCTGTGAAATTTCGATTGACATCACCGCCAATCACAAACTTGGTCGGATGCAATATCGAATCGCCATGCACCGATGCATAGTTATTGCCTGCTGCAATATAAGCAGCATTACAACTTAAAAAATAATGATAAGGGCTATCCTCTTGTGGGAATTGCGGGCAACCGGAATAGAACGGCTCTTCTTCTGAACTGGCATCATGCTTGATGTGCAGATAACTGTTGAGCTGTTCCATCCACGACGGCAACAGCGTCAATGGATCAATCGCACCCCAGGGAATACCGCCAGCCGCAACCGGATAATAGCTTCGATGATCAACTTGAAACATCGCGTGCCCCTGACCAAGTTGTCGTACGGTACTGGCACATGACGTTGCACCAGCGGTACGTCGGGCTGATGACAACACCGGCACTAATATCCCAATCAGCAAAGCAATAATACTGATCACCACCAACAATTCGATCAATGTAAATCCATCGACCCGTCTCAATGCGCGAAGCTGTTGATGTTTCATGGCGTAAACTCCCCAGTCAAATGGTTGAGATAATTTTCCAAGTGCGTGTAGCCGTTCGCAGCAATCATGTTCCCATCGGCAATATCATTGGGGTCAAGATTCATTCGCTGTTCCCATGCATCTGGCATGCCGTCGCGATCAGTATCCATCGGCCCAGTGAGTTGTGTGGCTATCACCGGATATCCGCCGACCTCTTCCTGCGAATCGATGATTCGGCCCTTGCGGTTCATCACTTCCTGCACCAAACGCTGATCCACCGCATCACGATGCAATGATGCGCCGACACGATCCAATACCGTGGTATAGGCTTCGGCCGCGGATTGCGTCTCGATCAAGCCGGGAAACGCAAATGGTGATTTTTCAAAACGCAATCCGGAGAACCAACCCGTGTGAAACATGCCTCGCGTGACTGGCCTAGGATCATGCGAAGCATCCCTGTCGTCGTCAATCATGTTGCCCGATTCGTATACATAGACACCCCGGGTGAAATCTTCAACGCGCATCACTTCGCGAGCATCTCGAGCACTGGGTCCAGCAATGAACATGTTGCCCACCAGATTAATGCGCATTGCATCACGGCTTAACACCGTATGCATCGCACGCAGCCCCCAATTGTGAACGACATTGTTGATTAGCTCAATTTCAATGTCTGCGCGTTTATCATCTTCTTGATACGAACCAACCGCGGGGCTGCGTCGTTCATTGTTAATCCACAAATTGTGATGCCATGTATACCCCCCTCGATAGGTGTCATTAACCCGACCACGCACCGCTGAGCCGTACCCATGATTGGCAGGATTTAAGCCCTCAGCAATGATGGAATATTGCACTGTCACATTATTCGATCGCGTCACTGACAGCGTCTCATCCAAACCCCATGAGGTCGACACGTGATCAACGATGATGCGATTCGCATCAAAAATCGACAAGCTATCCTGCACGCCATCCGCAATATGACGATCACCCGGACGAAACCGCATGTACCGGACAATCACATCCGTCGCACCCGCACCAATCGCGGTCGAATGCCCCACCACTGCAATCCCCTCACCCGGTGCCGTCTGTCCTGCGAGCGTGATGTAACTTTTATTAATGCCAATCGGCGATTGCAATTCTATGGTGCCCCCCACATCAAACACCACCGTCATCGGGCCGATCGCACTATCCAAACCATGGCGCAACGATCCCGGCCCAGCATTGTTCAAATTCGTCACGTGATACACCACCCCACCGCGCCCACCCACCGCAGTCGCGCCAAACCCCTCTGCCGTCGGGAAGGCCTTCACAATGGGCTTGGGCTCAACAACCACTTCGGCATTGGCTTCGACTTCAACATCGGGAGCGAATGCGTTAACTTCGCCAGCAACAAGAAATCCCGTGCTAAGCAAGCCACTTGCCAATATTTTCAGAACACCGTTTTTCATGATCTGCAACACACCCATTGCGCCATAAGCGCCCAATGCGTTCTTTGGCCTATCCCATCTGACGACAGGGGCAATCATTCAATTACCCCAGTAAAAACAAGCCGAGGCATGCCAACAAAAATCCGTATTTGTGATCTCTTTGACGCACGCACAAAGCAAATGTTCCCTGGAGTTTCAACCGGGCAAGAAAATCAAATCGCGGACCAATCGTAAATGGCATTGTCACTGTGCCGAGTCGCTGGGTCTAGTCGCTGGGCCTATGCGTCGTCATATTTTATCGCCTACCACCCACAACTGGCAGCGTTAAGTTGCCGAATAGTCGGCAGACCCAGGATAAAATTGACACATAACGCCTTAATTTGACGCTTTTCTGCGCGCGGTTAGTTCAAGTGCATTGCGAGTCGCGTTCAAATAGGCCGGTGGCAAATGCGTACCCGTCCACCAATTGGGTGTGGGTCTGGCACTGCTGCCTTCCGTAAATACCCACACGTAGCCATCGGATACCATCAGTGCGTTTTCCAATTTTGTTTGCCACACCGCCGACGATGAGAAAAACTCAGCATCTTCACCCCAGCCTTTCCAATTCAGCCAGACACCAAATCCCACCTCTGTCTGTCGCAGATATTTTTGCGGCACTGAACTGAATTTCACGCCTTCTTCATAATGCCAATCATAAATACGCTGGAACTCTGCTTCTGACACAGAGCGATATCCTTCCGATTCATTGCCATTGACGATACTCATGCGCGGATCACTGCTGGCCATCAAACCATCACAAAATGCGTTCCACATGTCGTTATCATCTTTGTCGTACAAATGAAAAATGACAATGATCGTCATGTCCGGATAAATTTCATTGATCGCCCGGGTCAACTGTGACGCTCGCTTGTACACCTGTCGCAATGTCTGATGTCGACTTCGATGACGCGCCGCGGCATCCTTTTGTTTTTCAAATGAAAAAATGTGACCGCCATAAGATTCCCAATCGAGAAATAGGCCGGCCATATTTCCCTCTTTGGCGACGCCTGCAGCGACCTTCATGTTTTCGACCACCACGTCAAACCCATCGTCCCACCACATGGTCACCCGGTCTGATCCACGCGGGCGTGTGTCCCATGTATAGGGCTTCTCTTGTTTTTCGAGCGTACCAGGAACCGTTAAATTGACGCGTAAAAAATTATGCTTAAGTGGCGTGTGGCTTTGTATCGTGCGCATCGACTCAATGAACTGACTGTAATCATCAATGGACAAAGGATCAGGCCCCATCACCGAATTGCAAAGCCAACGCTGCCCATTGTCATCAGGAACACCATAAAAGGTAGCTCCATGGAAAGGCAATTCCCTGGCACGATTTACGTTTTGGGTTATGTCAGAAGCATAGGCAAGATTAAATCCTATCAAACGTGCATCCGTTGCCTTGGGGGGCAATATCTCGCTAGCGTCATGCGGCATGTACGTCACGACCAGACGAGTCTGATGTTCGCGTAACGTCACGTAGTGCCCAGGCTGTCGCGTTTCAGAACGAATCAACCAACCAAACATTTTACGTGCCGCAAATTGTTCGCGAAATGATGCGGTCACATCAAACGTATGACGGCCGGTATTGTTTATGACTTTAACCTCATCAGCCGAGGCCAAGCGATCGCCCTTGACTGGTCCTGAAAAACCATCGCCAGGCAAATCCGCGCCGGGCTTACCCCAACGCCCTTGACCTTGCCCTAGGCCATGATGTTGACTATTCCACGTCGACTCTCCCAATTTCGCGTGGCCCCAGACCGTACTCGACGACTGAAAGTCCTTGAGTAAACCATAGACGCCGAGCTTCGGCGTGCCAATCACTTGATTCGCCATCAGACTCAGTTCCACGCGAATAATTGTGGCATCGGCAGGAATGTCCAAGTCGTTGAACTTGATCAAACCCCGTAGCTCTTCATTGGGTTTGGTTTCATAAATCCAACCCACAATCAAGTCATCACGATTGATCGCATTATCCGGCACCGACTGCGCCAACCAAATCGCATCCAAACCATCATAACCACGTCGGCCCTGAATATAGGTGCTAGTAACTGTTCGCATCTTCGCGGCGTCACTGACTGCTCCATCACGGTCATGCGTTTGGGACTGCGCATAAGAAGCACTCACAAGCATGAAGGACAAAACAATCGTAGCGAGTGGTGTATAAATTTTTTTCATAGCTGAGATAGCCGAACTAGAATCTAAATCTATAGAACGTGCGAATATCCGCTTCACCCTTCGTGGCCGCATGCCCATCGAGATATGCGAGATTGATGCCGTTTCGATGCGTCGATTGCGTACGTACACCACCAAAAGCTGGACTGCCCACAAGGTCTGCCCACAAACGCCAACGACTGTCGTCATCCACCGTGCGAGGCCCATAGACCTCCGCACCGCTAGGCGCATTATTTCCTGACAATCCAGCATCACTCACCGTCCATTCCAAGTCGGGGATAAAACTATTGGGACCGGCAAGGTAAAGATATGTGGAATGGTTGATCGCCCATACCGGTTCATAGTCGTCGTTGTATGTGCTACTGAGACCGGTCCAGCCTTCCGTACAAAAGAGCGTCTCAATGCTTGTTATATATTTATATTGCCATAGCGTCGCAAAACTATTGGTGTAATCACCCAGTGGATTTCCGGATCGTCCTGCAAAATACAAATAAGCCCCACCTCGTCGAGCATTGCTGCCTGCGGGTACAGACCAGTACGGCGGATCAGGCAAAAGACCGTTCTCGTCCGTGGCATATGCATGGCATGCGATCGTCAGTTGGCGTTGACGCGACAAGCATTTTGATTGCCGGGCAACATCACGAGCACTCTCCAGCGCCGGCAACAAAATCGCAACCAGGATCGCGATGATGGATATCACAACCAACAACTCAATCAATGTGAATCCAGCAAGGCGAACCGTTTTATCTTTGTGACAATTATTTTTACTCACGTCATTATCTCCAGGACTGCGCGATATTATTACGGCGTGCGGTCTGCGTTATCGCGGGCGTCACGTAATGATTCGACATAACCCCTGGGAACATTGCTACCAGTCCACCAATTGGGATACGCCCACGGCCCGGAGCCGTGACTATATAACCACACATAACGATCAGTTCTGGCAAACGCATGGCTCAGAACATCGCTAAATTCTTGCGGCGAATACAACAAGTTTTTGATGGCCTCAGGTTTGGTGGCGCCAGCTTTATGCGCTCGAACGGCAGGCCAAACTGGAAAGGCAACGCTGACACGTTTGGCATAAAGTTCCGGCGTCGCTGATCGCGCAGAAAATTCTTCGCGAATTCTGCGATACACATGAGAAAATTCGTCCACACTTTGAAGTGTGTAATCCTCATAGCCATCGACAATACGCACCTGTTCATCAGACGCTTCAAACAACCCATCAAGGAAAGGTTGAGCCAGTTGGTAATGCGGCTGATGCGCATCGTCGGCCAGCATATAGCCATAAAACAGGAAGACCGTGAGCCCGGGATAAGCTGACTGCATGGCGATCATCACTTCTCGCCCGCATTCTCGCACTCGCATTTTCAATTGCTCTGGCGTCATGCCATCGACATCATCGCCAACCAGCACGCGCGGATCGAAATAGTATCCGCCATACATTTCCAAATCGAGTTGTATGCCGCGCATCCCCGCCGCTTTGGCAACTTCCGCTGCTACACGGAAATTATTCACCACCACGCTAAAATCCTTGCCCCACATCTGAACTTTATCCTTGCCTGGCTTGGGATAGTTCTCATTGATGTTGTGGCGCATCTCCAACGTACCAGGCAAACTCCCCACTTTAAGGAAGTTTTCGGTCAACTTTGGCACCGCTGCCTGCACCTGCCGAGCCACCTTGATGAATCGTTGGTAATTCTCAAACTTCAACGCCCGTGGGCCAAACACGCTTCGAGAAATCGCCAAATCACCACTTGGCAGATTGCGATCGTCATAGCCATGCAGGAGGTAACCATCAAACGGCAGTTCTTTGACCCGCGCCAGATCGTCGAGCAGATCCTGAGGATCAGCGACACAACCGACAAGAATCACTTTCTTTTCGCTCGCTTCAGCCGATACCCCGGTTGATACCCAACCAACCGTCGCCACGGCAACAAGCAACACCAGGGCAATTCGCTTCAAATCAAGAACCTTTCGTAAATACACGAAGCAAAGAGCAAAGAGCAAATGCCTTTGGGCTCTGCTCCACACGCAGGCCCAAAGACATACTGACTTTTAAGAAGACCAATCACCCATCCATGATCATGATGTTCGTCGTGTGCGAACCATAGCCAGCAAGCCACCCAGGCCCAACACGGCCAAGCTGCCCGGCTCAGGCACCGTTGCCGTTGTCGTTTCGATCAAAAGTTGCGGAGCATTGGTTTGTCCTGAACCTTCAAATGTTTTGAAGTTGCCATTACTGCTGTGTGGCATGGTCAACAACAAACCAAAATTACTCGCGGGATTGCTAATCCAACTTTGAATCGCCGCGGCATCCAAAGAGATGGAGATGGTTGCCCCCACATCGGATGCCGCCAGATTAACAATCCGCCCCATTTCAGCGCCAGAATAACCAGAAGCCGAACCGCCACTGCCATAGTTCGTCCAGTATGTGCCGCCGCTGCCATTGACACCGTCCGTTGAATCGGTCCAATCTATCAGCGAGCGAAAAGCCACCAGGTCACGAGGAGTAGCGCCGGTATGTTTATACGTACTGGTAAGCACTAACGAAGCACTGGTCACGGTTTCTCCAGCACCAACGATCGAGTCCAAACCTAAAAATCGAACCAATGCATTCGAGCGCTGCTCTGCCGCTGTGGTAGAGCTAATGACTTCAACCTGATCCTGACCACCATAAAACACCTGCCCCCACTGGGTATTACCGCTCGCACCAAAATTGATGGACATGGACTCGTTGGTCTGCTGGCTGTAGCTATTCAGCCCATTTTGAATGGTGTATGAAGCGGCGTGAGCCGAGTTTGCCAACGCAACAACAAATACAACAGCGATCAATGTGTTAAAACGTTTCATTCAAATTTCTCCTGGTTTGGATATGGTTCAAAGACAAAAACACCGACAGTGCGAACGCCATGTCGGATTAGGTACTACCGAGAATCAATTCCATCGGAACAGCAATTTTTCCTTTGCTGACCCGCAGCTCTTTAATTTGTTCAATCAGACGCTCAGCAGCACATCGAGCAAGGCCGACAATATCTTTACGCATCATTGTCAAACCCAAGGCCTTACACAGTGCGTCTTCTTCAAACACTTCAGCGATCATGCCAAAATCTTTACCCGGCAGCAGATTTCGACTACGAGCCTCGGCCACTAACGAAGCATGCGACGCTGTGATAACCGCGTCAAACTGATCGCGTTGATCAAAGAGGCGCCTGATCGCATCCTGCTCCTGCTGCAAGGTGATGGCACAGTCATGGCGATCGGGATTGATGACAATATGCAAGCAATCTTTGGGCGCGATATTTCGTCGAGAAAGTGCGGTGGCATAACCTTCGTAACGATCGCGCCATGCTGAATGCGAGGTTCCCGTGATGATGGCAGGCCGTTTAAACCCACGGCCGATCAGGTGGTCCGTAGCCAACATGTATGCTGAAAAATCGTCGTGGTAAACCTGAACATATGACTGCCCAATGTTCTGAAGCAGATCGTCTCCAGCCAAACCAACCACAGCCATTGGCTTGCGCTGCTGGGTAAACCAGAACAGGTCGTTGTGGTTGTAGTCGCCGGTGATGACATAGCCGTCACTCTCTTCCAGGGATTCGGGGAACTCAAATTCATCGCCCCCTGCTGTATGAAAGTGGCAAAACTCAATACGCCACTGATCGTGCGGCATTAACGCACGAAGCTCTTCAAGAAAACCCATCGATGCAAAGTCGTGCTTCAGTGCGGATTTTTTATCGATCACAACCAGAGAAACGGTATACACCTTTTTGCGAATCTCCTTGGGCTTAATTTTCGACTCCGCGGGGTTATTGAGCAGAAACGTTCCCTTGCGAGGCAATCGAGTGAGCAATCCATTCTCCTCAAGATCACTCAACGCAGCCCGAATTGTCAGCCGACTACAGCCGTAGCGCTCGGCCAACACCCGTTCACTGTCGAGCCGATGCCCGACGCCGCGAACCCCCCGTCCCAGGTCACTGCGAATCGCCTCGGCAACACGAACATAGGTAGATGTATCAGGCATGTTTGGTACAGTACCAGTTTACCAATCTAAACGCAAGGGCTGTTTTCAATAAATTTAATTTTATCCCATTAATTATAAGTATTGACGCAAAGCCCCAGGAATGATACGCTTGCGGCGTAGGCCAACAAAAACCAACTGGTTTTCAATCTGGTCCGCTGGTTTGAACCACTGGTTTTCGCATTTTTCCGCACGGCGACGTACACATATGAAACCAATGACCACCGCCACCACGGATATCGCCAACACGGCGTATCAGCCTGAATCGCCCACGCTATGGCACAGTAAACGGTTGCTGCGCATCGGGTATTACCCCAAATGGCGAAATCACCAGGACACGGCGTACAAGAATCTCGATCCCGAAGCCTTGGTACGTCAGGCCAAAGCCATGGGCGTTTCGGTGTTCGAATGGGCGATCCCGGAAAACCAGCACTTCATTGAATGGGAAGGTGTACCCGCCCATCGTTTTATTGACGACTACCAAGGCGACATCCTCGCGGACCTTTGCGAAGCAGGCCGCAAATACGATGTCAAGATCGTGTTGTGCTGGCCAACGAACGGTGGCCACGAATGCATGCACAACTGGCGAATGGAAGATGCGGCCACGCTCGCGACCACGGGTTACGGCCTTGAAGAATCGCAAGCAATGGCATCGCACCTTTGCCCCAACTACACCCGTTACCGCCAATGGGTACAGGGCTACATCACCGAACTGGCCACACGATATGACATTGACGGCTTCATTTTTGATGGGCCATGGATGCGAAGCCAACACGTTTGGCCACGCCACGATGACGGCTCGGTTGCATGCCAACTTTGTTGCGATGCCCATCGAGAAAGCACCGGCCACGAGGTTCCGCTTAAAAAGGATTGGTCTGATCCTGCGTTTCGTGCGTACGTGAAATATTACAAGGGGATGTACAACGGCTATCTGCGATGGCTCACCGGCGTGGTCAAAAAAGTTGATCCCAATTTATTCGTGACCTACAACACGCCGGTTTATATCTGGGGAAGCTGGGGCGACACGTGCGACTGGGGCAACGCACAGGATACGACCGATTCGTTTTTCTTCGAGATGCATATGTGCAGCGGCGAAGAACTCCAACCGGTGTTACAGATGAAACTCAACCGGGCAGCACTCAACGGCCGGGCACCGGAAACATACTGCTGCTCATTCGATCTGCACGTGGCGAATTTCGCCTACGCCAAACCCTCCATGGTTGATGTAGCGGGACTTGGTTATTTGAGTTTAAGTGAAGGCGCTATCGTCGGCATCCATAGTTCCATGGATGATTACGCCCAACCTCACTCGGAACGCACCGAGGTTTACACGCAATTCGGCCGTGATGTAATGCCTAAAATGCCTTACTTCACAGATGCCACGCCTGTTGAACATGTGGGCGTGTTGGTCAGTGAGCGCACACGCGATCACTACAGCGGTGAAAACCCAAGCCAATATCTGGTCTCGCCAGTCGGCATGATGCAAATGCTCAGTGAATCGCAGCGCACTTTTGGCGTAATGCTCGATCGCACCATGACATCAATTGAGGCATTGCGAAAGCACCCCGTTTTGATACTAGCCAATGCCGCGACGCTGACCACAGCAGAGGCTGACACCATTCGACAATACGTCACTGAAGGCGGCGCACTTCTGGCTACTGGTGAAACTTCATTGTTTGATGAATGTGATCGCTTACGTGATGACTTTTTACTCAGCGATGTGTTGGGCGTGCACTATACGGGTCCATCGACTCGTCTAAAAGAAATTGAGAGCACGCCGAATTTCAAACGCTATCCGTTTATCATTCATGGCCATGACATTGGGCGAGACATACAGGATCGCATGATCACATGGTCGCCCTGGCATGACATCAAAGCCGCAGACGATCGCGACGTTGTCGCATCATGGGCACAGCTTCGGCCCGACACCGATTTTTGCTGCGTGAATGGTGGCGTCGAGATTATCGGCGATTCAAACAGCCCCGCCATTGTCGCCGGATCCTATGGAAAAGGTCGCGTGATCTATGCTTCGCCCGATTTTTCCGGCCGATACATGAATGAAACCAATCGCCACATTCGCCAGCTCTTGCTAGCCATGGTGGATTGGCTAAGCCCCGCACCAATCAAAGTTGACACCTATAAGCATGTGCATTTCTCCGTGACCCGTCAGACCCACGAATCACGTTTAATTGTGCATCTGGTCAATATCATTTCCTCTGGCAAAGGCGCCAACGAAGTGCTCGGCCACGGCTTCCCTTATGTGCCCAATGCCAAACTTCGACGATTGGGTATCGCGCCAACGGCTCGAGGCGAACGCCCCGAAGTCGATCCATCACTCAGTCGCACCATCGATCATTATCGAACACGTCATCGCAGGTACGAGGCCGACTCCACGGTATTAGCCACAGCGGTCAACGCCTTTGAAGAAGTTATCCCCCTCTATGATGTGCCTGTTCAAGTCGACACCTCAGTGTATCCGTTCGAATCAGTTATCGATATTGAAACCAATAAGCCACTAACGATTCATCGCAGCAAAAACGACAAATACACCACCATTGTCGTGCCGCGTCTTGACCTTTACAAGGGACTGGCGTTGTCATTCAAGGCCGGCGATATGCCTGAGTAAATTGAGCATGCACGCTCATGGATTCACTTTTGTCTGAAAAACACCCTAAAAAAACTACACCAACGCCATCGCAAGAACTGATGACCGTTGCCCAGCGCGTTTGTCGGGCTGAGTTTCACATTGAATGCATGGAAACGAGCGGCCGCGGATTTCGTGAGTTCCTTGGTCGATCTGTTGAAGAATTTGTCGACCATGTGGCCGAATCCATCGGCATTGAAATTTGGTACACCACACTGCCCAAGTCAGGACAATTTTCAAAGCATCTCGCGCAACTGCGAAACGATCGGAATGACCGGCGCGAATGCGATGTGGCAAGCGATACGGTAGAACGCTTTGTCACACGAGCGCATCATCACAACATTTTAGTGGTTGCATGTTTCAACATGAACGCGTTTCTGGCACTGGGCAAAGTCAAACCGCAGTGGCTCATTCAAGACCTGCCTGATGGTCGCGACATCAAGAAAAATGAATATTTCTTCTGCCACAATTCGGGCTACGGCGATTGGTTGCTGGCCTACCTGAAAGACCAAGTGCAACAATTCAGTCTGGACGGCGTATGGTTCGATGACACCCAATATGGTTCGCGCGGCGCTTGGCCCTGGCCAGCGGGTTGCTTATGCAAGGACTGCACACGCCTCTATCGCCAGGAGACTGGCCGCGATATTCCAACACAGATCGATTGGGATGATGATGCATTCAAACAGTGGGTGAATTGGCGTTATGACAATTTGCGAAATTTTCAAAAGCGAATAACCGAGGAGGTTCGCTCCATTCGCTCTGAAGCTGTGGTGCGATTTAACAGTTATCCACGGGCAAATTTGAATTGGAGCACGGCCAACGATTTAAATGCAGCCGATCCTGCGGTGGGATATTTCATCGAAACCGACTATCGCCGCATGGGGCCGACGATGACCGCCAAGATCGCGCGCGCGCGTGGTGATTGCGAGATATGGGGATTTGTACCTCAGTTCGCGGGACCCGGCGGCGAACTCGGGCTGGGGACGGCACCTTACCAAGACCCTGATTTATGTAGTCGATTTTATTTTGCGGGTT
>JAUHYI010000049.1 GCA_030426385.1 Phycisphaerae bacterium
GGGGGGGGGGGGGGGGGGGGGGGGGGGGGGGGGGGCGGGACGACTTGATCGATGAGGGTGAAACGCACGGGATTAGCTTTCTAAAACGAATGCAGGGATGCTCGCGGGGGACACGGGGGATAAACGTGAGCATACGGGGACTTTGGCCATCATCATAGTGGGCTACCCCCTATATTGCTCAACCGCGCCGCACCGGCATCGGAATTGTGGGTAGGCGCGGTAGGCGTATGTGGCGTATGCGTGGGCAAGTGAGGGGCGTGGGGTGGGGGGGGGAGACAGACGTGGGGGGGACAAGTGGGGGGGGATTTTAATCGATGCGGGGGGTCGCGTATGATTCAGCCTGTCAATTTTTAGTCCGTTACGATTTTTGTGAGCCCTGTGCATGCCTCATCCAGTTTCTCCCGCGGTGACCCACCAGATATCCCACCTGACGCATCTGTTTACCGAACAGTTTGGACGCGCGCCGCGCTTCATGGCGATGGCACCGGGTCGGGTCAACCTGATTGGCGAACACACTGATTACAACGGCGGGTTTGTGCTGCCCATGGCCATCGAACGCCAGGTCGTCATGGTCGCGGATACCGTACCCGGCAAAACCGTGACGCTGGCCAGCACCGGCATCAACGGCCTCGCTACCTTCGAATTGTCCCCCGAACTGTTGCCCGGCCAACCCAGTTGGTCCAACTATATCCGTGGTGTGCTCGTCGGCTGTCTGCAACGCGGGCTCAATCCCGGCGGGTTTGATGCCATGATCGATTCCACTGTGCCCGCAGGCGGCGGACTGTCCAGCAGCGCCGCGCTCGAGGTCGGAGCCGCGACACTTGTTGAGGCTATCACCGGTCAAACCCTGGACCCGATCGACAAAGCGATGTTGGCCCAAAAATGCGAACACGAATTTGCCGGCATGCCCTGCGGCATCATGGATCAGTTTATTTCATCCACCGGCCAACGCGATCATGCGTTGCTGCTCGATTGTCGTTCCCACGAAACGCGACATATTCCGATGCGCGATCCCGAGGTCAGCGTGTTGATTATCGATAGCAAAGTCAAGCACGAATTGACCGGCGGAGAATATGCGCAACGTCGCGAACAATGCGAATTGGCGGCCAAAAAATTAGGCGTGGCATTATTACGTGATGCCACCATGGCCCAGTTGGATGAATTGTCTGCGCAGGATTTGGATGACCTCAGTCGCCGCCGTGCTCGCCATGTCATCAGTGAAATCGAACGCACCACACGCGCCGCTGATGCACTGGCAAACAATGATATGCCCGCGTTTGGCCGACTGATGCTGGCCAGTCACGTGTCACTGCGTGATGATTTTGAGGTGAGCACGCCCGAGTTGGATCTGTTGGTGGAACTGGCCATGCAACATGACGACAGCGTGTTCGGCGCTCGCATGACCGGCGGCGGTTTCGGCGGTTGTACCGTGTCCTTGATTCGTAGCGACGCGGTGGATTCGGTCAGTCAGTCGATCGCCGCCAATTACCATCAACGCGTGGGCGTGGTGCCGGATTGTTTCGCCACGCGACCAGCCGACGGAGCGCATGTGATCAGCGTGTAATTTTTGTGAGTGGCGTGGGAAATGGAGGGGGAAGGGAGACGAGTGGGGTGAGCCGTCGTCCTTGGACGGCGCGAGATGGTATTGAAACACGCAGCGTCGCGCCGCCCAAGGGCGGCGGCTAACAGGATTGACACGCGATTAGCGCAACTGGCGTGATTAATCTTCACGTTCTTGGTGGGTTTGTCAGGTGGGCTTAAGTCCACCTGTTCGTGGGCCAAGAGATTATTTTTTACCCGTTGCTCTAGTGAGCGTTTTATTTTTGCGCTTTTTTAAGGCATTTACGCATGAAGTCGAGGCTCTTGGCCAGGTTGGCTGATTGCTGTTTCATGGTTTTGCCGGTGATGCCACATTCGTAAGACAGATAGCCGGTGAATTTGATATCGCGCAGGGCTTTTAATCCTGCGACAAAATCAATATCGCCGGTGCCCGGTTCCATGCGTGTGTTGTCAGCTAGATGGATGTACCCGACATGTTTGCCAGCGGCTCGAAAAGCTGCGGGTGTGTCCAGTTCTTCAATGTGCATATGGAAAAAATCGGACAGCAGTGACACGCCTTTTTTAACGCCCGATTTTTTGATCACGCGAATGCCGTCGGCCTGCGTGTTCAGGTACGACTGTTCGTAGCGATTCAACGGCTCGACAAAAAATTGCGTTTTATATTTCACCGCTGTTTTTGCCACGCGTTTTAAAGCCTCGGCAAAAACCTCGTCTTCCAATTGTCGGCTGGTTTTATAGGGTGACAGATCAGGCATCACCGGTGGGCCGAACATCGGCGGAACGATTTGTCCCGCAGCACCGACTTCGCCGCAGAATTTCAGAACAGCCTCGCTGCCGACGATTGATGCCTCGCGTTTTTCGATATCGGGATTGACAAAATCAAACCCAACGCCGCCATCGATTTTATAGTTGCCACATACGCCGGAGATCGGAACGCGTCCGGCAATCAGGTCCGCTTGTTCGCGTAAATTGCCGATGCTGTCGGTCACGTCAGGGGGTACGGCAATTTCCAAGCCCTCGACGCCATGGTCGGCAGCCCATTGGGCTTTGTCACTGAGATTTTTGCCGGGAATACGAAATAATTGTACGGCGATTTTCATGGTAGGTTGTCCTGGCAAAGAGTGAGACGCGGGAGCGTGTGTTGATTTACGTTGTGATTCACGTGTTGAATGACATGAGTTTGGACTCAGGCCATTCGCAGATTGGCGATTCGTTAATTCGTCAATAATTCGTCAATGGTATCAGTGACGTGGTATTGTCTGTAATGAGAACACATGATGCAAACAACCGACCCGTGGGTCTATTTCAATGGCGAATTTTTGCCGCGTTCGCAAGCCGTTTGGCCGATCGATGATCGTTCGGCCATGTTCGGTGATGCGGTGTACGAAGTGGTGCGTTACGACAATGGCCAACCATTCGCCATGGCGCAGCATATGCAGCGCTTGCAGCGCAGCCTGCTCGCGGTACAGATTGATGAAAAAATCGTGCAGCATTTGGTGGATACCTTGCCGGTTATTTTTTCGACATTGATGCAACGCAATGCGATCGCCGATGGCCGGTTGTATTGTCAGGTCAGTCGTGGGGCAGTCGCGCGGCAATTTTTGCCACCGGATGCGATGTCGGCCAATGTGCTGGTCACGTGCGAGCCGATGCCCAGGCTCACGCGACAGTCGCAAACGGGCGTGGTGACTGCGATGATGGCCGACGATCTGCGATGGTCGCGATGCGATATCAAAACGGTAATGCTGATGCCCGCGGTGCTGGCGTGCATGGAAGCAAAACGTCGGGGCGTCGATGTGGCGATCTGGCAACGCGACGGCGTGGTGACTGAATCCACCTACGCGAATGTGTTAATCGTGCGCGACGGCGTGGTGTGGACCCATCCCGCGGACCAACGCATTCTCGGTGGCGTCACGCGCGCGGTCTTGTTGGATGTGTTGGCCCATACTTTGAACGTGACCGTGCGCGAACAAGCTTTCAGTGTGGCGACGATGTTGGCGGCTGATGAGGTTTGGATTTGTGGCACGACGACATTGGTCACAGCCGTCACTCACATTGATGGGCAGCTCATCGGTGGCGGGAAATCTACTGACGATGCTGTCGCCCCCCCACCCCCACCCCCACCCCCACCCCCACCCCCACCCCCACCCCCACCAACGCCAACGCCCCCAGCCTCCCCAGCCCTCTCAGCGTCCCCTGCTCCCCCAGTCCCCCCCGGCCCACTGGCGGTGCGTGCGTATGACGCGTTGGTGGAACGAATTTTGCAAACCAGTTCATCGTGATTGGCCGATGTGTAGCTTGTTGTCGGGCATGATGCTGGGATGAATCTCGGGCTGATGATTCGGTGAGAATGGCGTACAATGCAAAACGATCCGCGTTAATCACACCGCGCGTAGCTCAGTTGGATAGAGCGCCGGCCTTCTAAGCCGGATGTCGGTGGTTCAAGTCCACCCGCGCGGACTTTGGGAGGTTGTAAGAGCGATGAAAACAGCGATACAAAAAATGCGACGCTTGCGAACGATACCAGTCACGCAAACCATGGGGCCCTATTCCCAAACGTCATCAAGCACGCGGGGACGGGAGAGGCAGAGGGAGGCGTGGGGAGTGATTGTTCTTTTGTGCGTCAGCTTGGTGGGCGGACTCTTGGTCGGGGGGCTGGCGGGGTGTCAGAGCGGTGCGAATGTCAGTGATGAAAATCTGACAACGGTGGACATTGCCACGCTCCGCTCGTGGTTGGGCGAAGCTAAGAAAAAACATCTGGTCGTCGTGGATGTTCGGCAGGCTGAGGCGTATGAGGCAGGCCATATTCCCGGCGCGATCCACATGACCTTGCCCCAGATACGAGCGAACGAACCGCGACTGGCCCATGCCAAAACGATTGTGGTGTATGGCTCGACGTGGACTGATCCATTAACGCCTGCAGCGGTCAAGCGTTTGCTCGCGTTGGGCTACACGGATGTGGTGGGTTACCGTGGCGGGTGGGAAGACTGGTCGTCGCAAACCTCGGTGGCGCCGATGCCGTGATCTTGCGGTGTTGGTAAATCGTTACCAGATACCGCCATCATCATCGCCATCCGTGTCGTCGCGATCATAGTCATCATCAACGTCATCATCACGAGCATTGATGGCGTGCATGGATGCCGATGCGGCCGAGTTGGTCGTGGGCAACAGAGCAATGACGATCAACAACAACCCTGCCACGAGTAGTATCGTGCGCTTTGGGCCGGTGGTGGTGGTGACGAGTTTGGAACGAATCGGTTCGTAAGCCGCCGCGTGGGGCATGGGCTTGGCGACCCAGGCTTCGATGGCCATGGGTGCGAGTGGCTCGAGCGATTCGATGCGGTGATCGACCGGTTGCATCAGTGGGCCCGAAGCGCCAAATCGTTCTGCCGATCCGGTGCCTGCCGAACTATTATCCGATGCGGTCAACACGGTCGCCCCGACGGGTTTGAGCCGAAGGTATTCGTAGGCCAATCGTTCGAGCATGACCGGGTCATGTGATTCGAGGGCGCCGAGTAATTCGCCGAAGGAAGATTCCTGTTGGGCCAGATGTGCTGCTTGTTGTTGCATGACCTCGAGCTGCCAGGCGAGTTTTCGATTGGCGAGCCAGGGTGGCAATATCAATGAAGCCACCACGATCGATAGCCCTGCCGAGAGGAACAACCAATCGGGCACCGCGGCGAGCCATGCGGTCAAACGGTTAGGGCGATGTTGTGGGATATCCCAGGTCACAGTGGATATTCATCGACCACGGCCACAGATCGACTGCAATCTTGGGTTGAGAGCCAATTGAAACAGCCTCAGATGATAGAGAAAATGCTATCGAGGTCAGCGTCGTATGCTACAATTGCCCGACTATGTCCACCCCTCCGACCCAAGCCACACCTGACGCCCCATCCACACCACCAGCGCTTGATGCCACCTGTTGCGACACGATGCCGACCAGTCAATCGCGTGACGGCCGACGTGTTTTTCTGGAGACGTTCGGTTGTCAGATGAATGTGCTCGACAGCGAATTGGTGACCAGCCAGTTGCGTGGGCTGGGCTATCGATTTGTGAAGGATTGGAAGCAGGCAGACGTGGTGTTGTACAACACCTGTTCGGTGCGTGAACGGGCTGAGCAAAAAGTGTGGAGCCGTATCGGCGAAGTGGGCGTGCATAAAAAAGAAAATCCTGAAGCGGCGGGAATGGTGCTGGGTGTGATCGGTTGCATGGCCGAGCGTGAGGGTGGCGACATGGTGCGCAAACATCCGCATGTGGATTTGCTGTGCGGGCCCGGTGAGTTGGACAAGGTGCCGATGCTGATCGATAACGTGGTGAAAACCAACATTGAAAATCGGTTCGGCCGGCGCAGTTACCAATCCGCTTTGCAAGGCAACACGCATCGCCGATCGGCAACCCTGGCCGCCGCTGAAGATCAGTTGGAATTACTGGATCTGTCACGTGCGTTTAACCCGTCGTTGAATGACAGTGTGGATGGCGATGATGGTGCGGGAAGTAGTGGAGAGGAACGTGGGGGGGGGATGGATCCGGAAAATGCGGTGCAGGCCCCGCGGCGATCAGCGTATGTGCGCATCACGCGTGGGTGCAATAAATTTTGCACGTATTGCGTGGTGCCGTTTACACGCGGCGCCGAGGTGCATCGTCCGCCGATGCATATCATTGATGAGGTCAAGCGATTGGCCGACGCGGGTGTGGTCGAGGTGACATTGCTGGGCCAAACGGTCAATCACTATCACTATGATCAAAGCGCCGCAGTCACGGTCAATGGCGTGCAACAACCGCAAGTCGGCGAGATCGTGAAAAACAAACCGGGTGCAGCGCAGGCGATGTCGGTTGGCTCCTCAACATCATCCGTCGATGCGGGGGAAACGTGGGGGGGGGGCAGGGTTTCGTTTGCGGATTTGTTGTATCGGATCCACGAGGCGGTGCCGCATTTGCCGCGATTGCGATTTGTGACGAGTTTTCCGCGTGATTTTGGGGATGACATTTTAGCGGTGATGCGTGATTGTCCGCGTATTTGCCGGTATCTGCATTTGCCGGTGCAATCGGGTTCAGATCGTTTGTTGAAAGCGATGAACCGCGACTACACGGTGGCCGGTTTTATGGAATTGCTCGAGCGGGCCCGGACATTTTTGCCGGACGTGCAGATTGCCTCGGACATTATTTGCGGATTCCCGACCGAAACGCAGGCCGATCACGAGGCGACCGCTGACCTGTTGCGTCAGGCTCAGTTTAAAAATTGTTTCATTTTCAAATATTCGCCGAGGCCCGGGACCGCAGCGATTGATCGGTTTGAGGACGACGTATCGGACACGGAAAAGAAACGTCGCAACAACGAACTGTTAGCCATTCAAAGCGATGTCAGTGCGCTGGTGCATCGTGAACAAGTGGGCAAAACGGTGCGCGTGTTCGTCGAATCGATTTCCGCGCGTTCGCGCCGAAATGCCAACACCGCCGCACCCAATGTCACGCTCGGTTGGCAACGCGATCAGGAAATCACGCAACTGTCAGGCCGAACCGATGGCGACTTGATTGTCATGTTCGATGGCGACCCATCGCTGGTCGGTTCGTTGGTGGATGTGCAAGTCGATCGATCAGCACCGCTCGCGTTGTTTGGCCAGATGGTTGAGCAGGCGGTTTCGGTGTAGCGGTTTGTTTGTTTTTGGTTGAAATTCTCGGAGGCAAAAATAATGACAGTTTGGACGACATGGACGACATGGGTGCTAACGTTGACACGATGTGCAAGAGTTGCAGGGCTTGGGTTGTGTATTCTGTTTGTGTTGGCGGGGTGTTCTTCTCACTATGTGGTGCCTGGCAGTGGGGCAAATATGGGTGTGTTTACGGGTAACCCGCAACAGATCGTCGGCCATGATACGCCTACCGTGCCGATGGAATCGGCACCAACCAGTCCCGATGCGGAAATCCAGAAAAATTTTGACACGAAGCCAATGGCGAAATTTCCGGCCCATGTGGCGACGGTCCGTGTGCAGTCGCCAGGGTATCGTTCGTACTCGTTGCATCACGCCTATGGCCGGGGCGCGTACACCGTGGTCACACAACGCGAGGTTGAAAAGGACGAACATTTTCAACGCATTTTGAATCTGGACGGTATTGCAGGCTTGGCGGCGATCGGGCGCATGCTGTTGTCGGAAGACCTGACAAGCGATATGCAATTGCGTCTGGCAGCATCGAAATTGCACGCGGACCTCGTGTTGATTTACACGCTGGACACGGCGTTCTGGCGTGAAAATGAAATGTCGCCCTTGTCGATCATCACGCTGGGCCTGTTTCCCGATGAACACGCGCGCGTGATCACCACTGCGTCAGCCATTTTGATGGATACACGCTCGGGCTACATCTATGGCGTGGCTGAAAGCACGGCGGAGGATCGGCAATTGGCCAACGCATGGACGAGCCAAGCCGCGATCGATCAGGTACGCCGACGCGTTGAGGCAGAATCATTCGACGATCTGGTCAGCGAATTGGAAAAACTCTGGCCGAGTATTTACACACGCTATGGTTTGACAAGATAGACCTTCTTGGGGTTCAAAGTGGGACGCTTCGCGTCGCCCGCTAAACGTGTGGTTGGGTTGGGTATTAGCGGTTGGAGGTTTTGTATTCAAACGTATCGGTGTGCGGGTCGAAAACGCGTTGGCCATCCTTGATGAAATGCACGTCCTGAGACCATACGGTTCCGTCGGTGTTGCGGATGGGATTGGTGCTGTATTGGCCAAGATAGATTCGGCGCATTTTGTCGGTGTTGTTGGAACCGGAACGGTGGAAGGCGTAGCTGGAAAACGCGACGATGCTGCCCGCGGGAGCGATGACGGGAATGCCCGGGTCGTCGCCGGTGTAGCCGATCAGATCGTTGGTGGCATTTTCCTGGGTGTGATCGAAAATTTTATCTTTGGTGCCCGCGCGTGAATGGGGCAGGATATAGACGCTGCCGTTTTCTTCGCATACGTCATCGAGTGTGCACCAGCAGGTGAGGTAGGGCTGGTGGGTGGTGGTGGGATCCGCGTGTTTGACGTAGCCCGAATCCTGGTGCCATCCGAATTTCATACCTTTTTCAGCACCCTTGACGACCCACTGTTCGTTGAACAGGTAGACCTCAGGGCCGAGGGCCGCTTTGGTGATTTGAGCCATCAGTTCGCTGAATGTGAAATGCCAGATGCGTGACTGTGGGTTGTATTTGCTGGTCATGAAATAGCGATTGCGGCGGTGGTTGAGTCCGAGGACGTCTTTTTTTTCGTAGTCCATCATGCAATCGATGTAGCCAATCAGATAGGAGCATTCCTCGCGCATCATTTGCAGCATGTCGTCAGGGATGACGCGTTCGAGGATCATGTAGCCCTCGTCATGGTATTGAGCGAGTTGGTCAGGCGAGATCAGGTCGGAGTCGATGTCGATGTTTGTGGCGACGTTGGTGTTGGCGGTGGTGGGCATGATGGAACCTTTCAAAGATTGGATTTCGAGATCGTGGTGGGAAAAAAGACAGCCTTGCGAGTTTTTTTACGGTTGCGTTTAAAATTAATTTCATTGCATTATTGACAAAAAATTGGATATGTCTTCTCTTTTTAAGGCGACTTGTTATCATTTCGTGTCGACATGGCTGAGGAATTACAATTACCCAATCCCGCGGATCAAGGTCACCTGTGGCTCCATCAGGCGCAGCAAAAGCCGAATCGGATCAGGATGCACCGGCACGAGGAGCTGGAATTCAACCTGTGTACGAAGGGGCGAGCGACGTATCTGGTGGACGAACAGCGGTACGATTTGCAGGTCGGCACGTTGTTGTGGTTGTTCCCCGATGAGGAGCATGTGTTGCTCGATAGCAGCGCGGATTTTGAAATGTGGATCATGGTGATCCGTCCGGCCTGGCTTGAACAACATTGCACGACCAAGGCGAGCCGACGGCTGACTCAGCGTCGGGCGCATGGGCCGATTTGCAGCCTGTTGGGTGAATCGGCCCGCGTGTATTTGGTGCGGTTATTCGTCGATATTTTGCCCGTGCAGTCGCAGGATTTTGCCTTGTGGAATTCCGGGATGATCTACGCAATGCTTGCCGCGTGGCGGGCCCATCACCAGGCCGATGCGGCGGATGCCGCGGATGTGCATCCTGCGGTCGAGCGGGCGGCGGTGCTGATTCGCAATCATGAATCGGATGCGAGTGTGGCCGACCTGGCTGCGTCGAGCGGATTAAGCGCATCGCGGTTGAGCCGACTGTTTAAACAGCAGACCGGCGTGTCCATCGTGGACTATCGCAATCGTCAACGCATCGACCGGTTTCTGGAAATTTATCAGCACGGCCGGCGGCGCAATCTGACCGATGCTGCGCTGGCCGCAGGTTTTGGTAGCTACCCCCAATTCCATCGCGTGTTTACCCGTATCATGGGATACGGCCCGGCGGAACATCGGCGCCGGATGTCACGAAGTTTGTAAGTGCATCGACGTTCAAAGCATCGCGATGGAGAGGACATGAGCGGGGAGTAAGGTAGAAATGAGATGGTTTTCCTTGAAATCTTGTGCGTTATTTTGCGAGCCTCAGTTAGCCGCCGCTCTTGGGCGGCGCGAGGTTTAGACTTGCAATAACGCCCGTGCTCGGCCCAAGGGCGGTGGCTACTGCACGAGTTTTAAAAAAGATTGGGATTTATGCGACCGATTATTGATGGACATCTGGATATTGCCCTCAACGCGCTGAGCTATGAACGAGATCAAACCTTGGCGTTGGAAGAAATACGACAGCGCGAACTGCGCTGTGCCGACGGACGCGGGACCGCGGCAGTGAGCTTGCCGGAAATGTGCAAGGGACACGTGGGGTTGGCGATGGTGACCGTGCTGGCTCGCGCTAAGCCTTGGGTGATGCCTGATCGTCAGCCAGCGAGGACCAACGGCGATTGGCCACATGAAAGCATGGCCTATGCGATTGCTCAGGGACAGTTGGCGTACTACCGATATCTTCAGCAACAAAACAAAGTGTTTGTGGTGACCAATCGGACGACGCTCGATGCGCACTGGACGCGTTGGCAGCGTGATCCGCAGCATGTGCCGATTGGCATTGTGATCACGATGGAAGGGGCGGATGCGATTATCGATCCAGCCCAGTTGCGAGATTGGTATGACCAGGGGTTGCGTGCGGTATCGTTGGCGCATTTCGGACACAGTCGCTATGCGGCAGGTACGCCTTCGCGTGATCCGAATAGTCCGGAACAGGATGGGCCGTTGACCTCGCGAGGCCGTGCGTTGTTAGGCGAACTCGAAAAATTTAATATCGCGTTGGATATGACGCATCTGTCGGACAAAAGTTTTGCCGAAGCGATGGATCGTTTTGGTGGCCGAGTGTATGCCAGTCATAGCAACGCCCGGGCTTTGGCAGACACCGTTCGGCAACTGACCGACACGCAATTGCGCACGATTTTTAATCGTGGTGGCATGGTGGGTATTGCGTTTTACAACGGCATGATTCGCTGGCACAGTTCACCGGCGGACTCGGAGACCAGTGATGCTGGTACAAGCGGAGGAAACGTGGGGGGCGTGGGAGGAAACGTGGGGGGCGTGGGAGGAAACGTGGGGGGCGTGGGGGGAAACGTGGGGGGGGATGTGGGGGGGGGGGAGCCGGTGCGGGATGAGGTGGGATTGGAGCATGTGGTGGACCACATCGAACACATCTGTCAGATCGCAGGCGATTGCAAGCACGTGGGCATCGGTTCAGATTTGGATGGCGGGTTTGGCCACGAGCATGCGCCTCGAGAAATCGACAGCATCGCCGACCTGCAAAAGTTAGCGGACCATTTATCGCAACGGCATTTCAGTGATACGGACATCGACGCGATCATGCATGGCAACTGGCTGCGTTTCTGGAACGAAGTCTTGCCCGCGCGGGATTGACGCGTGGGTTTACGACCAATTCATACCAATCCCATAAAAAAATACGTGCGTTGTTTATCGTTAGCCGCCGCCATTTGGCGGCGCGTGGGGGTTCTTGTAACCCTCGACGTAACGCCGCTCAAGAGCGACGGCTAACAGAAAATGGTAAACGTGCGCTGTTATTTTCTGAAGCGTTTTGTGTGTTACGCGATGGCCTGGGATTGCGTTTGTGGGAACGTGACTTCGATCCAGGTGGTGGGCTGGTCGAACATGACGCGCGTGGGGGTCATGCGTGCGGGCAACAAACAGGTTTGGCCACGCTTGAAGGTGAAAACTGTTTCGCTGTCGTTGTCAGAATCGCCTAACCCTTCGCAGGTGAAGGTGCCGCTGCCGTCGAGGATCATCCAGATGGTGGGTTGATCGATGGCCAGATCGAGCGGAATCTGGCCGCGATGTTCAATGCGTTCCATGCGAAAAAATTCGCACTCGACGAGTTTGCTCAGCGTGGCTTCATCATTGCGAATGACGCTGCGCTTTTCATTGGCCGCGACATTTGCCGGCCCAAAATGAATACAAGCCAATGCGGGTTCGACATGCAGTTCTCGGCCGACGCGTCCCCAATCGAACACGCGGAAGGTGGTGTCGCTGGGGGTTTGCACTTCGGCCACGAGAATGCCTGCGCCCAGCGCATGACATGTGCCGCTGGGCAGGTAATGGCAATCGCCGGGTTTGACCGGAATGGTCAGCATCAACGGCTCTACCGCGTCGGCAGAGTTTTCTTCCAGCGCTTTGCGAAACAGTTCAGGGGTTACGCCTTCGTCGATACCTTTGTAAATCACCGCACCCGGTTCGCAGTCGACGATGTACCACGCTTCGCTTTTCAAAAAAGCATCCTCATGCGACGCGGCATAGTCGGCACTAGGATGAACCTGGACGGATAGATTTTGTCGGGCGTCGAGAAACTTAACCAGCAATGGAAACTCGCCATCGTTGGACGGCAGCGTTCCCATCAACGTGTCGCCGTATTGGGCGATCAATGCGTTGAGTGTGTGGCCAGCCAACGGGCCGTTAATCACGGTGGAGCGTTCGGCCGACCCGCCGCCGCCGGAGACGGAGGTCTGTCCCAGGTCGACCAACTCCCACGATTCGCCGAATTGGGCATCCGCCTCGCCGGGGAGATTGCGGTCGAGTTTTTCAAAAGCCCGCCCACCCCAGACCTTTTCCTTGTAAATCGGGGCAAACTGCAGGGGATATAGGGGCGTATTGTCTTGTGACATCATGGTTTCCAATCAAATTACTTGAAAATGGTCGGTTTTGGGGGTGTGTGGCGCTATACTGTAAACGGTAATGCAATTTTGCACTATTCCGCGAAATCCGGCGAAGCCTCGTCTTGGCTTAGGAGCTAAATCATGGTGACACGTCATCCACGAAACCAAGCCCTCTCACATCAAACATACCCGGCCGTTCCATCGGTATCGGTGATTCAAGCCACGGTGGTGAGTCACCGATCGATCTCTGGCTTATGGTTCAACACTTGGTTCAACGCTTGGTCCGTGGCGGTTTGGATGCTGGCTATTGTTGCATTGGTGATGATGCTCACGTTGACGGGTGCACCGGTGCATGCCGAGCCCGTGGTGCTTGGGCCTGATGCGTCGCATCAAAGCAGTGGACTTGCAGCCAATCCGCATGTGGCAGCCAAGCCATCACCAGCCAACGTGCCATCGACTTCCTCGCTATCAACTTCGCCTTCACCCTATCAGGCGTTATCACCGCGAGCGCGAAATGCCAATCAGAATCAGTCGCTCCATCATAAATCGCAGCGTCAGTCGCAATCATCGACTGCCCAGATCGTGGTGACCAAGCCCGCGCCCGCAGCGACCTATCACGTCGCACCCCCGCGACAGACGATGCGCACGTACACGAAAAACAGCTACCGTCAGAATCAAAATCGATACGATTCACATGATCGTGGCCCGCGCACGTATGACAACACCTATCAGCGCGATCGTGATTCGCGTCACAATCAAAGCAACTGGCATGAGCCTACGCGTTCGACGGTGATTTACACCAAACCAGTCAAGCGTATTACGACCACCACCACCTCGTTCTATGCGCCGACGTATCAGACCACGCATAAGTCGGTGTATCAGCCTGTGCATAAAACGGCACGGCATAACCATCGCGGCAGTGGCTTGAGTTTTACCATTTCGATCGACAACGGCACGATTAAGTATTCGAGTGGTGCCCGATACAATTTCAGGCATCAGCAGACCAATGGTTTTCACGATGGCCGTTTTGGCCACAGTCACAGTTATGGTTCAGCCGGCCACAGTAGCCATGGCCGAAACTGTCGCTGATCAGGCCAGTGGTATTCCCGCAGCCGATTGCCGATTGCCGATTGTCGGTAGTCGATAGCAGATAGCAGATAGTCGCGCCTGACTGTGTGATGATGAAGAAATCTCCTCCTAGAAGCCCGTTCCACGTGTGTGGACGGGCTTTTTTATGACACGCTATACTGTGGGTCTGTGTGCGGGGCTGAATAGCGTGGGGTCAGGAGAATGGCAGGGGAGAGTGGCGGGAGAGTGGCGGGAGAGTGGGGGGAGAGTGGGGGGCAAGTTGGGGGGGGCGTGAATTAGAAAAAGTGTGCTGGCGGGGGTGGGGGGTGTTTTGCAAAGGTGATACTCAATTATGTCCATTGTTACCCGACGACCTACTCGACAAGTTACCCTAGGCGACGATCGCGTCGGCTATGTCAAAATCGGTGGCGACGCACCGGTTGCTGTGCAGTCCATGACCAGTGGCTACACCTACGACATCGACAAGTGCGTGACCGAGATCCAGAAGCTGGCGGCCGGCGGTGCGGATGTGGTCCGCGTGGCTGTGCCTGAACGCAAAGACACTGAAGCGCTGGTTGAGATATTGAAACAGGTGACGGTGCCGATCGTGGCCGACGTGCATTTCCATTTCCAACGTGCGTTGGAAGCGGTTGAGGCAGGTGTGCATAAAATCCGTCTCAACCCCGGCAACATCAATGACAAGGCACAAGTGGCCAAGGTTATTGATGCATGCAAAGAACGCAAACTACCGATTCGCATCGGCGTCAACGAAGGTTCGATCATCGAACGTCGTGACAAACAAAAACGCTTAAAAGAATTAGGCGGCGTGTTTTCCGATGACAAGCACGGCCACATGCTCGCGATCATGATTACCAAGTTGGAAGAATACCTCGATATTTTTCACGAACGTGATTTTCATGACATCGTCATCAGTGCCAAGAGCATCGATCCCAATCTGGTGATCAAAGCCTACACGGAAATCAGCAAACGCTTTGACTATCCGTTGCACCTGGGTGTGACCCATGCCGGGCCGAAAGAAACCGGCACGATTCGCAGTGTCGTGCCGTTGGGACATCTGTTGGCTTCGGGTATTGGCGACACGTTGCGCATCAGTTATGCGAATGATCCGATCTATGAAGTTGAAGATGGTTTGGAATTGCTCTACATCCTGGGCCTGCGCGAGCGCAAGGGCGCGGAGTTGATTGCATGTCCGACGTGTGGCCGAATTCAGGTTGACTTGTTTACATTGACCCAACAGGTGCGCAAGAAGTTGGCCGAGGAAATCGAGTTGCCGATCAAGGTGGCTGTGATGGGTTGCATCGTGAACGGCCCGGGTGAAGCCGAAGGTGCAGATGTGGCCATTTTTGCGGGCGATCGTCGTGGGATTATTTACGTGCAGGGTAAGAAAGTCGCCAATGTGCCCGAGGAAGAAATTCTCGAAGCGCTATTGGATGAATGCAAGAAATTCCAGACCCGCGTGCGCAATGGTGAAGTGAAACTGGGCGAAAAAGTCGTGGAAATTGCCCCGCCTGATCCGATCGGCGAACTGGGTAGCGGTTACGACAAAATCGCAGCCGGCCAAACGCAACGGATTACACCGCTAACCGTGACACGGGGATGACGCAGGCAATACGCAGGACAGACGCAAGAAAAAAATGCGATGGTACGTCCCGAAAGCATACAAGTCATGCAGAGGAAATGTGGGGGGGGTGGGGGGTTAGGCGAAGGCGGAGGTGAGCGTGGGTTGCGGTGTGTGATCTGCGTTGTTCTGACGGGTGGCATGTTCGCCTGATTGTTCACTGATCGTTTTGTCCGCCGGATCATGGTGCTCATCGCTGGCGGGCCGATGCAGCACGACGATCTGCCAGACATCCATGCGGCGCATTTTGAAAGTGTAGGCCACGTCGAGATCGACATCGCCCATGGCTTCTTCGAGGGTGAGATCGCTACGCCAACCAATTTTGACACAGAGTGGATTGAGCCAGCGTTCGATTTTGCCAATCAATGATCGGTTGTCGTTGAAATGATTGAGCAGGACGATGCGCCCGCCGGGCTTGACCAGTGAGCGTGCCCATTGGAGGAGCTTGGCCGGTTGGCTGACGACGCTGATGGTATGGGAAATCATGACGTGATCGAAGCTGGCCTCACGCATGGGAGGAAGCATCGCATCGCCACAGATGAGTTGGCAATGGGTCAGGCCGTTCTGGTCGAGTTTGTCCGCGGCTTTGGTGAGCATGCCGCGTGAGAGATCCATACCGACGATGTGAATGTCTTTGGGATAATGTTGGAGTGTGAGTCCGGTGCCGACGCCGAGGTCGAGGACACGGTCGCCTGGTTGAAGATGAAATTGTTCAAGCGCCAAGCGTTGTCGACGAGCGACGAGTCTGCCGAAAGTGTCGTCATAGATGCGCGACCAGATGTCGTATGTTTTACGCGTGGTCGATTCAGTCATGGTGCCGAATCGGTTGGCTCGCTTGTCTTGCTTGGCTGCGGGGGCAGCGGGAGTTGCCGAAGACTCAGGCGTGGAGGTGCGGGCCGCGTGGGACGAATTGGCGTTGGATTGGGTCATGGTCATGGTTATGGTCACGGGCTGACAACAAAAAAAGACGGCGTCCTATGAAAAAACGATCCCGGTCGGCCTTGAATCTATCATGACTATAGCGGGGGCTGGGAAGGGTTGCCAACGTGGCGGTTCGCACTGTGTGGGAATCCATTTAGAATAGGGGGATGGAGATTCAGGTTAACGGCGAAAAACAGGCTGTCGAAGCGAATATGACCGTTCGGCAATTGATCGAAACGCTAGGGCTGGGCGATGCGGCGGTGGCTGTGGAGCTCAATCGCGATGTGGTGCCCCGCAAACGGCACGAGGACACCGTGCTCGGCGAGGGCGACGTGGTGGAACTGGTGACGCTGGTCGGCGGCGGTTGAGGCGGGTGACGGGGTTGGGGCGGGAAGAGGGGTGAGGCGGGAAGGGGGGTGAGGTCTATGTGGGGGGGGGGGAGATAAAAAAACACAGAGGCACAGAGGAGAGGCACAGAGGAAGCCAAGGAATTGGATAATGGCGATGTGATGCCAAGGCCGATAGCCGGTTTGAAATTCCTGTATTCTTGTGTTTCTCGTTAATTTTTTTATAGAAGACGAATGATATGACAGCGACTGATATACCTACCGAACTGGATACGAAACTGGTCATTGCCGGGCAAACGCTGGGAAGTCGATTGATTGTGGGCACGGGCAAGTATGCGGATTTTGCCACGATGCAAAAATGCCTGGACGCGTCGGGCACATCGATGGTAACGGTGGCTGTGCGTCGTGAACGACTGGTCAACGAGCGTGGCGAATCGTTGCTGGATTTTATCGATACGGATCGTTACATCATTTTGCCCAACACCGCCGGATGTTTTGATGCGGCGGATGCGATTCGTGTGGCCCGACTGGGTCGTGAGCTATTGGATCAACTGGACAACCCCGGCAAGGACTGGGTGAAGTTGGAAGTGTTGGGCGATAAAAAAACGTTGCTGCCCGATCCGTTGGGGACGTTGGAAGCGACGCGCGAACTGGTCAAGGATGGCTTCAAGGTGTTGTGCTACACGTCGGACGATCCGATCATGGCCACGAAAATCAAGGAGGCAGGTGCGACGGCGGTGATGCCTGCTGGCTCGCCGATCGGATCAGGGCAAGGCGTGTTGAATGCCAACAACATCACGATCATTCTGGAGCTGTTGAAAGCAGGCGATCCGGATTATCCGGTGATCGTCGATGCGGGCGTGGGTGCCGCGTCGGACGTGACCCAGGCCATGGAGCTGGGCGCCGATGGCGTGTTGTTGAACACGGGCATCGCTCATGCGAAGGACGCCTACCGCATGGCCCACGCAATGCGACACGCGCTCGAGGCCGGGCGATTGTCGTATTTAGCTGGGCGTATTCCGAAAAAACTGTATGCGACAGCGTCGAGTCCGTGGTCAGGCGTGATCGGGTATATTCCGGGCGAATAATTTTTTATTAGCCGCAGATGGACGCGGATGAACGCTGATAAAACCAGGATGTTTTTATCCGCTAATGTACGCCAATAAACGCCAATGAAGGCAACTGATTTTAATGAAGAATTCAGGAAATCAGGAACTCAGGCATGAAAACATAGAACCGCCGGTGGTTTCAAAATTCCTGTTTTCCTGAATTCCTCGTTAAAACTATTTTCTGAATTTATTCGCGTCTATTGGCGTACATTCGCGGCTAGATTTTTTTCGACATAAGACCACACGGAGTATCCCATGGCAGAGGCCCAGACGAAGTTATATCCCATCGAATATCTGATCGATTTTGCGACCAAGGTGTTTCAACATTTTGGCGTGCCTGTGGATGATGCACGGCTGGCGGCGGATGTGCTGGCGGCGGCGGATCTGCGCGGGATTGATACGCATGGCATGCAACGGCTGCATACCTATTTCGACATGTTGGAACTGGGCCGGATCAACCCGACGCCGGAAATTAAAATTGTGCGCGAGTCAGCCAGTACCGCGACCGTCGATGGCGACAACGGTTTGGGGTTGGTGGTGGGACCCAAGGCCAATCGGATTGCTCAGGACAAAGCGCGCGAAGCGGGCAGTGGATGGGTCAGCGTCAGCAACACGAATCATTTCGGTTCGTGCGCGTATTACCTGTTGGAAACGATTCGCGATAAATCGATGATCGGATGGGCCAACACGAATTCAACCAAACTGGTCGCGCCGTTGTGGGGTGCCGAACGCATGCTCGGGACCAATCCGATTGGCATCGCATTTCCCGCGGGCAAGGAAACCGATGTGTTTGTCGACATGGCCACGAGCGCGGCTGCGTATGGCAAGATTGAAGTGGCCCGGCGTAAGGGAACCTCCGTTCCCGAAGGTTGGCACATCGACAAAGACGGCCAAATGTCGACCGATCCCAATGCCATGATCGAAGGCGGAGCGTTGTTGCCCTTGGGATCAACACGCGAATTGGGTGGGCACAAGGGGTACTGCCTGGCGATGGCGGTGGACATTCTGTGCAGCATGTTGTCGGGCGCGAACTGGGGGCCGTTTGCCCCGCCGTTTGCGTTGCGACAGGAAGAGCCAGCCCGGAGCGTGGGCAAAGGCATCGGGCATTTTTTCGGCGCGTGGCGCATCGATGCGTTTATCGATCAGGATGAATTCCTGGCCCAGATGGATGACTACGTGCGAACATTCCGTGGCACCAAGCCCCAGCCGGGCACGGATGGCCCCATGATCCCCGGCGATCCCGAACGCGCTGCCGAAGCCGAACGCACCAAAACGGGCGTGCCAATTCTGGCGTCGATCGTCGATGACATGCGCGACATCGCGGATAAGACGGGCATTGCGTTTGAATGATTTTGGATTAACCACAGAGGCACAGAGACACAGAGGAAGGCAGGGGGAATTGAACAATGAGGCGGTGAGGCGGTGAGAAAACAAATTTATTTTGAACGAGGAACGCAGGAATACAGGAATAGAAATTTAAAATATGAAACCACCGATGCACACAGATAGTTCAGTTTTATCCGTGTGAATCAGAGATTTCAAAATTTCCTGTTTTCCTGTATTCCTCGTTCGAAATCTTCTCACTGCCTCACCGTCTCATTGTTATTCCGGTTATTCCGGAATTGGCTCAGATCATGCCGGTCCAGTTGGCGGGGATGAGCAGGACGGGCAGGTCGGCCAATCGGATGATGTCGCTAGGGACGTCGCCTGCGATGAGGCGTTTGAAGATGCCCTTGCCGGTGAGGCCCAGGGCGATCATAGAACAGTCGCGGGCCTTGGCAGTGTTGAGGATGGCCTTGGCGACATCGTCGGCAAATAACATCAAGCCCTCAGCCTCGACGCCTGCCTCGCGCAGGTTTTGCACCAGCGTGGTCAAGGTTTGCTCGCCGCGCTGTTTGGCGTCGGATTCGTGCTCGTCATCGTCCTGTAATTGGGCGACGTGAGCCACCACCGCCTCTGCATCAAGGCGGCGGATCAAATCCGCGATCGGTTCGGCAAGTTTCTGGCTGGCCCACGGACTGCTGACCGCGACCAATAGCCGACTCCTACTCAAGGTTGATGCTCCATTGTGAAAACTAAAATCAAGTGGAACATTGTAACGCAACCCCGTTTACCCTGCGCCCCCCCCACATTCCCCCCCACATTCCCCCCCCACGTTTCCCCTTCATGCTTTACACGCCTCCCCCATGCTCCCACTGTCTTCCGTCAAACGTGGGGTAACGTGACTGGGTGGGTGTGTGGGGGGGGGGACGAGCTTTTTGAGTCGGTAAGACGTGGGAGAGGGCAAAAATTGAGTTTGCGCGGTGGTCGGCTCGGGACGCTGCGCGTCACCCGCTAAACGGGGGACTGGTGGCACAGGATAGTGCCATTTTTACCCATTTGGCCCCTGGTCTAGCGTGGCAAACCATTGTGCCATCGAACTAACCAAGGGAAAATGTGGGGGGGGGAGGGTTAGAAGGAGACGCGGCAGACGTCGCCAGCGTAGTGGATGCGGATTTTGTTGGTGACACCGGGGAGTCCGAGGGGTTCGCCTTTGGTGATGACGATGGGGTCGCCGGGCTGGACCCAGCCGGTTTCGAGCAGACGGCGATCGAGTTCCGCGACAAATTCGTCGGGGGTCGCTGGCCGTTCGAGATAGATGGGGACGACGCCGAACATGAGATTCATGCGGCGCAGGGCGACCTGATTGCTGCTGAATGTGATGATGGGGACCGGCAGGCGATTCTGTGAGAGATAGCGAGCGGTGCCGCCGAGTTCGGACCAGGTGACGACCGCCTTGGCGTCAAGGTCTTTGACGATGATCGCCACGCCGTGCGCCAAGGCTGCGGTGCGATATTTGGTTTCGCGCGCTTTGCGTGGGGCCCGTCCCATTTCGTTGGGATCGACATCACGGTTTTCTTCCGAAGCGCGGGCGATGTGGGCCATGGTGTGAACCGCTTGCACCGGGTAGTGGCCGACGGCCGTTTCACCGCTGAGCATCACGGCATCAGCACCATCGAAAATCGCGTTGGCGACATCAGAAGCCTCGGCCCGCGTGGGGACAGGTGCTTCGATCATGGACTGCAACATCTGCGTGGCGACGATGACGGGCTTGCCATAGTCGTGGGCCATTCGGATGATGCGTTTTTGAATGACCGGAACCATCGCCAGATCCATTTCGACGCCCAGGTCACCGCGCGCGACCATCAGGCCGTCGGCGGCATTGACGATATTTTCCAGATCGTTGATGGCCTGCGGCTTTTCGATTTTGGCAATGATGGGGATGTCGGATTTTTGTTTTTGCAAAAAGGTGCGCAGCTCTTGAATGTCGCCCGCATTGCGGACAAAACTCAGGGCCAGGTAATCGATGCCATGATCGACAGCCCATTGCGCGCATTCCCAATCGCGCTCGGTGATGGACGGAGCAGACAGTTCAGTGTCGGGCAGGTTGATGCCCTTGGCACTGCTGATGCGTCCGCCGACGGTGACGTTGCAAATCAGTCGGCGATTGGGATCGGTGGGGTCGCCCTTTTTATCGGTGACCAACATGCGAATGGCACCGTCGTCGACGAGCAAACGCTGGCCGGGTTCGATTTCGTCGACCATTTGCGGGTAATTGGTGCTCAGGACAGTGTTGCCATTGGTTTGTTGGCGTGTGCCCAGAACGGTTTCGTATTGCAGTTCAACGGTGTCGCCGGGCTCGAGGATGATGCCTTTTTTTCCGCCGTGGCCGTCGTCATCAATATCGTCGACTTTGCTCACACGTAATTTTGGGCCCGATAAATCGCCCAGTGCGCTGGCCTCGACACCGGCCAAACGCGACGCTTCGCGGACGGTGGCCAGGGCTTTTTCAAAATCGTCGAACGTGCCATGCGAGAAATTAATGCGAAACGCCCGAGCGCCCTCATCGATCAATCGGCACAACATCTGCGGGTCCGATGTGGCCGGCCCCACGGTGGCGAGAATTTTACTCAGAATATTTTCGTTAGTTGCAGGCATGGTTATGACGATCATATCGACAGAATGTCTGTATGAGGTGACTACGATTTCAAAGCGACCGACCGATAACCCGTTGACCCATGTTATGGACAACACGCGAACGCCTGGCTGCGTGACCATTGATGTCGAAGAGTACTATCACATCGAGGCGGCGCACGGTGCGATGGATCGTTCGCAATGGTGGTCATGGCCCACGCGGGTGGAACGCCAGATCGAGGGGCTGTTAGCCTTGTTTGCCGAGCACGATGCGCGGGGAACGTTTTTCATGTTGGGGGATGTGGTCAAGCGATGCCCGGGGTTGGCCCGACGCATCGCGGACGCGGGGCATGAGTTGGCCAGCCACGGCACCAATCACGATCGATTGCATCGCATGGATCCGACGACACTGCTGGCTGATCTGGTGACGTCGAAACGTTTGATCGAAGATGAAACGGGTCAGGCGGTGGTGGGATATCGCGCACCGTCGTTTAGCCTGACGCGGGAAACTGCGTGGGCGGTAGATGTGATTCGGGCGGCAGGTTTTGAATATGACAGCTCGATTTTTCCGGTGTATCACCCAAGTTATGGCGTGCCCGAGGCGCCGGATCGGCCGTTTTATGTGCGTGGTGACGGTGAGAATTCGTTACTGGCGATTCCACCGTTAACGTGGTCACCGGGTTGGGCCGGTGGCAAAAAATTAGCGGTGGCTGGTGGTGGTTATTTTCGGTTACTGCCGTTGGGATTGATGCGACGCGGATTGCGAACGGCGAAGCGCGAGGGTCGGCCCGCGGTGTTGTATTTTCATCCATGGGAGTTTGATGCGGACTTGCCGCGCATGCCGTTGTCGCGTGTGAATCGGTTGCGCACGTACACAGGGTTGGGGCGTGCGACGGCGCGGCTGGATCGAATATTGACGCAGGGAAGTGTGGGACGTGGTGGGATGGGATGGAAACCGATGGGGGAAATGCTGGATCAGTTTCGGGCAATCGCAGGGCGCGGGGAATTGGTGGAACTGGGAACAGGCACGGGGCAAGGCGCTAAGCCGCAAGCGGCGTGAGTTAGCGCGTGTTTAGCGGGAGACGCGCGAGCGTCCCGTGTTTTGGGGATTCACAAAATTTTATATTGCCACGAAGATTGCCGTGAACTTCGCCACGAACATCACCACGAATTTCGCCACGAATATCTCCGCGTTCAAAGTGGGACGCTGCGCGTCGCCCGCTAAACATGTGTCATGTCATGTCATGCCGAAGTTGAACGGGGTTATTGTGCGGGGGTGACCTGGGATTCGATTTCGCTGTAGACGGTGCCGACGACTTTGGGGACGACCACCGCATCGTAGGGATGGGTGATGGCCATGGTGTTGGCCGATTCGGGTGAAGGTGCGTAGGCGATGCCTTGGACGTAAACGCCTTCGGGTGCCTGTTGGACGCCGACGATGCGAGCGCTGTAACCGCCGGTGGGTCGTTCACCCAAGGCGAGGACGATCAGCGATTGGCGGGCAAAATTAGTTTGGCCGAAGTCATCGATCAGGCCCATCGCGGTCAGGTCGTTGCGGCTGTTGATCAGGAACACGCCGGGATCAAGCAGGGCGTGACTGTCGCCGGATTTTTGCGACACGATCGGCAGTGCCCGGAAATCGGAATCCGTGGCAGTGGTTTTTGCGGTCTTGCTGCTACAACCGACAAGGGCGAGCGAGCTGATAGCAGTGATCAACAACAGGGCGACGATGGCCTGATTGGCGCGGTGGGAATCACGTGTAGACATGGGTAAATCTCCGTAGGGGGGCAGGATAACAACAGGCACTATACCGATTTTCAAGGTGAGATGTCAGTTCTACGCATCGGTTTATTGGGGACGATAGCGCAGGGTGACCGCGTGAAACGGTCGGCCCTCGCGTCGGTATTTGCGTTCGAAATTGGTGCCGACCAGTTCGCCGTCACCAGCCGAAGCGGGGCGCTCAAACGGAACGACCTCGAATAATTCCGGGACGGTGGCGAAAATGTCCTGCATCCATGCAAAATAATCCGCGTGATCGGTCGCGATACGCATTTCGCTGTCGGGGCTGTCGATCAGTTTCCGATGGACGAGATGGAGATTGTCGGTTTGCACGAACCGTCGTTTGTGGTGCCGTTTTTTGGGCCAGGGGTCGGGGAAATACAGATGGACGCGGAACAGCGAATCGTCAGCGACATAGCTGCGTAAAAATGCACCTGCGTCGAGATTGACCATGCGGACGTTGGGAAGATTGTGGCGACGCACGCGGTCGGCGGCGAAGCGATAAAACTCGCGGGCATATTCGATGCCGATAAAATTGGTATCGGGCTGGAGCTGGGATTGCTGGACAAGGAAGGTGCCCTTGCCGGACCCGATTTCGAGTTCGAGGGGCGGGTGGCCACATTCAGTCGATGTTAGAGAATCGAACGTTGAGTCCTGCGGGGGTAATGTGGGGGGTAACGTGGGGGGGGGGAACCAGGTGTTGAAATCGATGATGCCTGCATCGATAGGGGGCAGTTCATCGGGGCCGAAGCCGATGATGCCGGGTGCGGTGTCGAGTTTTTTGCCGTGTCCGAGTGAGAATGCCATGAGACGCACAGTGTAACGTGGTTGGGGTACACTGGGTGGAGTTTGGGGGTGATATTTGGAACAGGCCCAGCGTGGCTGTGAGAATGACGATTTTTTTGAGAAGCGAGTATTGGATATGGAAATTCGTTTGCCCGATGGCAGCGTGAAAACATTGGACGCAGGAGCGAGTGCGTATGACGTGGCCGCGTCGATTGGCGAAGGTTTAGCCAAGGCCGCGATCGGTGCCCGAGTCAATGGGGAACTGGTGGACGTGCATCGCCCGATCACGCAGGACAGCGAAGTGGCAATCGTGACCGCCCCGCGTCAGGATAAAAAAGGGCGCAGCAAATGGCGCGACGAAGTGCATGAAAAAGACGCGCTGTATCTGTTGCGACATTCAACCGCCCATGTGATGGCCGAGGCGATCGAACGCATTTGGCCGGACACGCAATTGGCGTACGGCCCGCCGTTGGATAACGGGTTTTATTACGACCTGAAACTGGACACGCCGATCAGCAGCGATGATTTTGAAAAAATCGAAGCGGAGATGGCGAAGATCGTGGCAGAAGATCGGGAGTTTTTAAGGTATGAATTGCCATTAAAGGATGGGTTTGAAAAATTAAATGCTGAAGGCAATAAATACAAAATTGATAATGCTGTAAAAGCCCAAAAAGCAGGCGCTGTAAATTTAAGCTGGTATTTAACTGGTGAACCGAATGTGTTGATTCGTTCAAGTGATAATGAGTGTTTCTATCACATTTTGAGCCCGTGGCTGCAACGAGGGTTCATGGTTCATAAATCCAAGCGTTGTGGGTCAGTGATTGATGTAACCGAACGAAGTTTTGAATCCGGCGATTTCGAAAATGACACGGGTGCATGGCATCGGTGGGAAGATTTATGCCAAGGACCTCATGTGCCGCGCACTGGTTTGATTGGTGCATTCAAGGTGATGTCCGTCGCATCATCGAACTGGCATGGTGATGTGAATTCAGATCGATTCCAGCGTGTGTATGGCACCGCGTTTTTCAGTCAGGCGGATCTGGAGGCGCATCTGGAAAATCTGGAACAGGCGCGGGCACGCGATCATCGCATCGTTGGCCGCAAGCTGGGCCTGTTCGAAATTGATGAGATGGTGGGACAGGGTTTGGTGTTGTGGAAACCCAAGGGCGCGATCGTTCGCCAGCAGTTGCAGGATTTCATCAGCGAACATCTGGAACGTCAAGGCTATTCGCAGGTGTTTACGCCGCATATCGGCAAGCTGGATTTGTATCGCACGAGCGGGCATTTTCCGTACTATGCTGATTCGCAGTACCCGCCACTTGTGGATCGTGACACGATTAAAAAACTGGCGGACGAGGGATGCAGTTGTGCGGACCTGGCAGCGAACATGGCCTCGGGTGATATTGATGGTTACATGTTGAAGCCGATGAACTGTCCGCATCACATTCGGATTTATGCGAGCGAGAAGCGGAGCTACCGCGATCTGCCGATTCGGTTGGCGGAGTTCGGCACGGTGTATCGCTGGGAACAATCCGGCGAGCTGGGGGGCATGACGCGGGTGCGTGGTTTTACGCAGGATGATGCGCATCTGTTTGTGATGCCGGAGCATTTGGCGGGCGAAGTGTTGGGTTGTATTGAGTTGGTCAAGATTGTTTTCAAGACGTTGGGAATGGATGACTATCGGGTACGGGTGGGATTGCGCGATCCGGATAGTTCGAAATTTGTGGGTGAAGCAAGCGATTGGGACGCAGCCGAAAAAGCGTGTCTGGATGCAGCCGAATCGTTAGGCGTGCCGTTTAGCAGTGAACCGGGCGAAGCGGCATTTTATGGGCCGAAAATTGATTTCGTGGTTAAGGATGTGATCGGGCGCGAGTGGCAACTGGGTACGGTGCAAGTGGATTACCAATTGCCGCAACGATTCGATTTGGAATACGTGGGTGCGGACAACACGACGCATCGGCCGATCATGATCCATCGCGCACCGTTTGGCTCGATGGAACGGTTTATTGGTTGTTTGATTGAGCATTTCAACGGCGCGTTTCCGTTGTGGCTCAGTCCAGAACAGGTGCGGGTGTTGCCGATCAGCGATAAATTTCTGGGCTATGCGGGCAAAGTATTGGATGCATTAAAAGCCGTCGGATTACGCGTGTCGATGGATGATGGCAACGATCGGGTGAATGCGAAGATTAAAGCGGCGGAAGAAGAACGCGTGCCGTACATGTTGGTGGTGGGTGGGAAAGATGAGTCGGCTGGCACGGTAAGCGTGCGCAAGCGCGGTGAGGGTGATACGGGCGCGGTGAGTTTGGATGAATTTGTGTCGGCAGTAGTGAGTGAACGCGACGAACGCCGGTTAGGATGAGCGTCGGTGATTCGGTTAGATTGATACGAGGTGCGAGAAGACCATGGATGTCTGTTTCAAAACCAATCGATCAGGAGACCGTTTATGGATGTGCACGTGTGGCGAAAACCAGTGGCGAACTCTGCCGGGTATGTGGCGTATGTAGCGAATGTAGCGAATGTGGCAGTGCTGACGGGGATGTTGTTGGCGGGGTTAGGAGCGATAGGGACTGTGGCGGGGTGTGCCGGTTCGGGCGGTGGCGAAAGAGCATCAGCAAAGCCAGCGACAAAAACGACACAAGCCAAGTCAGGCCAGGCGTCGACGTATGAATTGGCTCGGGCCTATGATCTGGGAGAAGGGGTTGACGAAGATGCGGTCAAGGCAGCGTCGTTGTATCTGAAAGCGGCAAAGCGTGGGCATGCGGGCGCGGCGCAGAATTTAGGGTATTGCTACGAGCACGGCCGAGGCGTGGCGCAAAATTACAAGACAGCCCGGCAGTGGTATGACCAGGCATTGGCCGGTGGAAATGTGCAGGCAGCGCATAACCTCGGTTGGTTGTATGACCAGGGGTTGGGGGTTAAAGAGGATAATGCGCGGGCGGTGGTGTTGTATACGCAGGCGGCCGAGTCAGGCCACAGCGCGGCACAAATGAATTTAGCCGTGATGTATGCCAATGGTGAAGGCATCGATGCGGATCAAGAGCAAGCGATGCGCTGGCTGCATGTGGTGCGGACAACCGCGACAGATAAAAAATTGCAGTGGCGGGCACGTGCGATGTTGGAAGAGATGGGATGGAGTTATCAGGAAGGTATGCCCTGAGATATTGAAGGGAGCGAATCATGGCCAACGCCGAGAATACACGAAACGTACCGATGAGCAAAAGGCGAAAAGCGCAGAGCACGGTGATGGAACGCGCGATATTGGCGGGTAAGATTAGGGCGGGGATGACGTTTAATGAAAAGGTTTGGGCGCTGTGTGCCCGGGTGCCTGCGGGGCGGGTGACGACGTATGGAGAAATCGCCAAAGCCGCTGGTCAGCCGGGCGCCGCGCGGGCAGTGGGTAATGCGATGAATCGAAATCCGTATGCACCGACGGTGCCATGTCATCGAGTGGTGGGCAGCACGGGAAAATTGACGGGGTTTGCCCAGGGATTGAAGGTGAAAGCGAAGATGTTGCGTGATGAGGGCGTTGCGGTATCGGGACGTACCAAAGATCGCGTGGATTTGTCAGACGTGTTTCGGTATTGAAATGATGTGATGTGTGATGTGTGATGTGTGATGTGTGTGAGGGGGGAATGTGGGGGGAAATGTGGGGGGGATACAAGATTGGAATTATGATGAAGCATGAACAAGAGATAGTACAGCGACGATTTGGGAAGACGGAATTAAACGTGAGCGGGTTGGGTTTTGGCGGTGCGCCGATTGGCTATCTGGAATCGGCACAGCGTGAAGTGGAGCGTGTGCTCAACGCGTTGTTGGATGCGGGCGTAAACGTAATCGATACCGCGGCGTGTTATCCGGGATCGGAAGAGGCGATCGGTAAAGCCGTCGCAGATCGGCGTGATGAATACGTGTTGGTGAGCAAATGCGGGCATCGAGGTGATGCCTCGGATGGCGAAAATTTTTCGCCTAACGTGATTCGTAAAAATATTGATCGGTCGTTGCAACGATTGAACACGGATTGCATTGATGTGATGTTGTTGCATTCGTGTGACATGGATGTGTTACAAGCAGGCGATGCGCTGGGAGCAGTGGTGGAGGCACGCGAAGCGGGCAAGGTGCGCTTTGCCGGGTATTCGGGAGATAACGAGGCGGCGGCGTATGCGGCGACATTGCCCGATGTGGCGGTGATTGAGACATCGGTGAATATTGTGGATCAGGCGAACATCGAGTTGGTGTTGCCCGTGACGAAAAAACATGACGTGGGCGTGATTGCCAAACGGCCGATCGGCAATGCCTGTTGGAAATCCGCCGAAGAGTTCGAGGGGGTTTATCAAGAATATGCGAAGACGTACATCGAACGTTTCTTGACGATGGGGTTGACATTGAAAGAGCTCGAGCTTGAATCGAGTAACGAGGAAAGTCGTGCAGGAAGTGGTGGGGATAGCGGAGGAAAAAACGGGGGGATGGATTGGGTGACGGTGGCGTTGCGGTTTGTGTTGAGTATTGAAGAGGTGCATACGTCGATCGTGGGCACGACCAAAGCCGATCATGTGGCACACAATTTGGCGGCGCTGGCCAAAGGCGCTCTGTCGGGAGCCGCGAAGGCGCACATTATGACGGCATTCCAAACGGTCGCCGATGCGAGCTGGACGGGCCAAACGTAAGCTGGCACGATGGGGACGCTGGTGGGCAGGATTGATGGTGAGTTATCGCGATTTTATTAGCCCCCGGTGAATACCGGGGGTACGATGCGGCAAGAGTAAAAGTGTAAAAGAGTAAAAGAGTAAAAGAGTAAAAGTGTACATGTGTGGAGCGGAGGCATGAGCGGGGAGTCTAAAAATTATGCACAACATCGCGCAATCGCGTCAGAAGCACCGCAGTCATGTGGTGAGACGTACAATAGGTGCATGGTGAACGAAACAAACGATTGTGATCAACGCGAGTTACCTTGCCGGGTGATCGTGGCGGGGTATGGCCCGGTGGGTCGGGTGGTGACCGATGAACTGGAAACCGCGGGGATGGCGGTCAAAGTGGTCGAGCTGAATCTGGTCACGGTTGAACGGCGGATGGCGCTGGGCAAGCCGGTGGCGTATGGGGATGTGACGGATCGGCAAACGCTGGAGCGGGCGGGGATCAAGGAAGCAGATGCGTTGATCCTGGCAATCCCGAATGAAAACGTGGCTGTCGAAGCATGTCGCCTGGCGCGATCACTGGCACCGGATTTATTCATCGCCGTGCGGACGAATTTTGTAAGCAAGGGCATGCTCGCCAAGCAGGCGGGCGCCGATCATGTGACGATCGAAGAAGTGGTCACCGCCCAGGCCATGAGCGGTGCGGTGCTGGGGCGATTGGTGAATCGAGGATGCGGCGAGGAATAGTTTAGAGAGAACGACTAACCACAGAGGCACAGAGGCACAGAGAAAGACCGGGCGTTTAATGCACCGTTTTTGGGACTAAGGCAGTGTGTTTTGTAAATAAATTGATGAAAGGTAATGGGTTTTTATGACGAACAGTCAAAAGTATTCGATTGGTTTTATGTTGTGTTTGATGCTGCTATCTGGCGGGTGTACGACGAAACAGCGAATTGGCGAGTTTTTTTTGACGGCAGAAGGTGAACCCAAGCGGCCGACGGTAAGCGTGGGGCATTTTTTCGTCCGCTATGCGTCGGAGAAATATTCCGACAGTCGAAGTTTGGCAGGGATGTTAGAAAAAGGACTTAATACAAACAAAGGTCGAGAAAAGATTCGAACTATCAATCAGGCAGGATTGGATCGGCGTAATGCTTTATTGCGAGTATTTGATCAGTCGATTAAAGGCAATAAATCATTTGTGGTTATTCCACGCCCGGAGGGACATGAGTTGGCAGCAATGGGTTTGTATGCAGCAGACCGACAGACTTATGCAGAACGAACCGGGGCTGATTTGGTGTTATTTGTAACCACAAATTTAAGCTTTCGTAATGATAAATGGATAGGAAAACTAGGTGATTCGTGGGTCGTGTTGTCACAAATGTGGCAGTTTTATGATTCGGATGGTGAGTTTGTGGGTGGCATCCGTGCAAGCGACGAAATTGGAGAGAAATTGAAGATTGGTTTGTATGACACGCGCGAAGATCGGTTTGCTGACAAGTATTATGAATTAATGGACAGCGTGACAGAAAAAATGTTTGTGGCGCTTGAAGAAGAAATTGATAAAGCGAAGTCGAAGTTGGTCAGCGATAAATCGGGCCAATAAGTGTTCCGTAATACGGCGGTGAGATGTATGCGCTTTAATCAGCAAATATTTCGTTGAAGAACGATTGCATGAGTTGCCATGAGCGGTTGGCGGCGGGTGCGTTGTATTTGGCGCCGGGCATGTTGTGAGCGTCGACGCTGGGGGTGGTGAAGCTGTGGACCGCGTTGCCATATTGGATGAATTGCCAATCGGTGTCGGCGCGTTGCATGGCGGATTTGAAGTCGGCGAGCGTTTCGGGTTTGACGAAGGGATCGTCGGCCCCGTGACAGACGAGGATTTTTGCAGTGATGTTTTTGTCATCGGATTCAGCGGGGGGCAGTGGGTTGCCGTGGAAGCTGACGACGCCTAGGAGTTGTTGGTTGGGCGTGCCTGAATAGGCGAGTTGGAGGACATTGGTGCCGCCGAAGCAATAGCCGATGGCGGCGAGTTTGTTGCGATTCGTTTGGGGTTGTTGGGCGAGGATGTTGAGTCCGGCGTTGGCGCGTGTGCGGAAGAGTTCAAGGTTGGTGTAGAAGGGTGTGGCCCACTGTTTGGCCTGGTTGGCATCGGTGGTGAGTTTGCCAGTGCCGTACATGTCGAGTGCGAGTGCGGTGTAACCGAGTTTGGCCAGGTCGATGGCCCGTTGGTTTTCATCATCGGAACGTCCCCACCATGCATGACAGACGAGCACGCCGGGCTGCGGCGTCGCGTCGGAAGCGATGGCATCATCGTAGGCGTAGAAGCCCTGATAGGTCTGATCGCCGATGGTGTAGTCGATGGTTTTGGTAACGATTTCCGCGTGTGTGGCAGGGGCGTACGTTGCAAGTGTGGTGAGGATGGCCAGTGCGGCGAGGGTGGTGCGGTATTTCATGATTGGGATTCCGGTGTAGAGGTTTGTGGATTGATTTTAACGAATTGGTTGTGCGGTGTGTGTGATTGTGGATGGTGGGAAACGCTAAGTCGCAATCGGCGAGAGAGTGGCGGGAGATTAAAGGGTCATGACGTTGATGATATGTTGGGCGATGGCTGCGATGTCGTGGCGTGGCCAAACGGGGATGTTGATATCGGGCGGGAGTTGATCGGGTTGATCAGTGATGATGGCCGTGATGTCGTTTTGCAATTGCGCGATGAGCGGTTCGGTCGTGGTGGTGTGTGTACGGTGGATTTCGATTTTGATGGTGTTTGGTGTTGGGAGTGTTGGGAGTGTGGGGGGGGTGAGGGGTGTGGATTTGTCGCCCTCGACGAGGACGATGTCGCAATGCTGGTAGAGCGATTCAAGTTGCTGATAAGGATCAGCGTCAGCGGTGGTGTGAATGGCCAGGTTGTTACCGGCGATGATCGCCGCGGGTTGTGCGCCAGCGGCGCGATGTTGGTGTGAGTCAGAGCCAGGCTTGTCGAGTTCGTAGGGATGGTTGGTGTGCTTGATCGTGCCGACGCGGAGGTTGCGTTTGCGCAGCTCGTGGGTGAGTTCGACGACGAAGGTGGTTTTGCCGTGGTTTTTGTAGCCAACGATATGGATGCGTTTCATTTTTTTGAGTTACAAGTAAAAAGTGGAAAGTTAAAAGCGATGATGAATCAGGGGTATGATGGTGTGGGTGGTTGGATTATAGAGGGGAAGGTCTGAGCGAATGTTTTTTTGCTATGGGATATGCGATGAATGACGCGGTGAACGATACGAATGGTACGAATGATGCGTGGGGTGATGATGATCTGGCCTTGCTGGCCGAAGCGCATCGTGGGTATGAGACGTTGTCGCGTGAAATGGGTCGGGTGATTGTGGGACAAACGGAAATTTTGCGATTGTTGCTAGCCGCGGTTTTTGCGGAGGGGCATGTGTTGTTGGTGGGCGTGCCGGGTTTGGCCAAGACGTTATTGGTGAAAACCTTGTCGCGAGCGTTGGGCTGGGATTTTAAGCGGATTCAGTTTACGCCTGACATGATGCCTGCGGATATTGTGGGGATGGAGTTGTTGCAGGAGGGAATGGGGAGTGTGGATGCGGGAGGGGGAGTAGACGCTAAGCCGCAAGCGGCGGGAGGAAGTGCGGGGGGGAATGCGGGGGAAAGTGTGGGGGGGAATGCGTGGGGGGGGCGTGTGATGCGGTTTGTGCGTGGGCCGATTTTTGCGAATCTGGTGTTAGCCGACGAGATCAATCGGACGCCGCCGAAGACGCAGTCCGCGTTGTTGGAAGCGATGCAGGAATACACGGTGACGAGCATGGGTCAGACGCATGCGTTGGCCAAGCCGTTTGTGGTGATCGCGACGCAGAACCCGATTGAGCAGGAGGGGACGTATCCCTTGCCCGAGGCGCAGTTGGATCGATTTATGTTCAGCTTGTCGATGGCATATCCGACGCGTGACGAGGAATGTGCGATCGTGTCAGCCACGACGGGGAGTGATGAAGTTGTGGTGGAAGCGGTGTTTGATGCGGCGCGGATGCGTGATGTGCAGGCATTGGTGCGACGGGTGCCTGCGTCGGCACACGTGGTTGATTATGCGGTGCGTTTGGCGCGGGCGACTCGGCCGAGCGTTGGTGCGAGTGGTGGTGTTGGAGGAGGAGATGTGCGTGTGGGGGCGTTTGTGGATCAGTATGTGGCATGGGGAGCAGGGCCCCGTGGCGGACAGCATATGATTCTGGCTGCGAAAGCGTTGGCGGTGTTGGACGGTGAGCCTGCGGTGGGTGTGCATCATGTGTGTGAAGCGGCCAGGCATGTGCTGGTGCATCGTGTGCTGCCGAACTATCAGGCGATGGGCGAGGGGATTGATGCCGCGGCGATTGTGGCACATGTGATTGAACAGGTGGGCGAATCGGATTACGTGTGATGCAGATATGTGGGTGGTGGGGTGGTGGTGTGTGGTGTGTGTGTGTGGGGGGGCGGGATTTTAGAAATGGGTGAATCGGGAATGGAACAGTGACGCAAGCGAACCTGGGATTGGATCGACGATATCTGCGGGCGCGTGATCTGGCGTGGTTGCGTCGGTATCGTTTTGTTCGGCCGAGTGTGGCGGGTGGTGTGAGTGAAGGTACGTTTGTGGGTCGACATCGAACGCATCAGCGCGGGCGCGGTGCGGAGTTTGCCGACTACCGCGCGTATGTGCCCGGCGATTCCGTGAGCGATGTGGATTGGAAAATCTATGGGCGCAGCGATCGGTGGTACGTGAAGCAATACGAACATGAATCGGACATGACCGTGGTGATGTTGGTCGATGCGTCGGGCTCGATGGGGTTTTCGGGATTGGCGGGTGGTGGTCGCGCTAAGCCGCAAGCGGCGGAAAAGAACACGGATAAGAACGCGGATAAGAACGCGGATAAGAACGCGGATAAGAATGCGGGTGGGAATACGGGTGAGAATGTGAGGGGGAATGTGGGGGGGGGAGTGGGGGGGAAAGTGGGGGGGGAAGTGTGGGGGGGGAAGTTTGATCGGGTGGGTGAGATTGCGGGTGCGATTGGATTTTTGCTGGTGCAGCAACAGGATCGGGTGGGGTTGGCGATTGCCCGTGATGGGTTGGCGCAGATGATCCGTGCGGGTTCGACGATGACGCATTTGCAACGGGTGATCGATGTATTGGAGGAGACGGCTATCGAGGGTCGTGCGAATTTGGCCGAGGCGCTGCGGGATATTGGCCCGCGGTTGCCAGCCCGATCGGTGTTGGTGGTGATCAGTGATTTGTGGGAAGGGGAGGCGGATGACGTGGGCGAAAATGTAGAGGAGGGGATATTGCAAGGGTTGGCTGGGCATCGACATCGGGGTGGCGATGTGATTGTTTTTCACGTGCAGCATGACGATGAAATAGCGTTACCTGCGGTGGGGCGGGTGCGGATGGTTGATAATGAAACCGGCGAAGGGTTGACGGTTGATACGAATACAGCCCGCAAAGCGTACGATCGATTCGCGGCAGAAAAACGAGCCCGATGGGCGCGGGCGTTGCGAGGCATGGGCGCAGATTATCAGTTGGTGACGATGCAGGGCTCATGTGAAATGGTGTTACAGCGATTTTTGGCGCGGCGGTGATGGGGTAGTGTGATAGAACGATATGCTGGAATTGACAACGCCGATGATGTTGTGGGGATTGTTGGGATTGGCGTTGCCGATCGCGGCGCATGTGGCACGGCGACGTGTGATTCGTGTGGTGGAATTTCCTGCGGTGGCGTGGTTGGCGAAATCGGTGCGCGAACAGGTGCGCGTGGCGCGTTGGCGGGATGTTGTGTTGCTGGTGTTGCGATGTGCGGTGGTGGTGGGATTGGTGTTGGCGTTTAGTCAGCCGGTGTGGGTGGTGGGTGGTGGGGATGATGGTGTGGCGCGTGGGGTGAAGGGTGGGGTGGAGGCAGATGTAAGTGGGGAAGTGGTGGTGGTTGTGGTGGATGTGAGTGCGTCGATGGGGTGGGTGGAATCAGGATTGTCACGGCGGGAAGTTGCAGCGAATACCGCGGTGCAGATTATTGAGGGTTTGAGGGTAGGGCGAGATCGGGTGGGCGTGGTGATGGCTGGTGGTGCGGCAGAAGTTTTGTTTGCCGAGCCGGTGTGGGATCTGGAATTGGCGGCAGGTGCGGTGCGTGAATGGTTTGATGGTGCAGGTGAGTTTGATGAGCGTGCAGATTTGGCGGGCGCGATTGCGATGGGTAGCCAGTTGGTGATGGATGCGGGCGGGGTCGGACGGTTGGTGGTGGTGTCGGATATGCAGGCGAGCCAATGGGATGAATGGTCCGATGAATCTGTGGGTGGCAGAGCGGGTGGCAGAGCGGGTGATAGAGCGGTTGAGGCGAGCGCATTGTGGCGCGGGTGGAAGACGGTGGAGGTTGTGCGAATTGGTTGGGGGGATACGGATAATCGTTCGGTGGATGGTGTGGCAGTTTGGCCGACGGTGCCGATGTTGCGCGAAGGTGGCGGGGTAGTACGGTTGCATGGGCGGGTGACGAATCATCATGATGTTGCGGTGGTGGTGGATGTTGAAGCGGTATTGGATGGCGAGGTTGTGGGGCGACAAAAGGTGGCGTTGGAGGTGGGACAAAGTCGAGCGGTGGGATTTGATGCAGTGGTGCATGAGGTGGGCGATCATCGGGCCGCGATCGCGGTGAGTGATGATGGGTTGGCGATTGATAACGTGGCCAGTTGTGCGTTTCATGTGGTGGATCGAGTGCGGGTGCTGGTGGTTGGTGATGATGGTGCGGTTGCGGGTATAGGTGTAGGTGTGGAGGGGGTGAATGTGGGGGGAGATGTGGCGGAGAAAGTGGCGGGGAAAGTGGGGGGTGGGGGGTATTTTGTGGGGCGGGCGCTGGGGTCGGGTGGGGGTGGAGGTGAGGGTGGGGTGGGGGGGGGTGATGAGGTGGATGTGGAGATGTGGCATGGTGGGGAGATGAGTGCGGCGCGGTTGGGTGATGTGGATGTGGTGGTTGTGGTGGATTCGAGTGGTCTGGTGCGTGCGAATGTGGCCAGGTTGATTGAGTATGTGGATGGCGGTGGCGGGGTGATCTGGTTTGTGGATGACGCGGCGCGTTGGGCGATGTTGGATCAGGCGATGGGAGAGATGGGAGGCCGATTGGCCTGGGATGTGGGTGAGTTGCTGGGGATG
>JAUHYI010000050.1 GCA_030426385.1 Phycisphaerae bacterium
GGTGACACGCAAAGATTGATGGACACCATCACCCCGACCGACGCGATCCACTTCTTCTGGCACTGTGGATACACGCTAGGGAAAAGGTGAAAACGCTCTAATCTGGACAGACCACGGTGTTGAGTAGGGGCTGACCCCAGTTGTTCCAGTATCCAGAGGATTGAAATTCCAGATCGCGGGTAGATAGCCATTGGACTCGTCGGTGTAAGTCTGGAATAGTACGCTGATTTGGCGCAGGTTTGATAGGCATTGCACGGTTCGGATTGAGTCGCGTGCTGAACCCAACGTGGGCAAAAGCATGGCCAGCAATACTGCAATGATGCTGATAACCACCAGCATTTCGATCAACGTAAAAGCCTGTTGCGTAGATTTTATCCGTTGAAACAATAGCATGTCGTGGCCTATCAATGTTTGGAAGACCAGGTTTTTCTCGTCCCCGAACATAGAATTTCTATTGCTACCAATTTAACTATCAACTCAATTGGTTTGAGTAATCGTGATCATTAATTCGTTGAGTCTCTTATTGCTTACGTGGTTTTTTGACGTCGGTTCAGCAGCATGATCCCAGCCAAGCCCAACAGCCCCATCGTGCCTGGCTCGGGGACGACGTCGGTTCTAACCTGTAGGGCATTGAGTTGCGCGCTCACATTACTGCTGAGTTCAATCACCTGTGTGGTCGCATCGGCTTGAAAAGTTCCGATGACGAATTGCCCGACACCACCGGCGACATCGGTGTTGTTGTAGTCGATGGTTGCGGTTGGGCCACCTGTTGTGGTTAGGTTGCTGGCGCGTGTGTTGCCTGATGCTCGTGAATCATTAATCCAGATTTGCACGAGGTAGTTTTCGCCGCTGGTGAGGCCACTGAGCGTTACGGATTGCCCGGTCTGATCGCCAAAAATACCGTCACCCAGAAGTGCCTGGTAGTTGGCTGACAAATTGGAAAAAGGAGCCAAGGCTGATCCAAAGGTATTTGAGGGCGAATCTGATAGTAATGTTGAAATGCTCGGGTTTTTGGGTTGATTGGTAAAGGTGACGGTGTTGATCGTTACCGAACCCGCATCTCGGTCAAAGCTGTAACCCGTGACAAGTGTGCCGGTGGTAACCACATCAGTATCAGCGGAGACCACGGTCGCCGTGCCCCATGTGATGGGAGCTGCCTGGGCCTGTGATGTGAGGCCTAAAGCTGCCATGGCCAGAATACTGATGTTGGTTAAGAAAATGTTTTTCATGATAAGCCTGCCCTCTAATAAAGAAAAAAATCAAAAAATAAAACAAAAACTTTGAATCTATGTGGCCTGAAGGGCCCACGGAAGACTTACAACCTGCTTATTACAAGTCGATACTTACATCATCAATGTGCTTTGGATGACGAGTCGCGTACGATTAGCTTGGGGCGAATGATTTGCGGGGTTTCGAATGAATGGTGTGGCGTGTCGGATTCCTGGGCTTGTTGAATTGCAATGACAATGGCATCCGCCATAAGTTCAGGCTCCATCGAGATCGTGGTTAAAGGCGAGGGGCATTCCACAGACCAGGGCGTATTGAATCGGCCGACGATCGACATGTCTTCAGGCACACGCAGACCCATGCGATGAAGCAAGCTATAGGTCACGATGGCATAGTGATCATTGAGCGCCCATATCGCGGTCACGCCGTGGTCGTTTACCAATTGTTGGATCTTGGTCTGTGAAGAACTTTCAGCCTCGGTAAATGTTTGGCATTGAGCGCCTGCCACTTGAATAAAATCGCGAAAAGCTCTGGCTGATGTAGAAACCCAGCTGTTGTTTGGGGGATCCACCACGGCCACGGATCGATGGCCGAGATTCAGGAAATGTTCCGCGATCAACTTGGCTGCATAATAGTGATCGAGTGTGATCAGTTGCGTGTGCGGATCGGGAATCTGGTTTTCCAGCGAAAAAGCAACACGTGTGCGAAATTTTTGCCAGGCAGGCCAGAATAATTGTTCGGAAGAAGGACTGAGCAATAACAGGCAATCGGATTCTTGAACAGATGGCCGCAGAAGCATGGCCTGGGTGGTTTCGGGATCGTTGCTGTGTGTCAGGATATCAACGTCGTAACCTGCTCGATACAATTTGCGACAGATAGTCTCGACCAGCAGGCCGTTGAGGTGAGGGTCATACGACTGCATCAAGGTGATGGTTCCGAGGCGCGGCTTTCGCGTGACCAGCGTACCTTTGCGCTGCACACGACGGACGACACCCTCGCGGGCCAATTCGACCAGTGCTTTGCGAACGGTTTCGGGGCTACATTGCCAGCGTGGTGCCAGTTCATCAGGCGTGGGCAAAACATCACCTACATTAAATTGGCCACTGCCGATCGAATGCCGCAAACTGGTTTTTACTTGTTCGCAAAGTATCGGCATGAGGAAACGCCTGAAAACAAGGCAAAAAATATAAAGCCAAACAATACGGGAGAGAACTGGACATTTATAAGGTATCAGCTTTTGCTGGAAACGCAACAAATAATGTACATATTAATTTAAAATACACATTATATGTGCCGCAAGGCCGATCATTGGCGCAAAAACCGATCAAAATACAAACAAAATGGCTTTGGCGCGTTGCTGTAAAGCTCGGCTCGCGGATTTAAAATTCATCAAGCGCGAGTAGAAAGCACGCACGAGTATTTACAAAATGAGTATCTTGTAACCATCAGGCCGGAATGTCTGCTATTTGCTCGCGGCCATGACTGACGTTTTGGCAAATCCAGCATCAAAAAGCTCTGCCCGATGTGCTTGGACAGGTCGCCAGGCGTGGATTGGGTACGGTTGCGTTGTACTCGCTGTGATCTGCATTGATCCGTGGGACCGCGTGAAGAACTGAGGTTCGGCTGGCGATCAGGATGGAAGCGAGGTCTGCGGGTTTTGTGTGATGTCAATGGGAGGAATGGTCACCGTGTGCCCGCTGCGCGCTGATTTGACGGCATAAAATACGGCCTGAACTGCACGGGCCGCATCGTAAATGGATGGCGTGGGTTCGGTATGGTTCTTGACTGCGTGGTAAAAGCTAACCAGGTTGGCCTCGCACGGCATTTGGTCTTGTCCGTAATCTGATTCGGCTGAAGAACTGTTGTGTCGAATAGGAATCGGCTCGCGAATTTCCTCGCAGCCCGAGAGCGTGGGGTCGCGCCGTTGCAGCCACAAGGCCGTGTCTTTACGAAAGTAATTGTCATCACACATAACCAAGGCCTGTGTTCCTGCGATCATCATGGTGTGAATGGCTGGCGTCACGTGATACGCATTGACCGATCCGATCAGGCCGTTGGCAAATTCAACATGACATAGCGCGACATCATCCGTTTTACTTTTGGTGACGCGATTGTTCGTTCGTGCGCTAATGCTTTGAATCGGGCCGAAGTAATACATGAGTTCATGAAAGACATGGACGCCGCACTGAAATAACATGCCACCGGGATTGGTATTGGGATCCGCACGCCAATCGTTGCTTTTCATTTTCAGGCCGCCGCTGTGAGCGGTTGTGGCTTCGAATGTCACGATGTCACCTAATGCGTTGGACCGGATCAACTGGTTGATGGTTTGGCTGACCGCATGCTTTGCATGATTGGTGTGACCGCTGCCAACCACCACGTTCGCTTTTTCATAAGCAGCCAAAACCGCGTCCAGTTCATCCGGCGTTGCCACCAGTGGCTTTTCAACAAAACATGCTTTGCCATGTTCAATAGCTGCTAACAGGTGGGTCGCGTGTGAGGAAGCGCCGGTTGAGATGATGACCGCGTCGATGTCGTCACGATCAAGCATGGCTTGATAGCTGGGCATCGGCTCGGCACCGTCTTCGTCGGCGGTCTGTTGCATGGCTTGGTTGGAAATGTCATAGCAGGCGACCAATTCGTACAACCCCGATTCCCGTAGTGACTGGCGGCGATAGGTTCCAAAACCACTCAGGCCGATCATTCCAACTCTTAGTTTTGGCGTGGCGATCATGACCGTGTCCGATTCGTACAGAAGGTTGATGCGATTGGCGTATGGTGAAATTGTGTCGACGTTGCCCGATCAGTCATACAACCCGAAAGAAATTCACGATAAGCAGGCTAGTGTAAGATAATCGGGTTTGCCAGTTCAAGTCTTCTAAATTAATGCACTTCATTCACATGTTCAAACTTCGTGCGTCTTGCTGAAGCCCAATGATTCGATGTGGGGCTAGGATCGTAGTTAAGATTTACCGTCAAAACTCAGTCGCTGCAGATGCAATGATCGTGAAGATTATCATGCGGTATGCATGAGCGAATTGTACGGTTAGGGCAACGGTGTAATCGTGGGCATGGCTGTTATTGTTATAGTGATTCGTTTGATGCCGTCCCACAGCATCAAGATTTGGTCAAGTGAAAAAGTGGGGGTGCGTATCACGGTCATGTTGGACGGCCACATTGGACGGTCAGTAAAAGAACCGATCTGTCAGCATAACGGCCCCGCATTTACCCGGATATTTTGCCACTCGTGAGTACAAACAAGGAGCAACACAACCGATGACAATCCCATTTAAAAATATTGGCTATGTCGGCATGGGCATCATGGGTGCGCCGATGGCCATGAATTTAATCAAGGCCGGTTTCAAAGTCACGGTATGGAATCGCACAAAAGAAAAGTGCGATCCGTTGCGACAAGCCGGTGCGGAGGTTGCTGAATCACCTGCCGCATTGGCCGCGTCCGGGGTTGATGTGATTTTCATCAATGTGACCGACACGCCTGATGTTGAACATGTTTTGTTTGGCGAAGACGGTATCGCCAGTGCGGCATTGCCGGGGCTGATCGTGATTGATAATTCGACGATCAATCCAATTCAAACGCGAGAATTTTCAGAGCGTTTGGCTATGCAAGAGGTTTGCCTGTTAGATGCGCCAGTGTCGGGGGGCGATATCGGTGCCAAGCAGGGGACGTTGAGCATCATGATTGGTGGGCCGACGGAACAGGTTGAACAATGCATGCCGTTGTTTGCGGCGCTCGGCGACAAAATCAATCACATGGGAGAGTCAGGCGCGGGGCAACTCTGCAAGGCGTGCAATCAGGTTGCAGTGAGTTGTTCATTGATGGGTACCGTCGAGGCGATGGCGTTGGCCCAGCGGGGTGGATTGGACCTGAATAAAATGGTGGATGTGGTTAGCGGTGGTGCTGGTGGTTCCTGGCAATTGAAAAACCTGGGACCCAAGATAGCGGATCGTGATTACGCCCCCGGGTTCATGATTGATCTGATTCTCAAAGACCTGGCCATCGTGCAACGCGCAGCAGCCGAATATAAATTAGAACTGTCCGGACTCGAACAAGCCCTTCAATACTTTAAGCAAGCTGCCGAGCAAGGACACGGCAAAGATGGCACGCAAGCCATCGCTTCAAATCTTGTATGACTTGTAGCGAACAAGTTGATTCGTCATCTTTGGGGCAGATACGATTTACAATAAATTCTTGTGCTTTGATTCGTGTTGGCTCCGGTGAATACCGAGGGTTAGTGCGAAGGGAGATTTTTGAGCGCACAAATTTTTAACGGGATTGGTATGACTGGTTGGTTCAGCAATGACGCGTCAGTATGGTGGGGTGGGTGGGTGGGTGGGGGGGCGTGTCTGTGCTTCGTAACGCGTCACCATTTCTCGTTGTTTGTCATTATTGTTCGGGAACTGATCCAAGGCGCAACGTGTCAACAACTGCGGCCTTGCGGTAGGCTGCGGGCGAGATGCCGGTTTGCGCTTTGAACACGCGCGACAGGTAGTACCGGTTGGAAAGTCCAGTGCGCTGGGCAATTGTTTCGAGACTAAGTTCCGTGGTCGCCAATTGTTGGGCCGCCATTGTGACACGTCTTTCGCGAACATAACTCGCGGGTGTCTGTCCAGTGATCAGCGTGAATCGACGGACAAAATGTCTTTCGCTGAGATGGCATGCCTTAGCGAGAACTTTGATTTTCAAATCGGCATCAAGTTGGTGATCGATCAACAGCATAGCGGGTTGTAATGTTTCGCCTGCTTTAGAAAAGCGATCCCACTGTATCAAGCTTGCGGGCGTGGTCTGCTCAAGTGCGTGGTGCAGGGCCATATGGATCAACGTCTTGGCCAGATTGATATTGGCGATCATGCGCGAGCTGGAGGTGGGAAGATTACTTCGCAGTTGTTTGCAGCAGGTGCGCAGCATCAGATCGTTAGGCAGTTGCAGTGGACGATCAAAAGTATTGCGGAGTACGGTTTGCGGAAGATCAACCAGATCAAAGTGCAAATACAGGTGGCGCACGACCCGACTTGTGTGATAGCCGAATTTTACCCAGGGCGGGATGAGATACAGTCGACCTCTTCGCAAAGGCATGGTTTGATTGTGGAAGTGGATAACGCCGCCATCCCGATCATTGCGGTAAAGCCGCCAGTAGCTACTGATGACTTGTGATGCAATCCATTCGACTGAAACGCTTCGGTCTCCTATTTGCAGAATGCGGACGCGTACCGGATCTGTCCGGATAAAATTGTGGACGGTATTGGCTGTTAGTTGACCAGTCATGGCATAAAAGTATACAAATATGTCATAGCCGGACATGGTATTTCTGGCGTAGAGCCGTATTCTTTGTGAATCATCCCGTTATGACGTTAGCGTCAGGAAAAGAGACAACCATGCCGATCACTGATTTATGTTTTCGCCAGATCCATTTAGATTTTCACACCAGTCCGCACATCCCTGCGGTGGGCAGTGACTTTGATCCTGAGGAGTTTGCCGACAAGCTTGTAGAAGCGCACGTCGATAGCGTTACTGTTTTTGCTCGATGTCATCACGGCCATCTTTATTATGACTCGAAGCTCAATCCGGAACGAATTCATCCGACCCTGACCAATTATGATTTGCTCATCCAGCAGATCGAGGCTTGTCATCAGCGCAATATCCGTGTGCCTATATACACAACAGTGCAATGGGATCAATTCACGTCAGACGAACATCGGGACTGGCTTTGCATCGATGAACAGGGCACAGAATTTCGCACGCCCCCGTTGCAGGCAGGGTTTTATCGTACGCTCGATGTGTTCCATCCTGGCTATCGCGAATTTCTCAAGCGTCACACCGCAGAAATTTTTGAAATGATGCCGGTCGATGGCATTTTTTATGACATCGTGCAGCCGCAGTGGTCACTTGCCAAACATTGGCTTGATGCAATGGATAACGCGGGCGTTGATCCGGAAGATGTTCAAGCCCGAATCGATTTCAGCACGAAAATTCTCAACGAATGGAAACTTGAGATGACGCAGTTCATCCAGGGACTGCCGCAATACGATCAGGATAATTGCACAATCTTCTATAACGCGGGACATGTCGGACCGCGACATCGGACAACGGTTGAGGCATATACGCATTACGAACTTGAATCATTACCGTCGGGCGGTTGGGGTTACCTGCATTTTCCGTTGGCCATGCGTTATGCGCGTGGGTTGGATAAATTGTGCCTGGGAATGACGGGCAAGTTTCACACGTCATGGGGTGACTTTCATTCGTATAAAAACCAAGCAGCACTTGAGTTTGAATGTTTCCATATGTTGGCGCTGGGTGCTCGATGTTCCATCGGCGATCAGCTACATCCATCGGGCAAAATCGATGCGGCCACTTACAAGCTTATTGGCTCGGTCTATGGCAGCGTGGAAGCCAAGGAGCCGTGGTGCCGTGATGCCGAACCTGTTGCAGAAATCGGCGTGCTCACGCCGGAAGAGTTCGGTTCTCGCAAATCGGCGTTTGCCGCGATGGCTGAAAATCAGCCCGAGGCGGCGATGGGTGCTGTGCGTATGCTTCAGGAGTTGGGACGACAGTTCGACATTCTGACGACCGATCGGGATTTCTCGCCGTACAAGTTGTTGATCCTGCCGGACCAGATCCCTGTGGATGATGATCTTGCGGACAAATTACGAAACTATCTGGCATCCGGAGGCAAGTTGATTGCCACATGGAAGAGCGGGTTGGATGCGTCGGGTGATCGCTTCATGCTTGAAGATCTTGGTGTGAAAATTACCGGCGATGCGCAGTTCAGTCCGGACTTTTTGGTGCCATCTGAAACATTCGGGGTTGGACTCGAGCCGACCAGTTACGTGATGTATGAAAAAGGTGTTGCCTTGGAGACAACGGCTGAGACGCAGATTCTTGCGGGTGTTGAATCGCCATACTTCAATCGCACCTATCGCCATTTTTGTTCACATCGTCATACGCCTAGTACCGGCGAAACGACGTACCCGGGCGTTGTCCGTCATGGAAGCTATATCCATTTTATGCACCCGATCTTCAGGCAGTATCAGCGCAACGCTCCCCGTTGGTGCCGAGTGTTACTTGGCAATGCGATCGAGTTGCTCATCGGGAAATCGATTGTCGATGTGCAAGGCCCGACATCCGTGATCAACACATTGAGCTATCAGGCGCATGATAAACGTCATGTCCTGCATCTGCTGCACTATCAACCTGAACGCAGGGGCACGGACTTTGATACCATCGAAGATGTTATCCCGCTGCATGACACGCAGGTGTCGATTGAGTTGGGGCATAAGCCTAGCACCGTGAAGTTGGTGCCTGCGGGGGAAGATGTGGCCTTTGAATACAGTGATGATGGGCGCGTGACGTTTGTTGTCCCGCGTATTGTTGGGCATGCGATGATTGAGATCGCTTGACTCTTAGTGCAACGGGTAAAAATAATCGCCACAATTTTGGTGCGCTGGACTGGCCGCTTAAGCAGCTAGTCCGGGTGACAGTGGAGAATATTAAAACCATCAGTTGAGCGTGTCGGGCTCAAGGACAAGCACGGCGTGTTGTTCTAATTGATCCAAGCGGATCACGGTTGCATGGCTGTCATGGCTGATGGTGAGATGCGAATGATGGGTCGGCGAACTGACTTTATAAGATTTGCCGCTTACTCGTAAAGTAATTGGGCCGGTGGGATACACGTCATGGGATAACTGACCAATGGGCGTGCGCAATCCCGTCTTACCAATGCCCAGTGTTAAAAACGTCGGCGGGATATTAACCAGATGTAATATTTTTCGGTCTTCGTGATGAAACAGATTGATGACGACGTTCGCGGGCGCATCGGTGGTGAACGGACGCTCGATGTCGCTAAGCAACATGTCCACGAGTTGACGGCAATAGATGTTCGGGCCATAGGTTGCTTCGCTGGCTGCGATGTTGGGAACAACCCAGTATGCCTGGCCTTGACCAATTTTGGCACGTAACACTGACGCGCCTGCGACGATGTGTTCTTCCGGTTGAACGATGCCTTGCGGGGTATACCGTCGGGTTGGCGAGGCGTTGTAGCACGCGGTGGCCAACACCTCGGAAGACGCTTGCACCAGTCGGGTGAGGCCGGGCAATGTGTATTGAGGTGGCAAGCCGCCGGTAATGCGACCGGTGACATGATTCATGTGGCCACGCAATTGTTGGCTGAATGTTGTTGTGGGTAATGTGCTGGTGTTGTCGCGCCAGGTGACGCCGAATAAATCGTCGAGTAATCCCGCTTGGCGAATGTCGCCAGTTTCGGTGCGTGTGCCTGTGTCGCCGATCAATAGTAGCGTGCCGCCTTGTTCGACGTAGTTTTGCAATTCCATCGATGCTGTATCTGGCAGACAGATCGCTTCGGGAAGTACGACTGCCTGATGGCGCTGCAGGAATTTTGTACTGAGCATGTTGTCGAGCAGGATTTCTGTTGGCAAATGCAACGCGTTCAAAAGTTGATGCATGCCATGAGCCGTGGCCCAACCCGCTTCGGGGCGTCCGAGTGGCGCGTCGTCGTCCACATAGCCAAAGTCTTTGGTGCAACCCGAGGCGAGCATGCCGATGGTCGCGTCGGGTGTGCCGCCGATGTATGGCCCCAGCGGTTCCAATTCATGGCTTAGCGCTTGCAGGAATGCGCGGTAGTCGTCGAGTGATTCGCGTCCCAGGCCAAAGCTGGCATAGCCACCCGTTGAGGCGCAAATTTTTGCTTGCAACAACGCAGGCGTCGGGTTCGGATAGGGAGTTTGGCATGACAGCGTAGGAGAGTCTTGCGCATAGCCCCACAATTCAACCGGATAATTATCATTGATTGCCCGGAGTATCTTCGCCATCAGCATGGTCTGCTGCGGATAGAAACCGATCTCCGTGGAGATCATGCCTTCCATGGGACCGTGTGACTGATCATCGGGCCACTGCGGCGCATCGTCAGCCAATCGGCGAAGCGGGCACGCGCTTTCAATGTTGCAGTCGATGCGATTGAAAAAGTTGAACACGATGATGGCCTGCGGTACCTGTTGCCTGACATGGCCACTGAGCGATCGCCAATAAGCCATGTGGTCCTGGTTTCGCCACTCCATGTAATGGCGCACATCAGGATCGCGCAGATCAATCTTCTCGGGTAATTCGCGATCGGTTTGTTGGCGATACTTGTCGGCGCAGAATTGGCAACAACAAGCGAACGTGCCACTGGCATGATGGCCCTGCATGAAAGAGCCATCGAACCAGATGCCATCGAAACCCAGGTCATCGACCACCTCAACGCAGTAATGCTTGAGCATTTGGCCATACGGCGAATTCCAGCACACGTAATGGCGGTCGCGTTCGATTTGTGGGCCATCCCATTCGAAAAAGCGCCAACACCATTCGGGATGCTGCGCTGCCAACAACGGAGCGGTGCTGAGATATTCCCATGAGAAAATCGCAATGCCTCGGTCATGGGCCTGCTCTGTTAGCCATGGGTAATAGTCGATGGCATCATCGCGGTAAGGCAGATGCTTGCTGGGGAACATCGGATAAGAACCCTTGGCCGCGGCGGCATACCACCACGCTTTAACGCCGGACTCGGCCAGTGCGTCTAGAGTTATCAGTAACTCGGCCTGCGTGTGTGGTCCGTAGACCGGTCGGTGTTCCACGCGAAAACTTGTGTTGGCATAACCAAACCCATCAGCGGGTGGCCGTTGTTGGGCAATCGTGTGTGGTGGGTTTAGTAGTGACACGTTGACATCGCTCCTATCAATCCATTTCCAACAGAATCATGCGCTGCAAAGAAACGGCGACAGCGTCTTTGTTGGATTTCAATCGTTCAAATTTCAGGCTAAGCCACACGTCGTGATTTCCCGCTTCGAGGGCATAGACGCTGACCGGGTTGTCGGAAAAAACACGGAGAAACTGCGTGTAATCAAATGTGGATTGGCCAACGTTGTACCAGTGATAGCCAGGCCCGGCGATGTCGTCGGCGCTGAGGCTTAGCAATTGTTTGCCTTCAAAGTTTTCGATGATCAGGGGAAAGTCCGAGGCGCTTAGTGTCCACTGAATGGCTTTGCCGCCATCGGCATTGGTGTCGTCGACCAGTTGCAACGTATCGCTCGGCTCGAATTTGAAAAATATTTCACCAACGGGATAGTCGTGTGCTTTGGTTTTACGGAACTGCTCGGGCAATGCCAATGGGATGTATGCGTTTTGTGCCGCGGCCTTCAATGTTCGATCAACATATGACTGCCATTGGGTCTGCGTGCGTTCAAATTGTTCCTGGTAGTAATTCGAAAAATGCTCGGACTTGGGCAGATCTATTCTCGCGAGCTGTTCGCGGAATGTCATTGCATAACGCTGCATGGCTTGGTCGCGATTCAGAGGCATGTCTTTCAAGGCTCGCCCCGAGCGAACCCATTGTTCGTTGAGCTTGGGCCATAGCAACATGATCGCGCGATCCGTGCCGATTCTGGCATGACGCACACGTTGACTCAAAACGGCATCATCAACAACGGCTTGCTCGGCCCGGTCAAACACGTGGTTTGCCTTGATGATGGAGTCCACATTCAGATAGTCGTATTGATTGAGGCCGGCATAAAACGTAATCCTGGATGGATGGCGCTTGGCGGATTGTCGCAAGGCATCGAGGTATTCGTGAATGAACGAACTTGCCGATCCGTAATAACCGTTGAGAAATTCGCGCTCCAGTGTTTGCCAATCGCGGTCTGGATCTTCCATCAGTTTGCAGGTCATCCACGATCGCAGCGGGGCCATGTCCGTTTGGAAATCATTGCCAAGGCTTTGTTGATAGATGCTGACCACACCCATGTCACGCCATGTGCGAAACCGTTCGGCCATATGTTGAATGTTGGGGATAGGCATGCCCCAGGTGATTCCATAGCCGCCGAACACACGATGCGGTGCGAAGTCAATTTCATAGGACCAGATGCCAAGTTCGCGAGCGCGTTGACTCCAACCCGCGACATCCTGCCATGCGGCTTGATTCGCATCGAGAGTGAACGGTTTGCTGATGTCCATCTGTTCGGTAGCGACGCGAACATGCACGCCTTCGTCAGCGCGAATGCTTTTTGGTGGGTTGCGGGTGATTTCATAGGCGATGGTGCTCAGTGTTACCCACGGATAGTCGGCGCGAATCGTCTTGGCCATTTTGTTGAGCATCAAAATCAACGGCGCGGCATCCGAGCCTTCCGCTTTGGACAACGGCCCGCAGTGTTCGCATCGACATGCCGGGGCATGATCGCCTGCCGAGACGTGGTAATCAAACGGAACTGTAAATATGAATTGGCGATCTTCGGATTGCTGTACGCGTTGTTCAATGCGTGCGCGAATTTTCTTCTCTATTTCAAGTCGCAGGTTTTCATTCGTAAAACAATGGCCAACCGGTTTACGTGTGGACACATTGAAAATCTGGCCATCGGTGTCACGAGCAAACCACTCGGGGTGCGATTCGCCGTACTTGTCCCAACTGATGAGGTTGGGCATGTTGTGCGTGTTGGTTCCGAATGGCCCACCGTTCCAAGAGAAAGTATCGTCAGCATCAACGAAGATATCGCGCGTGGCCCCGTTGCGTGCATTGAAGCTATAACGGGCAAATTGATTCCATGCGTCGTGTCGTCGGCTGTGGCTGAATGCGGGGGTGCCCTGCATGTTCAGCTTCTCCAGGCGCAATGTGTGTTTGGTGGGAACTGTTTCGTCCCAGGGCGTCCACCATCGCACGCCCAACACGTCGCTTAAAAAATGATTGACCGCATACTCGACGCCAAACCATCGCCCGCCGGTTAAATGCAACGCATTATCTTGCGTGCGAATCAGCCATTTATCTTTGGGCCAGCTTTCGGTATCTAGATCAAGGTGTCGATCGGCTGTTCGGCCGATGTAGATACGTGCATCGTTTTTCGAAGCATTTGGTAGGTCTTGCAAATTGTTTTCGGTCACCACGGTATAGGTAGCGCCCGTGATTTTTTGCAAGTAAATCGCCAGGTCGCGCTGTGCGATATATTCCGAAGCGGTGAGCTTGCCCTCCGGGACCACAATCACCGCCCGCGATATTTCAGCGTCTGCCAGTAACAAGCTGGATGTGTCATTCGATTTACCGTTGGCCAGTCCGCACCAGGCTGTGGCCAATATGGTTGCGAACAAAATAGGCATGACAAAGCGAAAACCAATAGAACTAAAATTCATGGAGACCTCGGACTGTGCTAGGGATGAAATCGTTGAAACCGTTTTGAAGCCGTCAGCGGGCTATTGCATGAGTATTGCAATCCCGGTTTCCCATATGGACCAGGTGTTGAGTACGCTGGCATTGCCGATCAGCCAACCGTAGTATTCTTCTGATCGCTGAATCTGTACATGCCCGTCACCATAGAGAATGTTCCACGATCGGTCATTGGCGTGGGCGGTTTGACTGTGATCATTAAACACCACATCAAGGGCCATGATGTCTTCTTCGGATACATCGTCAACCCGGCCGAGCACTTCCCATTGATCGTCATAGGGGCTCCAGTTGTACGACACACGGATGTCTTCGGATCCAGGATCGAGGCCGTCTTTCCATAGTTCACGATACGTGTTCCATGAAAACGTTTCGCTTTCCTGGCTTGGGCAATAAAAAATTTCGCCTTGATCGACATACTGTTTGTCATAGAGGATGGCGATGTTGAGCACTTTATTTTCATGCCAGGTACCTGCGGCAAAGCATACGCCGTAGGTGCGCCATGGGAGCACCGGATCGCCGCTGGCCCCGGACTTGTCGGAACGATGTCGAGGAAGCACGCCGCTGTGGTCGGTGGCATATGCCATCGAGCCGATGCCGAGTTGCCGGAGATTGACCTTGCACCGCGAAGTTCTCGCCACATCCCGACTGCGCGACAGTGCGGGCAGGAGTATGGAGATAAGCAACGCAATGATTGAGATCACCACCAGTAACTCGATCAATGTAAAGCCTTGGCGTCGTGGCTCGGAGGCCATTGCGGTTCCTTTCGTGTGCAGGTCATGAGCAGGTCAGGGGCAGGTCGCGGGCATATCATGTCTTGGCGACATGTGATGCGCAAGTTTGCAAGAGACTGAACTGTCGATCAGGCGAACACGAACTCGCGTTCACGTCATCGACGTGTTACCGTCGACGCGAACGTTGCAGCATGAGCAGTCCAGCACAACCGATCATGGCGAGCGATGCTGGCTCAGGTACGGTCACTGCTTCGCTGATGACAAAACCGTTGATATTGACTGGTCGACTTGTGGAGGCCCAGTCCAGCGTGACGACCACATCGTCGATGCCGTTGGAGGTAAAGTTGAAGGTGATCCCATCAAGTTGATCCGCCACATCGGTAACGGTGCCCACGGGTTGATCGGTGCCGTTGACATCGTTGAGTAATGCTTTGGTGGCAATGCCTGGAAAGTCGGTGTCGTTGTGGTATGTGGTCATGACGAAGTCGCCAGCCTTGATGCCTTGGAGCCGAATAAACACTGCGGGGTAGTTGCCACCGACATCGCCAAACCAGAAGTCTTCGACCAGATCAGCCAGTGTTCCAGTCGCCGAGCGATTGCGTGAGTCAAGGTTTTCACCATCGTCAGCCTCGATGATAATGTTGATCTGTGCTTCTGGGCCTGAGCCGCTGTCGTAATTGCCAAAAGTAGTTGAGAAGAGTTTTTCTGCGGTGCCTGGCGTAGCGTCCAGTGTGTTGTCCCGTGCAATGGTCCATTCTTCGTAGCCCGCTTCCACGTCCTGTGTGTCCACGCCGCCGGTGCCGCTGGAACCCAGGTCCACTGCCAGCGATGCCGCATTCGCCGGTGCGACGGGTGTCGCCAATGTGATGGCTGCAATCCCAGCCGCAGTTGCAATGCCGGTCCACATCGACAAGCCCAAATTTTTAGACATCTTAATTTTCATCATTAATCTCCTCGTGTGACGGAACTAGAAAATGGCAGGGACGGTCTGTATTTGATCCGCTAGGCCGGCCAGAAAGATCGCTACATATGCGGTTGAGTCACGATGGACTCTCCTAAGAAACGACGAAACAACGCAAACGAAACACAAAACAAGTCACAAAAACAAGCCGTTCGGCATCACAAAGCGGGGTTACGTTCCGAATGGCGTGGCATTCAAAGCTGGTAACGATGTTACTAGAATTTGGGGATATGTCAACGCTAAAAAAATGATAAAAATCATTCGGCCTTGGGTGTAGTTTTGTAAAGTATTAATATGAAAATATTTACAATTAATAACATTTTGCGTTTCGGTCGCGAAGATCATGTGGGGACTTGACGAATTGGGGTCACGACGTCACTATATGGTCATGTGTGCCCAATCAACGGCAAAACCCACGGTCGAAGATGTTGCCCGTCGCGCTGGCGTGTCACGCTCTGCGGCCAGCCTTGCTTTACGCAAGCATCCCAAGGCGGCTAGCTTTCGCAGTGATACGCTGGCGCGGGTCAATGAAGCCGCGACCGAGCTGGGGTATCGCCCGAATTTTTTTCAACTGCGCCGCAATTCTTCGCAAGTGATCATGATCTATGTCGAGAATCTGCAAGACGCGCACAGTAGCGCGATTGCGGAAGGGTTCCAGCAATGCGCTTCGGACCGTGGCTATCTGGTCACGTTAAGTGTGGGCAAGCCCAAAGAATCAGACTCGCTGTTTGATCAGCGCATCATCGGTAATCATGGGATCTCGGCGGTGGTTGTGATCGGCTCTTTGTGCAAGAGGTTGCAAAAAAAAGAACTGGCAACACTGGCTAAGGAAGGCGTGTCTGTGGCGGTGGTCGGCCACAATGTAGATGGGCCGAATCTGTCCAAAGTGTTGTTCGATGAATATCGCGGAGGCCATTTGGTGGGCGAACATATTGCCAGCCTGGGGTCGCGCCGGGTTTGCATGATGACGGCGCCCAATGCCTCTCAGGCGCGACTTGATCGTGTACGAGGTGTTCTCGATGCGCTCGAAGAACACGGGGTGCCCAAGCCAATCGAGTTGCGTATGCCGGGGCAAAATGCGCGGCTTCGTGGGCCGTGGGGGCTGGAGATGGCCAGCCATGATGTGATGGCGAAATACCTTAAAGCCTGCGATCAAAAGCCGGAGGCAGTGATCGCCAACACAGACTTGCGAGCCTACGGAGCGTGTCGCGCAATTTACGAAGCAGGGTATCGGCCCGGCTTCGACATCGCAGTGACGGGGTATTCGGATATCTGGCCTTCCCAAATGACGTACCCGCCGCTGAGCACGGTGTGCGACCCGAAAGCCGAAATGGGACAGGCTGCGGCTGACACGCTCATTGATATGATCGAAGGTAAAAGCAAATCGCCGCGCACGGTTGTGTTCGAGCCTAAGTTGGTGGTGCGCGAATCAACCAGTCTTTGGCGGCCCAGCGAATCATAAAAAACCGGTAGGCTCGGCGGGTGCTGGTGGGCGTTGTCGACGTTGTGTGTGCGCAAAGATGTTTAGTGGCGACTAGACCACAACCAATCCAATCTAGCGATAGGTGTTTAGCGGGCGACGCGCCAGCGTCCCGTTTTGTAGGCGGAAAGCGCTTTGTTTCGCAGGCGCAATCGCTACGATTGAAATGGGAATGCTATAGAAGTGTGTGGGTGTATATAGATGGGCGTGGCGCGCACATCAATACAAAGTGGCGTGCTACTGGCGTGTTATTGTCGATGCACGCTGGGCATCTGAAATCCAGCATTGTGTTGTGTGGCCGGTCTCGATCAGATGGCTGGCATCACGTTGCCGCCGCATACCGGCAGATAGACGCCCGTGATATAGTTGGCCAAATCGGAAGCCAGAAACGCGACGGCGTTGGCAATTTCCTGGTCATTACCGCGCCGTTTGAGTGGAATATTTTTCGCATAGGCCAGGCCGCTGTCGCTTTCGGGTGCGTCTTCGCTAAGAGTCCAGCCCGGTGCGACCTGATTAACCGTCACGCCGTGTTCGCCGACTTCCTTGGCAAGCACACGCAAGACGCGATCCATCCCAGCCTTGCCCGCAACATAGGCGGACTGAGTCGGCGAAGCTTGCATGGTGCATTCGGTGTTGATGCCGATGACGCGCCCAAAGCCTCGCTGAATCATGGCTGGCACAAACGCTTGGCACATCATCACATTCTGCAAAACGCATGAACGGAACTGGCTTTCATAATCAGCAAGGTCCTGGGTCAGCACCGTGGTCCAGTCGTATTGAATGACAGCATTGTTGACGATGATGTCCGGGCTTCTCATGTTCTGTTCAACTTGTTGCCGCATCGCTTCGATGTCATCCGATTTCGTCAGGTCCGCCTGAACGATCATGCATTGGCGTTCCATCGCCTGCACCTGGTCGCATAGCTGCTGGGCCATATCCCGATTGTTGTGATAATGGATCACCACATCCGCGCCTGCAGTGGCTAGCGTTCGCACCATGGTCCTGCCTAATTGGCCCGTCGCGCCGGTGATCAGTGCGCATTTATCCGATAAATCCAAAGTTAGCATCGCGGTGTCTCGCTTATTTTGTGATGGGTTGGGCATTGTGTCAGCCAATTTGAATCAATGGGGTTGGTTAAATTCACTGCGCGCCAATTTTAATAGGTTGTTGTCTGGCCGAGATGTCGCCGTCGCGATATCCATCAGCCTCCATCAGCCCGGTATAGACCAGCAGTCCAATGCATGCGATTGCATAAATCTTGATCGTTAAATAGTTGAATTTCAAGATATCATTTGGTATTGTTGGCGATTCTATGCAAGCGATTGCACCCAATGAATCGGCGGCAACCCCCGCCACGCTTAAGGATGTGGCCGACGCGGTTGGCGTCAATCCGTCCACCGTGTCCCGGGCGCTTCACGGCGCCGGAGGCGGTCGTGTGAGTGAAGCGCGCTGTCGCGAAATTCGAGACGTGGCCCAACGTCTAGGCTATCGAGCCAATGCGTCTGCCCAGTCGTTGGCTCGTCGGAGCAGTCAATGCATCGGGGTCATTGTTCCCGAACTGCAAGACCCTGTCTTCATGCAATACGTGGCGAAGTTGGATGTTTTGTTACAGGCTCATGGGTTGCAAGCAATTCCGTTGGCGAGCGATCCCCACGGCCAAGGTGATACGCGGTGTCTGCAGACATTGGCAACCGGTCAAGTTGATGCGGTGATCAGTTTGCACTGTCCGCAGGATAGCGTGGTTTTAATTCAGGACTATTGCACGCGTGGCCATCATGTGATTGTTCGTTGTGTAGATCGGCCGATTGATGAATTGCCGTTTGATTGTGTTGGCGTTGATGTGGCTGACGCCTTCGTGGTATTGGCGCAGCATCTGTATGACGTCGGCTGTCGCAAGATCGGTTTTGTCGGCGGGTTGGCAGTCGATGAAGCAAAAACCGGCGAACGCCAACAAGGTGGAGCCAGGTATCTGGCCAAGGCGCATGAAGCTTTGGGGTTGGAGATGGAAACGTCCTGCCTGCTAGCCTGTTCCGATGCGGCTGGTGCCAGGGATGTGGTCATGGAAGTATTCGATCAAGCGCGGGATCGATTCGATGCATTGATTGTGCAGTCAAGCAAAATATTGCCCGGCGTTCGCCGAGCGCTGAAAGAATTGAACCTTACCATTCCCGATGATTGCGCCGTGGCCTGCATCAGTGATGCGGACGTGTGCCGATTCATGGATGTTCCTGTGACGGTCTGGGATCAACCGGTAGAGAAAATTTGTCGCGGACTTGTGAAGCTATTGCTTGGACGATTGCGTGGCGAGACCACGGTGCATCAGGTGCAATATGCGTCTCGATTAATTGTTCGTGAGAGCACCAGTCGTTGCGAAAAGGAAACCGCGTAGCCAAATCTTTTACCCCAGCTTCTATTTTATCCTGCCGTTGCGATGCATATATGACCATCCACGGCAAAACGTGTGCGTTTTATCATGAGCAAGACATCCTTACACCAAACGCGATCTCCGCAATCAGTGCAATCAGCGCATCTACACGATATATCAGCCCAGCCCGGCGAATTGGCAACGAGTACCTGTGCTTATCCTGTGCATTGCATGACACCCGGCGAAGGGCACTTCTTTTTTGGGTACTACGACAAAAGCCCGTGGCATCGTGACGGCCATAGCATGCTCGCCTGCCGCGCGACATTCATGGATCGAGCGCCGCAGGCAGACGATGAGCTGCAGATCGGATTGGTGGACACCACGGCACGAACGTTTCGGTCACTGGCAACCACAACAGCCTGGAACTGGCAACAAGGTTGTATGTTGCAATGGCTGGATGGCTCACGGATTGTCTTTAATGATCGGGTTCAAAGTGATCGCGATGGTCGCGATGGTCGAGGTGATCGTTTTGTGGGTGTGATTCTGGATGTTGAGACGGGCGAACGTCGGGAACTACCCATGCCCGTTTACAGCGTGGCCGCGGGTCATGCGATTGCCTCGTCGCTTAATTTTTCACGCTTGCATCGGCTGCGTCCGGGCTATGGTTATGCAGGAATTGACGATCCGACGGCTGACGAGCAGGTGCCTGAGGATGATGGCTTATGGGTGATGGATCTTAATACGGGCCAGACGAGGTTGGCGCTATCGATCGCTGATGCGCAGCGGCTTTTGCCGGATTCACAAGCGGGTACGGCTGGTTCGCATTGGATGAATCACGCGCAGTTTGCACCGGGCGGACAACGTGTGGCTGTGCTGCATCGTTGGGAAACGGGCGAAGACTGGCCGGCGTGGCGTACGCGCATGTTGACGCTTGATATTCGCGACCCGCGCAGCGAACATGATGACCAACAGCTAATGGAAAGCCAGGCGAAATTGGCGGGGCAGGTGTATCCGCTGATTGACGATGGCATGTGTTCGCATTATGACTGGCGTGACGATGAATCATTAGTCGCATTCGCGCGAGTTCCGGTAGCCTGTGAATTGCGTGATGGCTTCTTTGTGATTCAAGATCGAGCCGGCGATGCGACCCCGATTGCTGCGGATGAATTGACGACAGATGGCCATTGCAGTTACTCGCCGGACCGACGGTGGATTCTCAATGACACATACCCGGATCCGGACGACCATTGCCGAACGTTGATGGTGGTGCGTGCTTCGGACCAGGCAATTTTTGAAGTGGGTCGTTTTCTTGGGCCGATGACGGATGCCGCGGAAGTGCGTTGCGATCTCCATCCACGATGGAGTCCAGATGGTCGGCAGGTATCTATCGACTCGATTCATGAAGGCCGACGGGCACTGTATGCGATCGACTTGAGTAAGCTTATCGATGATGAAAGTATGAAGGTTGAATGTTGACGATGGATAAAGTATTGCCACATGTAATTGACCTGTCCGGTGACTGGGCGTTTCGATATTCGGGCGCGGTTGAATCAGAAGGTGCGCTGGCGCTAGGCGCTACCGAGAGCGAGGCCGAGTGCTTTGCGATGCCGATCCCCGGTTTCTGGGACGATCGAATTGAGTCGATTAAATCGGCCGCATCGCCCGCCTCGATTCGGTTGAATCCGGAATACGTTGGCATTGAATTACCGATGCCTAAAGAAGCGCCAGATGCCTCGCTGCCGCATTTAGTTGGTATGGGCAGTTATGAATGCAGGTTTAATGCGCCGAGTGTTGGCCGAGTTACATTCGAGTGTGGGCCTGTATTTCTGGAAGGGCACTTGTGGGTTAACGGCAAACATGTTTATACGCAGCGCCATTACAGCACGGATTGGTCCGTGCCACTTGATGAACATGTGAAGCCGGGACAGGAAAACCATCTCGTGCTACAGGTTCGCAACGATCAGCCGCGCGTTAAGGGATGCATCACGCGTGGCTATAAAGGTTATTCCGCAGGTGTCGCGGGTGATGTGCGTTTGCGCATGACGGGCTCGGCTCGTATTGCGGATTGCTACATGTTTGCGGTTGAAGATGGCCGCTCGATACGTTGGCAGGTTGATGTCGATCAGGTGGGCGGACAGGATGATTTGCAATTGGTTTGGCGTGTGGTTGATCCTCATGATGGTGCGATTGTTGTCGAAGGTGAGCGGGCGGTGATCAACGGCACCAACACATGGGAGATCACCGCACAAGGAATCGAACCCTGGTCGGATCGTCATCCCAAGCTCTACGATGTGCAGTTGGAATTATGTTGTAACGGTGCGCGATCCGATGTTCGAAGTCAGCCGTTTGGTTTGCGTGTGATTGTGGCAGATGGTTTTCAATTGACGCTCAACGAGGTGCCGATTTATCTCCGCGGTGCCACGGAGCATGCCTATTTTCCCGAGACCTGTACGGTACCTCTCCAATTAAGCGTGCATCGAAACCACATCCTGAAACTGAAGCAACTCGGCTTCAACTGGCTTCGTTTTCATACATGGGTTCCACCCGAGGCGTACCTAAAAGCCGCAGATGAGTTAGGCATGCTTATACAGGTCGAACCTCCGAAAGGGGCTGACGATCAAGAGTGGATTGACATTATGCGCACCTGCCGCAAGCATCCGTGTGTCGTTATCTATTGCGCGGGCAATGAAGAACTGTTGGATGAGAGTAAACTCGATCAGCTTGAGCGATGGGCTAGTTTGCTACGAGAGTTTGCGCCCGATTCGCTTTTCAATCCACAGGAAGCCTTGCGTGGAATTGAGTATGGTTGGAACGACACAGATCTTGGGGAAGACGCAGTCAGCGAACCCTATTTGCGTAACACGCGCCGATTGGAGCGCATCAAAGCTTTTAGTGATTGCTTTGGTCAGTTTTCATGGGGGCAATTGAGTTACAGCAGTTCTGCAGGCGATGCGGCGACCATCAATCAACGACTCGAGCCCTACGAACGGCCATGCTTATCGCATGAGTTGGGAATTCACGGCACGTATCTTGATCTAAGCCTTGAGCACCGTTACCGCGATACGCGAATTGGCGATGAGCTTTATAGCAAGGTTCGGCATCACCTTCAGGAGCGTGGCCTGGAACATCGCGCAGCGGAGTACTATGCCAACTCTTGTGCATGGGCCCAAAGGCATCGAAAATATGCGTTGGAAGCGGCACGTCGATGTCGCCGATTGGCGGGGTATGACTTGCTCGGAGCCATCGATTTTCATTGGCACCGCACAGGATATCCGTGTGGGATCATGAATGAATTTTATGAATTGAAGGTGGGCGAAACAGCAGAAGATGTTCGGCGATATAACGCGTCGAGTGTGTTGCTCTTGGATCATGATCAGCGATGGACCTGCCGCAGTGGTGAATCCTGGCGTGGGGCTGTGCTGGCGTCTATCTTTGAAGATAAACCCATCGGCCCGGTGCGCATCGAATGGCATCTGCGCGATTCGTGTGGAGATGTGCGTGACAACGGCCAATGGAATTTAAACAATCTCGTGAACGGCGACGTGAACGAATTGGGACACGTGGAATTTACGGCCCCTGATGTCGCAGAAGCAGAGGCATTGTCACTCGATGTGCGTCTCACGGGTAGCAATCTGGTTATTAATAATCAGTGGTCGCTATGGGTTTACCCTGCGGTCAGTTCTTCGATGCCGTATGTCCATGTAGACGACTCGCTGCGCACGCGTTGGCCTGAGTTGTCGAAGGATACGGCAAACGCGCAAGAATTGGAAGATGCCGCAAGCGACCAAGCCCCCACGCAGGTGCGTGTTGTATCAACCTTGAAAGACAGCGATGTTAAATCACTCGAAAAGGGTGAACGCATATTATTGTTGGGGTCGCATCCATTTCCATCCAGCGTGACGACGTTTCAGATTTCCTGCGCGGGCCGAACGGTTGGCAATCTTGCGACATGTATTCATGACCATCCAATCACGCGTCAGCTTCCGCATGCGGGGTTCTGTGATTGGAATTTTCAAAGCATGCTTGACCAAGGCGAGGCGGTGGCATTTGATACGCTTGGCCTTCCATTCAAGCCAATCATAGAAGTGGTTAGTTCGTTTAAAGATGCAAGCAAGCAAGCGGCCCTTTTTGAGCTGCGTGTGGGTGAGGGATTGTTGCTGGTCTGCAGTCTTGGCATGAATCCCGACGATCCCGCGTCGGACCATTTGTTGCAAATGTGTCTAGCGTATTTGCGTGATCGCAACAGCACGACCAGCGTCTCGATGTCGCCGGATCAGTTGCGGACAATAATAGCCCAACAACCACAACGTTCTGAAGTCGAAGCGACTGATCAAGGATTTGATAAGCGTGCTGCGTTAACGTCGTGGTAAAAACTTATTCGCTGCGTGGTCACGAACAGTTGAAATGTGATCGCGGCACTGAGATAAGTTGACCTGCGATTGTCTGTGCAAATCCCCAAACGGTTTGCTGTAATATGACATTGGGTTCATGGCCTTCGTGCCAGATCGTGATAACGCGGTCGGAGCCAATCGATGCTGTGGAAGGATACCCACGCCTCTACTTGTTGGCGAGTCTTAACTGAGCGTGATAGGTGGCCTCCATGCTAGCCCATTATCGGTGCAGTGAATCTCCATGTGCCGAGTTAACGTTTGAGAAGTGCCTCATTAATTTGAACGGTAAGCACGGCGTCACCATGAGACGCGATTGATAAATTCCTCGGGTGTCAGCAAGGAGTGGTTGAGGCATGCGAACGAACAATACCCATTGACTTGACCAAGACGACGCCGTTTGGGCTTGTCGATATTGAGCATTTTGTTCCGTCTACGAATCGAGCGACTGGGATTGCCGTGTGATTCTTTTTTAGGCTGACGTCGCAGATTATTGGCGTGCTGTATTTTCAACCCTGTTTTTTAGACAGAGAGCTTGTGCCAATGCGTGGTAAGACCTGGTCATGTGGCTGGAGCAGCGTCGCTGCGGTTTGAAAATTTCAAATCCAACAGAGAGGGGGGCGACATTCCAAAGAGTGCTTTTTGGTGTTTTAAAACTATTTTTTGTGCGGTTTTTATGTAGCTGTCACAATATTCTGGTATAAAAGCCGGTGGCCTCGGACAATAAAATTGAAAATTTCAACAATTTGCTTGAAAATACTGGGCTGTTGTGTATTGTTGGGCGGCGTGTCGTGTGGGCAGGTTTGCGAGCCCGTCGGTGGGCGTGAATGCCTGGCGAGAACGTGGCGCGTGGGGTGGCTTGCGGAGAGTCGTGGATGGAGAGTGGGGGGAAAGATGGGGGGCAGTGGGGGGGCAGTGTGTGGGGGGGAAAGTGGGGGGGTGAGGAATATTTGATGTCGCAAAAATATGAAGTCAGTGCATACTACTTTCCGAATTATCATCCGGACTCGAGGAATGCGAAGGTGCATCATCCCGGTTGGACCGAGTGGGACGTGGTGAAAAACGCCGTCCCGCGTTATCCCGGCCATGTGCAGCCGAAGGAACCGTTGTGGGGTCATGAGGATGAATCGGACCCGCGCGTGATGGCTAAAAAAATTCAGGCAGCGCGCGATCATGGCGTGACGCATCTCATCTTCGATTGGTATTGGTACGACGATGGCCCATTCCTTGAAGGGTGTCTGCAGAACGGGTTTCTGAAAGCGGACAATAAGGACGACATCAAGTTCTCGCTCATGTGGGCGAATCATAATTGGTTTGACATGCATCCAGCCCGCGTCGGCCAGCCCGCAAAAATGCTTTTCCCTGGGAAGGTTGCGCCAAAGACATTTGAAACGGTCATCGATCACGTGATCGAAAATTATTTTTCGGACAGTGCATATTTCAAGATCGATAACAAGTGTTATTTTTCAATCTACGAACTGCACACGTTGATCGACGGACTGGGTGGGGTGGATGTCATGGCGGCTATGCTCGACCTGTTCCGCGAACGTGTGGAAAAGCAAGGGTTGGCATTGCACATCAATGCGATTGACCGAGGTTTGGATCTGTCAACACCTGAGGGCGGCGATCCCAATGAGATGATCCGCCGATTGTGTATCGATAGTGTGACGTCATATGTGTGGGTGCATCACGTTGAGCTGAATCGGTTTCCGACTACGCCTTACGATTACGTGAGTCAGAACGCAATTGAATATTGGCCGAGTGCCGCAGCGAAGTATGCCTGTGATTACTACCCGACGGTTAGCATTGGATGGGATCCGAGTCCGAGGATATATCACGAAGACAAGTTCATCGATATGGGTAATCCGTTCCGATACATCATTGATGGCAACACGCCTGCCGCATTCGGCGAAAATCTTGCCAAAGCGAAAGATTATCTGGATAAGCAGTCCAATTTAAAAACTAAAATGCTTGTGATTAATGCGTGGAACGAATGGACGGAAGGGACGTATCTTGAGCCGGATATCGAGCATGGATACGGGTATCTGGAATCCATCAATCGCGTGTTTGGTTAAGCTTTACTGGCTGGATAGCAGCCAGGAAGTTTGTTGGATTGTTTGGATGCCCAGCGCGTTAGTCCATGTTGAATTTAACAAATGGAACGAGCGAAACGGATGAGCAAGGGCCGGGCGTCGTGCATAGACTGTTCAGTCTTCTAAAGCTCAGCGCGGCCATGTTGTCGTGATCGATAGACATCAGAGGGAACGTGTCGAGGCGATGGCTGCGTGCTACATCGCGGTCGCCGCCCATGACGATAGATTTTTCATCAAGCTTGATTTTCTTTTCCTTCATCGCATTGATGAACGATGAGGCTGTTCTGACATCGGGCACGATGTAAGCGGTCGGTCGCTCTGCTTCCGGCAGTTGTGTCATGGCTTCAGCAGCGGGGCCACCGCCTGCAAATGTTTTGCCAGCGATGTGTACCCACTGATTCGAAAGAGGCAGGTTCTTACGCACTTGCGCCAATTGATAGCCGGACAACCAGCGATCATGTGCCATGCCTGGGGGCACAAGCTCTGACACAAATCCGATTCGTGTGTGGCCATGCTTATGCAGGTACTCCACCGCGGCCTGTCCCATATCGAGGCAACTGTATGCGACGACTTCGCAGTTGTTGCTTAGGTTCTGTTCGTCCTGCGCTGATAAATGGCCGATGAGTACAAAAGGAAAACTCATCTCGCTGAGCTTTGAGATCAATGTGGGATCTGATTTTTTTGCAAAAGAAACAATGATGCCGTCCAGGTCGCTGGCATACTCGATCGCTTGCATGCATAACTTGCTTGAGTTCTCAATGTCTTCAATGGCAAAGAGCTCGAACCGTATTTTGGATTTCATGGCCTCGCTTGCCAGCGCGTGGGCAAAGATCGCTTTCGATTCATCGTCAAGGCGATTGCCAACCAGGAGGTAGCCGAAGCGGCGCTCTTGTGTTTGCGGGGTAGTGTTTTTGGGCGGGACGGCGACGTGCGACGTTTTGTTGTAGCCAAGTTTTTTGCTGGCAATGTGGACTGTTCGCCGCGTCTCTTCGTTGATGTTGGGGTGTCCCGCCAAGGCCATCGATACCGTAGCAATCGAGAAGTCCGTGTACTTGGCAATGTCTTTTAGTCGTGTTTTGGTTTTTGCGGCCAAGGTACCGGTCTCCGCTGGGGTCATGTTGGTGGTCAGTGTACATCCCAAATTGGGTAAACCGTCTCGGAGTGCTGGCTCGAAAACGGGAGACGCGTGGTTTGCATGACCATTCGTCTGGCATCAGTTTAGCACAAAATTTGAAATTTTCAAATTTCTGAGGGTGGTTTTTGGGCAAAGTCGCATAGGCGATTCAGTGTCGTTTGTACGAGATATAGCGCAGCCGATAAGTCGGTGCGGGTAAAATTTGAATATTTCAATAAAATGTCTTGAAATTATTGAATTATTGTGTACCATTGTGATTGTCATGTTGGCAGAGTTGTGTTTGTTGGGTTGATGTTGTCTAGCAGGGAGTTTTTTGTGGAGCAGCAAATATTGAAACAGCAAACATTGGCGGGACGTGTTTTAGTGCGGCGTGGCAGATGGGGTGGGGGTTTTACTTTGATTGAGTTGTTGGTGGTGTTGTCGATCATCGCACTGCTGTTGGCGATCTTGTTGCCTGCGTTAAGTGGAGCGCGTTCGGTGGCCAAGCAGGCGATATGTTTGTCGAATCAGCGCCAGCTGGGTATCGCTTTGGCCGCATACGGGGTTGATCATGATGGTCTTCGTCCGAGCCCTTCGTGGCACGAAGGGCAGCCGGATATGCGAACGTGGGATCGGGCGCTGGGTGACTATGTGGGGTTTGTGATTCCGGAACTTCCATCGGCGAGTGATGGTATTGATCTGACGGTGGATGTTTTTCAGTGTCCGGTGGATGAAGTGGTTCGCGATTATGGCCGTCGTCGGAGTTATTCGATGGTTGCGTATCCGCCGTATTACGACTATCGGGATTATGTGGATGTGACCACGTTGCCGTTTGCACCGTCAAAATTATTTATGGTGGCCGAGTGGTATGCGCCGTGGAATATTCGTTTGATGAATCAGCCTGGCTGCATGATCAATTATTACTACTACCTTGCGGGCTGGTGGACGGTATCGCCCGGGGTTTATGTGCCCGTTGAATCGCGATACCACAAAGGGGGCTCGAATTTTCTATTTGCCGATGGACATGCGGCGCTACAGGATCCTGAGTCGGCATTGACGTTGGAGTATTGGTCGTATTGAAAGCGAGTGAAGTAGGTGTGCTATTGAGATGCATCAGTCAAAGGAACATGTCTGGCGGAAAACCTGAATGAATGGAGGGTAAGAAATGCGATGGCGTGAAGGTGCGTCATCAAGATGGGGGGGACGTGTCTGTAAATTTTAAGGCGAAGGGTGGGGGAGAACTTTTTTTAGGAGCTAAAAGATGAAAACGTTAACAGGCTTGTTTGTGTTGGTCGTGATGATGTCGATGGTCGTTTTGCCATCACGTGGTGATGTGGTGATTGATGAGGATTTCAGTGGTGTGGTGACGGAGAACTGGGATGTTCTTTACCAGGTAACCGCGACGCCGACCGACTACAACGCTGTTTTTCCAGGTGTTTCATACATCACATATGACACGCCCAGCGATGAGTTGGAAGTTCAGACGAACAAGGAAAGTTATCACGCGCCGAACCAGACGCTGACCTTTGGGAACAAGACAGCCTTTACGGATCGTACGTTTTCGCTCAGTGCAGATGCGTATCTTGCCAATGGTGATACCGACGGCAATAACGTACACACGATGGTCGAGTTCACGGTGTTATCCGATGGTGGCGTTGGTGGCAGCGGCCTTGCGGATACCGGATATACGGTTCGGTGGTACTTGATCAACACGTACTCCAACTTCTCGATCACGAATCGCAGCACAGGCACAGTGATGTGGAACACGAACTCATCCGGATTTGTGAGTGGGGCGTGGTACACGCTGACATTAGACGTTATTGAAACAGAGTCAGGTCTGACGCTGGACTTCACGGCGGCACCGCGGGTTGGCCCAGGCACAACAGTGACGCAAATGCTTGCGATTGGCAGCGGCGATGGTGAGTACATTGGCGACGGTGGCGGGCTTTTGATGTCGGTGTACCACACGGGCAACTACACGGGACAGACAGCGCGATTGGATAACATCACGGTAACCACGCCCACCGTGCCCGAGCCCGGCTCAATGAGCATGATGGCTGCGGTTGCTGCGACGATCGGAATGATGCGCATCAGAAAAAAGGATGACGTATAGCGTGACCACATCAGCCCGTTTCGCTGCCGTGGTGGCGCTGGATGGGAATGGTTTGCCCTAGCCAATACGGCTTATGTCTGAGATGTCATTCTGGATTTGCCTGTCGTGACTAGCCGGTCGGAAAGTGTGAAGTCAATGGCTCGTACTTTATTAATGATGAGATTGACGTGTCGGTGGGCGATTCCATTATGGGCGATCGCAACGCTGAGCTTGGTCGGGATCGGTCAGGCCATTGGGCGCGATGTTAATTCGGTAGGCGTGGCTCAGTATGGTGTAGGGTCGTGGCCCGAAGACGGGTATGGGAATCATCGTGCCGTACTTCGGGTTGATGAATCAGCCGATGCGGTATGGGCGCACATTCCCTGGCGTCGGCGGGATAAAAATCCGCAAGCCATTGATGTGCGGGTTTATGACATGACCACGGGCAAGCGGGTTCGCAATGTGTCCCGCATGGATATCCGTCGCGAGTATGCTGACTTGGTGTTTCAGCCACAAACGGTGCCCGGTGAATATGCCGTTTACTATTTGCCGTACAGTCCCGGCGTGACGTCATATGATGATGCCGGGACGTATTACCCGGTTGAAGAAACCGCCGATCCGCACTGGCTCAAAAAGCACAAGTTGGCCAATGATGTTCGTCATAATCGCGTATCGCGAACATTTCAAAAAGCCAACCTCGTCGAGATTCAAGCACGCACAGCGTTTGATCGCTTTGATCCGATGGAAGTACCCGCGACCAGCGCGGAAACTGATCGCCTGATTCGTAGCCATGCCGACAAGCAATATTTGTTGTTCCCTGAAACACGGGACCGGATGATACGGATGCGTCATGAGCTTCCGATATCATGGATTGAGCGAGGTCCAAACAATCAGTTTGCGGGTAATGCGCAGCCGGGTGAATACTTTGTGTTTCAGCTCGGACTGTTTGCGACAGCACAAGACGTAAATGAAGTGCAACTCGCCTTCGGTTCGCTTGTGAGTTTGGATGGAGCTGAAGATATACCCTCATCATCATTTGTCTGCATCAATTCTGGCTATGCGGACAAGCTTGGCGTGGTGCGTCATAAAACATTTAACGTGGCGAAGGAAACGGTTTGCCCTGTATGGGTTGGCCTTCAGATTCCAGAAGACGCATCAGGCCGATATGCGGCGACGATAACAATTCAGCCCGGCAATGCACCGCCAGAAGAAATTAACGTGGCGCTCAATATCGCAGGATCGACGTTGCCCAATAGCGGGGACGACGACCTTTGGCGTATGTCGCGTTTGCGTTGGTTGAATTCCGACATCGCGTCGGATGATGATGTGTTGCTATCGCCATTTACGCCTTTGGTTGTTGACGGTGATCGGGTGTCATGTCTTAACCGAAGCGTGACGTTTAGCGACATGGGGTTTCCCATCAGCATCGTTAGCAATGAAAAAGAATTATTGGATAGGGCGGTCGCTTTAAACATTGATTACGCCTTGGGCGAAAGCCCCTGGGTTAACAAACAATCGCAGTGGCTGCGGCGCGGTCCGGGGTTGGTTGAACGACAATACAAAGCAGAAAACAAGTGGTTTGAATTTAACAACCGCGTCACAATGGAGTTCGATGGGCAATTGAAATACCAGATAACGCTGGTTGCCAAACGTGATGTGAATGTTGATGACATCGGCCTGGCTGTTCCGTTTGTTCGTGAGGCCGTTCCGTATCTGATGGGTATGGGTAAACGCGGTGGGTATAGGCCGACGGCATGGTCGTGGTCTTGGGATGTTGATCGTGCTGACAACATGGTGTGGCTGGGAGATGTTGATGCGGGCTTGCAATTAAAGTTGGGTGAATCGCTGGGGCGAGAATTGTCATTACATCGTGATGGGATTCCCGAGTCATGGCACAACGGCGGCCAAGGCAAGTGTGATATCACCGAGGATGCAACGGCCGTACTTGTGGACACGCGCACTGGTGCTCGGCGTGTTGGGTTTGGCGAAAAGTTGGTGTTCGAATTTCGATTCCTGATCACACCATTCAAGCCGATCAATGGCGAACATTGGAATTGGCGCGTCAGTTACCCTTGGCGAAAAATGATCGAGGGTGCCAATATTTTTCACGTGCACCATTCGCACGCAGGCAATCGGTTTATTAACTATCCATTTCTGAATACGGATGAGTTGGCCGGCATTATTCGTCATAGTAAAAAAATTGGGATGGGGGTGGATCTCTATTACACGATTCGAGAGCTGAGCAATCACGCGACGGAGCTATGGGCGTTAAAAGCCCTCGGCGACGAGGTCATCAAACAGGATGAGCATCTGGTTTACCTCAACGATCAGGCTTCGATGTCGAAAGCTGGTGGTGGTTATCCGTGGTTGCGGGAGCACTTGGCCGAAGGCTATGTGCCCGCGTGGCGAAAGCCCGGGTTGCCGGACGGCGTGACCGATGCGGCGATCGCGATCAACGGTAGTTCGCGTTGGAATAATTATTACTTGGAAGGCCTTGACTGGTTGTTGAAAAAAACACAATTCGATGGCCTGTATTTTGACGGGACGAATTTCGATCGCAACGTGATGAAGCGCATCGCAAGAATCATGGAACGCAACAATCCCGATTCGCGCATCTATTTACATAGCGGTGACAATTATCGCTATCTGGATCAGCGCATCAGTTCAGCGAACTTGGATATGGAAATATTTCCGTATCTTGATTACCTGTGGTACGGCGAATATTTTGATTACAACACATCGCCCGACTATTGGTTGATCGAGATGTCCGGCTTGCCGTTCGGCCTGACCGGCGAGGCCTTGAACCATCGGGATAATGTGAATCCTTATCGCAGCATGATCTACGGCATGTCATGTCGGCTACACGAATCGCAACCGGGCATGTGGAAATTCTGGGATCAATTCGGCATCCAAGATGCGAAGATGCATGGCTATTGGTCGGCTGATTGCCCGGTGAAAACGGATCACCCCGACGTCCTTGCCACCGTCTATACCAAAGAAGGGCAGACTTTAATCTCACTGGCCAGTTGGGCAAACGAGTCGCGTCGTCAGGTTTCTGTATCGGATTCCCGCGATGGGGCGATACAAACTGATGGAGTATTGCGTGACGCAGAATGGGACGAGGCCGCGCGGTTAATGAATTTCTATAAATTGAAAACGACTCAATTAGCTGGGCAACAGACGCAGGCTTATGTCACCTATGACGCGGAATATTTGTACGTTGCATTCCGTTGTTACGGCGACACAACCCAATTGCGTGCGAATGAAAAACGACGGGATGGCAAACTGTGGCGCGATGATTCGGTAGAGCTACTGATTCAACCCGATCTGTCTAAGCCCGTGTCAATCCAGTTCATCGGCAACAGCATGGGTGTCTTTTCGGACTTGCGCAGCGGCAATACTTCATGGAATGCGAATTGGCTTTACAAGACTTCGGTGCAAGAAGGTTTTTGGGAAGGTGAAATTCGTGTGCCGCTTGGGTCGCTGGGTTTATCAAATATTTCAGAAGGCCAACGCGTCGGCTTGAATGTCTGTCGAAATAATTATTCGTCAGTTGATAAGCACAGCTCATGGTCGCCAGTCAAAACGCGTTATGACGATGCCGCTGGTTTTGGGCGCATCGCACTTACTTCATCGAAGACATCGACACGTGAAGTAGCGGGAGATCATCATCAAGAAGTATCGGCTGGCGTGGATGGGATTCATCTCAACGTCGATTGGGAAGCATTGGGTATCGATCCGCGACACGCGACGTTGCGGGCTCCGGCGATCGAACATTTTCAAGACGAACAGGTGTTTAAGGTCACTGACCCAATACCTGTGGAACGTGGTAAGGGGTGGCTGCTGATCCTGGAATAGCCGAGTAGTCAGCCAAAATTATGTCAATACTCACCCAACAAGCTGAATCCGTATCTCATTTCTATGCGCAAAAAACGTCGCGGCCGCGCGTGCTAAGCGATGCTTTGCCTGTGGATCGCCGAAGCACCTTGATGCCGTTTTGGTTTTGGAACGATAGGTTAAATCACGACACGCTGCGTTCGCAGATTGAAATGTTCGAATCAAGCGGCGTGTATGGTTTTGTGATTCATCCTCGTGTTGGCTTACCACGCGAGCTTGGTTGGATGTCGCCTGAGTTGCTTGACTATGTCCGTTTCGCAGTGGAAGAGGCGGCGACGCGCGATATGCGCGTCATACTTTACGATGAAGGCATGTATCCAAGCGGATCGTCCTGCGGTCAAGTTGTTGCAGCCAGTCCCGCATTAGCATGTCGTTGTTTGGCGCTAAGTCGCAACGACACATCCGAGCAAAGCCTGTTTGCATTTGAGCGCCAAGGCGAGATGTTTCATGTCATTGATCGGCCGGTGGATGCTTGTATTCGTGGACTGCACTATATTGAGGACGGTCCCCACGAAGATGAACCTGCCATGGCCGATATTCTTAACCCGGCCAGCACGGCGAAATTTATCGAGTTGGTGTATGAAAAATATTTCCACGTGCTGCAGGAATACTTCGGCAGTACCGTGATTGGCATGTTTACCGATGAGCCGAACACGCTGGGCCGATGTCGCGAAGAGGGGGTCTATCCTGGCACGACAGGAATTCTGGAGCACTTGAATCGCTTGTTGGGTTATGACTTTCAACCACACTTGCCCAAACTCTGGTTTGATGACTGGGCAGATGTTCATCGCTATCGCCGTGATTATTTGTGGGCGATTAATCGCCGCTTGGAAGAAACATGGTATGCCCCGTTATCGCATTGGTGTCAGTCGCATGACATTGCCTTGTGTGGTCATCCGGCAGAGGGCGATCAGATTGGGGTGCAGAAATATTTTCATGTACCGGGCCAGGACCTTGTCTGGCGTGTGGTGGCCATGGATCAACCGAGCGCACTTCAAGGTGCCGAATCAACGCAGGCCAAGTGTTCCAGTAGCGCTATGATTCACCGTCAACTTACACGCAATAGCAATGAGTTTGCCGGTGCGTACGGCCATGAAACAACCCATGAAGAAGTGAAGTGGTTAGCGGATTGGTGTCTCGTACGCGGCGTGAATATGCTGATCCCGCATGCATTTTACTATTCAGTGCGTGGTCACCGTCGCGACGAACGCCCACCGCAGTTAGGTATACATAGCCCATGGTGGCAAGAGTTCAAGCCTTTCGCGGATCACTGTGCCCGGTTATCCGACTTGAACACGAACAGCACACATGTTTGCGACGTTGCGATTCTTACGGATCCGGATCATTGTCCATGGCACGCGGCCGAGGTGTTGTTTCAGAATCAAATCGATTTCAATTACCTCGAACTGGATTTTCTCGAACAGGCCGAAGTTACTGACGCGGGTGTGATGGTGGCTGGCATGCAATACCGAGCTGTGATCGATGATGGTTTGGGCCGACGTACGCCAGATCAAAAAGTCCGAATGGATGAACTGGCTAAGCAGGGACGCTTGATCCATGGTGTGGATTTGCGAGCGTTGCGTCAATTGTGTCGACCCGATGTACAAGTTGATCCGGCATATTCGGGCTTGCGGGTGCGCCACGTCATTAAGCACGAGGCGCATTGGTACATGTTTCACAATGAATGTGTGGAGCCGATTGATACGCCGTTGGCGTTGCCTTGCATGGGTGACGCGTCATGGATTGACACGGCAACAGGCCTGCCAACCCCTGCGGCGACACCATTGCAATTGCAGCTCGATGGCCATGCGTTGAAATTGTTACGGATCGTGCTCGGTGATTGACACGTTTGTGTTTATATAAAATTGATAGACTCCAGTTTTGTGACTAACGCGAAATTGAGATGATTGTGATGGCCGGTTATTGCGCTCAACCTACGTGGATCAAAAGGATATGCAAGTGGTTTTGATTTCCAGTGAGGATTTGGCCTATCTTGAAAACCTCGCGGCCGATGTTGTTCAAGCGTCACGGATTGAAGCTGGCGAAATGATATCGGGTTCGTCAATGGGGCTCAATCAAACAGGGGGAACACTGGTTCGGCCTGGCGGGCGCGCGTGTTATCCCGCGTTTTGGATTAGAGACTTTGCCATGTCGTTGGAGTCGGGGTTGATCTCGTTGGATGAGCAAGAGCATGCGCTCATTCTTACAGCCACTCATCAACAAGACGGGGCCATGATGGTGCCATCTGGAAGTTTTGTGCCAGATGGAAGCATCCCGGATCACATTACGCTTAGCAATCGGCCGATTTATTTTCCCGGTACGCTTGACGATGCGCATTTGCAAGGCGGGCGGTGGGGCGAATTGCCTGCCTTGGATGACCATTTTTATTTCATCCACATAGCCTGGCAGTTTGTGATGAGTTCAGGTCGGGGTGAAATATTGAGTCGTGATGTCAATGGCGTTTCCCTATTTGACCGTTTAGAACGTGCGTTCAGAGCGGTGCCGTCAGATGATGAATCAGGTGTGGTTTGCTGTACAGAGGATTTGCGTGGTGTTTCGTTTGGATTTTGTGATTCGGTTTTTCAAACGGGTGCTTTGTTGTTTTGCTCGATTCTCAAATACCAATCGGCGTTGGAGATGACAGAGCTTTCGAAAAAATATTGCAATGATCCGGGCAAAGCCATGTGGTATAAGGCAATGGCTGATCGTCTTCGACGAAACATTCCGCGCGTGTTCGGCATGAAACGCGGTTTGTTCGAAGCGACCACGGGTTTGAGTGCGCAGCCCGATGTGTGGGGATCCGCCTATGGGGTTTATATCAATCTGTTTGACAAAAAAGTGGCGGACGAAATTTCTCTGGCCCTGCGAGAAGCGTATCTAAACCAGACGATATCTCATCGTGGATACATACGGCACGTCCGCACCACGGATGACCACAGTCAATCGACAGCCTGGGAGCAATGTATCAATGGCAGTCAAACATTTCCCAAGAATGAATATCAGAACGGCGCGTATTGGGCCACGCCAACGGGTTGGGTGTGCTACGCGATAGCACGGGTGGATTCTCAAGCCGCTTCAAAATTGGCAAAGGATTACATTCAGAATCTTCGCGAAGAGGATTTTCGTCATGGCGAAACGTGTGGTGCACCTTGGGAATGTCTCCATCCAGATGGCAACCACAAGCGCAACCCCGTGTACATGACGAGCATAACATGTCCACTGCCTGCCCTGAAGAAATGTTCGAATATGGTTTGATGGTAGGGTGATGCAGTTCGGTATCGGTGATAACGCTGGCGTTGCAGTCGGGTGCGTTGGCAACGATATCAGTTTCCGACGGCGATGCCTCGGCGTTCCAGTAACGATCCTTCGGCCAAATATAAACGCACCAATG